>NZ_JAVDUZ010000005.1:0-393521 GCF_031456585.1 Variovorax sp. 3319
GGCTCGCATTCGAACAACCACTTCGACGTGTCGCTCGCCATGTTCACGCATGTGGCGGCGGCAGCACCGGGCAAGGTCACGGCCATCGACACGCATTGGATCTGGCAGGACGGCCAGCACCTGACCAAGGCGCCGCTGCAGATCGAAGGCGGCTTCGTGAAGGTGCCGACCCGCGGCGGGCTGGGCATCGAGCTCGACATGGACGAAGTCGAGAAGGCGCACCAGCTCTACCTGAAGCACGGGCTGGGTGCTCGCAACGATGCGCAGGCCATGCAATACCTGATCCCGGGATGGACTTTCGACAATAAAAAACCATGCCTGGTTCGTTGAACGTTTAGTCTCGCGTTTCCATTTCCGCAGCCGGACACCCAGTGATCCGGCTTCTTTCTTTCCATCGAGCAGCAAGGAACACTCATGCAAAACTTCGACAACCTGATTGGCGGCGAATGGCGTGCCGGCGCAAGCTACAGCCCCAACCTCAACCCGAGCAACCTGGCCGACGTGCTGGGCCAGTACACGCAGGGTGATGCCTCGCACGTCGACGATGCCGTGGCTGCTGCCACCGCTGCCTTCCCCGCCTGGGCGACCGGCGGCATCCAGGCACGCTCCGATGCGCTCGACAAGATCGGCACCGAAATCCTTGCCCGCAAGGAAGAACTCGGCACCCTGCTTGCGCGCGAAGAAGGCAAGACCCGCGCCGAAGGCATCGGCGAAGCCACCCGCGCCGGCCATATCTTCAAGTTCTTCGCCGGCGAATGCCTGCGCCTCTCGGGCGAGATCGTGCCCTCGGTGCGCCCCAACATCGGTGTCGAAATCACGCGCGAGCCGGTCGGCGTGGTCGGCCTCATCACGCCCTGGAACTTCCCCATTGCCATTCCGGCCTGGAAGATCGCACCCGCGCTGGCCTTTGGCAACTGCGTGGTCCTGAAGCCCGCCGACCTGGTGCCCGGCTGCGCCTGGGCGCTGGCCGAAATCATCAGCCGCTCGGGCATTCCGGCCGGGGTGTTCAACCTGGTGATGGGCCGCGGCAGCGTGATCGGGAATGCGCTGGTCAACCACCCCGGCATCCATGCCATCAGCTTCACCGGCTCGGTGGGCGTGGGCCGCAACATCGCCGTCCAGTGCGTGACCAACCACAAGAAGGTGCAGTTGGAGATGGGCGGCAAGAACCCGCAGGTCATCCTGGATGACGCCGACCTTGCCCAGGCCGTGGAACTGAGCGTGCAAAGCGCGTTCTATTCCACCGGCCAGCGCTGCACGGCCTCCAGCCGCCTGATCGTCACCGAAGGCATCTACCCCAAGTTCATCGATGCGATGAAGGCCCGCATGGCCAAGATCAAGGTGGGCGATGCGCTGGCGCAGGGCACCGACATCGGCCCCGTCTCGTCCAAGTCGCAACTCGACCAGGACATGGAATACGTGGCCATCGGCAAGGGCGAAGGCGCAACGCTGGCTGCGGGCGGCGAGCTGCTCAAGCTGGAGACCGACGGCTACTACATGTCGCCGGCGCTCTTCAGCGAAACGGCTGCCGCCATGCGCATCAACAAGGAAGAAATCTTTGGCCCGGTGGCGAGCGTGATTCGTGTGAAGAACTACGAAGAAGCGCTGGCCACGGCCAACGACACGGAGTTTGGCCTCTCTGCAGGCATTGCAACCACGAGCCTGAAGTACGCCACGCACTTCAAGCGCCACAGCCAGGCCGGCATGGTGATGGTGAACCTGCCGACGGCAGGGGTTGATTACCACGTGCCGTTCGGCGGCCGCAAGGGCTCGAGCTACGGCCCGCGCGAGCAGGGCAAGTACGCGCAAGAGTTCTTCACCACCGTGAAGACGGCCTACACGCTGGCTTGATGTTCTCCAGGCCACCCGCCTTCAAAGCGGGTGGCCGCGGCGTGCCATCGAGCGCCGCAGGCCCAGTGCAAGCAGCACCCCCATTGCTCCCGCCACGGCAACGATAACGGCTGCCGCAGGCCAGCCCAGCAAATCCACCGCACCGCCCACGATCAACGGGCCGATCATCTGGCCGAGATTGCTGCCCAGCATGAGAAGGCCCATCGATATCGGCACCAGCCGCGCGCTGGGTGCCACGATGGGCGAGGTGCCGATCAGCGTTGCCGGAAGCAGGCCGCCAGCGCCTGAAAAAACCAGGCACAGCAAGAAGGCCGGCACAGCGCCGAGCACCGGCAGGAATATGCCGATGGCCGATAGGCCCATCGATGCACTGGCAACAGCCGCCAGCAGCCAGCGCGCAACGCCGCGCTTCAACAGCACGCCAGCCACAAGATTGCCCGCCACGTTGACGCAGCAGGCCACCGCGCTCAGCGACCCGGCTGCGGCCATGTCCACGCCCATGCGCTCGATCAACAGCACCGGCAGAAAGCTGAAGAGCGCGAAGAACTGCAGGCTGTAGATGACGAACGAGGCCGCGATCAACGCAGGAGCACCCGCCTTTGCGGTGTCGGCTGCATCACGCGCCATGCTGTGCCATGACACCGGCGCGGCACTGCCGCCGACGCTACGCGGAACGCCAAGCAGCAGCAACAACGCGAGCAGGGCTGCAAGCGCGGCATTGCCCAGCCAGAAGCCGCGCCATCCATCGAGAAGCGACCCGCTGAACAGCGCTATTGCAATGCCCGTCGGCATGAAGCAACTCCAGATTGCAAAGGCCAGGTCTTTGCCGCCGGGCGAAACCATGCGTTGCAGCACCGACGGACCGGCAATGGTGATCAGCACAAAACCCAGGCCCTCGACGATGCGACCGGCCAGCAGCACTGCAACGCCGCCTGCCAGCGCACCCGCCGTGCTCCCCGCGGCAATGGCCAGCAGCCCCGCAACCACCAGGCGCCGGTCGCCGGCACGTGCGACCCACGCGCCAACCGGCACCGCGCCGGCCACGCCCAGCAGCGAGAACATTGCCATCAGCCAACCGACCATCGAGAGGTCGAGCCCGAAATCGGCGCGCAGCTCCGGCACCGCAATGGCGACCTTGCCGACCTGAAGGGAAGCCACCACGCCGGCGGCCACCACCAGCGCCACGCCGCGCCAGTGCGTTGAAGACGAAGTCGGAGAAGGGTGGAGAGGGGCGGCGGGTGGTGCGCCGGCCATTTCGAATTGCTTCTGCATGCCGCTACTTTGCGGCGATTGCATGATCAATGAAAGCGAATAATATCGGCCAAGTCAATCGATTGAGAAGATCATGCTGGACATCCTCACGCTCAGCCAGATGCAGATGTTCGTCGCCGTGGCGGACGCCGGAAGTTTTCGTGCGGGCGCCGCTCGGCTGCACCGTGTGCAGTCTGCGGTGAGCCATGCCATTGCCAATCTCGAAGAGCAGTTGCAGGTGCGGCTCTTCGACCGCTCCGGCCACAAGCCGGTGCTCACGCCCACGGGCAAGGCGCTGCTGGGCGACGTGAGGGTCATCCTGTCGAAGGTCGAGGCTCTGCGCTCGCGTGCGCAGGGGCTCGAGCAAGGCGTAGAGCTCGGGCTGGCCGTGGCAGTCGACACGCTTTTTCCGCCCGACCTTCTGGCAAGTGCCCTGCGCGGCATGCACGCGGTCTACCCGAGCATTGCGGTCCGCGTGGAGTACAGCTCCATGGGCGGCACGATCGACGCACTGAGTTCGGATCGGTGCGACCTGGCCATTGCAGCCTTCGGCCATGCCGACGAAAAAATCAGCCGCGAATTCTTGATGCCGCTGCATACGCTGGCCGTTGCAGCGCCCTCGCACGCGCTGGCAGTCCACGCGGCGCGCCGCGGCGCCAAAGACCTGGACGCCGCCGCGGCGGAGCACGTGCAAATCGTGGTGGAAGACCCGAGCACACTCACTCAGGGCTACGACATCGACGTGCTCTCGCCTTCGACCTGGCGCGTGACCGACATGTACATCAAGCTCGCGCTGCTGCGCGCCGGCCTGGGATGGGGAAAGATGCCTTCATGGCTGGTGGCGGGCGACCTGGCCGCGGGAACCCTGGTGCAACTGCCGGTGAGCCGCATCGGCCCTGAAGGCGCGACAAGCCAGCAGTGCCACTTTTGCCACCGTGCCGACAAAACACTCGGTGCAGGTGCCGAACTGCTGCGCGAATGCCTCAAGGCAGAGGCGAAAGCGGCGGAGCCCGGCGCCGCCGGCGCATCATCATTTCCACGAGTTCGAAGATCCCCTCGCTCAGCAGCGCCAGCGCCGCAGCCGGCAGCGCGCCCGCCAAAAGCAGTTCGCGGTCGTTGAGCGCAAGGCCGGTCACGATGCGTTCGCCAAAACCGCCCGCGCCGATGAACGCCGCGATGGTTGCGGTGCCAATCGCAATGGCCGTTGCCGTTCGAATGCCCGCCAGCAGCGTGGGCAAGGCAAGCGGCAGCAGCACCAGCCGCAGGCTCTGCGGCGGTGTCATGCCAAGGGCGGTGCCTGCCATGCGCAGGCCGTTCGGCACTTCGGCAAGGCCCGTTACCGTGTTGCGCATGATCGGCAGCAGCGAATAGAGCGTGAGCGCAATCAATGCCGGCAGCGCACCAATGGCGCCCAGCAGCGAGATGAGCACGGCCAGCAAGGCCAGGGATGGCACGGTCTGCAAAATGCTGGCAACACCGAGCACCGCTGCCCGCAGCCGTACATGCGAGAACACAAGGATCGCGAGCGGCACGCCAATCAGAATCGCAACACCCACCGACACCGCCACCAGCACCAGATGCTGCCGCGTGAGCTGCCACAGATCGGGGCCGAACAGCTTGGCGGTGAAACCACGCCTGACCTCTTTCGGCTGGGCCTTGCCGCTGTTGCCGGTGCCGGACAGAAAGTCGCGTGCAATCGCATCGAAGGGCACGCTTTGCAGCTCGGCGCGGGCGTTCATTGCAATCATCGCGCGCTCGTCGATGCGGCCTTCGAGCGCTTGCAGCGCAGCCCAGGCTTTCGGTAGCCGGGCTGGCAGGTCCAGCCGGTACAGCAGCACCGCGTCGTAGCGCGGAAAGTACTTCTTGTCGTCTTCGAGCACCCGCAGGCCGAGGTGGTCGATCTTGGCGTCGGTGGTGTAGATGTCGATCGCGTCGATCTGCTTCGCGGCCACCGCTTCGTAGGCCAGGCCATGGTCGAGGCCGGTCGGTGTCTGCGTAAAGCCGTAGCGCGCGGCAAGGCCCTTCCACCCGTCGGCGCGGCCGATGAACTCGTTCGACAGCCCAAGCTTGAGTTCGGGGTGGCCCGCCAGGTCGCTCAGCGTGCGCAGGCCCAGCCGCTCTGCGTCGTCTGCGCGCACCGCCAGCGCATAGCCGTCGTTGAACCCCAGCGGAACGGCCACGCCAAGGCCCAGCGGCGCCAGTGCCGCATTCATGGCCTCGCGCGTTTCGGTTGGCGAGCCCTTGAGTATTTCGAGCGCGATGGTGCCGGTGTACTCGGCATACACGTCGATGGCACCCGAGCGCAGTGCCTCGTAGACGATTGCGGTGTTGCCCAAGCCCTGCCGCACGACGGGCGGCGATGCGGTGTGCGGTGCCGCCGTCTGCGCCAGCAGCTCGGCCAGGATGTACGACTCGGTGAAGCGCTTGGAGCCGACGCGCAGCGTGCCTTCGCCGGGCTGCGCCGATGCGGCGGCGCAGAGCCAGGCAAGGGTGAGCAACAACAGGGCGGTGCGCAAGATGCGGTGGGGCAGGTGCATCGGGGGCCAGTGTATAGACATCGAAAAGGCGCCGGGTGCACCCGCCAATCTCCTACAAACCTTGGTGCGGGCTACCGATGCGTTGCCGAGGCGAACTCATCCATAGTGGTTTCCATGAACAAGAAAACCCATCTCTTGCCCGGCCCTGACGTTCACGGCCTGCGCGAACTCCCGGGGCTGCGGGTGGAGGGCTACAGCCTGCAACTGCGCGACAAGGACGGCTTTGTGGGCGACCAGGCCAGCCAGACAGCCTTCAGGGAACTGCTCGAGCGCTGGCGCAAGCGCCGCCGCAAGACCGGCATCGACCCGCTGGGCAAGGAACACTCCCGCGACCTCAGCAAGAAGCAGCTCGACCGCGTGCTGCAAAACACGTCGGCCGCCGGCGACCTGATGCACGGCGCCATCGAGGAGTTTGCCGAAGAGCTGGCCTTCGTGATCCAGCGGTTCACACGGCAGCCCTCATGGAAGAAGGTGGAGCGCATCGTGGTGGGCGGCGGCTTCATTGAAAGCGACGTGGGCGAGCGCGCCATTCTGCAAACTGCTGCAATCATCCAGGACATGGGCCTGCACGTTCAACTCGGCCGTCTGTCGCACGACGTCGACGACGGCGGCCTGATCGGCTGGGTGCACCTGACGCCGCCGGCCATGCTGAAGAAGCATGACGCCATTCTGGCGGTGGACATTGGCGGCACCAATGTGCGCTGCGGCATTGTGAAAACGCGCCGGAGCAAGGCGCGCGACCTGTCGATGGCCAGGGTGGTGCGAAGGGAGAAGTGGCGGCACGCGGACGACGGCCCCAACCGTACCGACATGGTGGAGCGCATTGCGCTCATGCTCGAGGACATGGTTCGCTACTGCGAGCGCAAGGACATCAGCCTGGCGCCTTTCATCGGCATTGCCTGCCCGGGCCTGATCCGCAAGGACGGATCGATCGAACGCGGAACGCAGAACCTGCCAGGCGACTGGGAAAGCCGCGCGTTTCACCTGCCCAGCGCGCTGTGGCGCCGCATGCCGATGATCGGCTCAGGGCCCACGCTCATCCTGATGCACAACGACGCGGTGGTGCAGGGGCTGAGCGAACTGCCTTTCATGCGCGATGTTTGCCACTGGGGCGTGCTGACCATCGGCACCGGCCTGGGCAACGCGAGCTTCACCAATACCTTCTAGCCCGGCGCGCTCATCGGCGTTGGCGCACTGCCGCCAAGTGCCTTGTAGACCGCCACGAGGCTGACCGCCAGGCGGCTCATGCTTTGCGCCTGGTCTCGCCGCGCCTGCAGCAGCGTGCGCCGGGCGTCCAGCTCGACACCGAAATCCGTCAGCCCGTTGGCATAGCGCGCGTGCGCCAGCGTGAGCGCATCGCGGCTGTGGCGCTCGCGCTCTGCAAGCTCGGCTTGGCGCTGGCGTTCCGCGGCATAGGCGCTCAGCGCGGAATCGATTTCGTGCCACGCCTTGAGCACGGTCTGCTGGAAGGCCACGGCTGCTTCCTGCTGCTGCAGTTCGCGCAAGGTGACCGCGCTCCGGCGCCGGCCGTTGTCGAAGATAGGCAGGCTGATCGAAGGGCCCACATGCCACTGGCGGCTGCCCCAGTCGCCAAAACGTTCGCTACCTACCGATTCGAAGCCGAAGCCCGCGCCCAGCGTCACGCGCGGATAGAGATCTGCCACGGCAACCCCGATGCGCGCGGTGGCGGCATGCAATTGCGCCTCCGCTGCGGCAATGTCGGGCCGGCGCCTGGCCAGCTCGGAGGGCAGGCCCAGCGCAAGTTCGGGGAGCTGAGGCGCCTGCAGTGCCTCTAGCTCCTTTGTTTCCCCGGTTGTGCGGCCGGCCTCAGGCACTGCGAGTTCGGCATTCAGGCTACCGGGCGGCGCACCCGTCAAGAGGGTGATCTGGTTCATGGCTTGTGCCTCTTGCTGCAGCAGCATCGGAAGGCGGGCCTTCAGTTCGGCCAGCTGCGTGCGTTGCCGCGTCGGGTCGAGGTCGGTGACCAGGCCGCCATTGGCGCGCGCCTGCACCAGTTCGAGCGATTCGGCCGCGGCTGCAATGTCGGCGCGCGCCAGGCGCAGTTCGCGCTGCACACCGCGCAACTCGAAGTAGTTGCGCGCCACCTCGGCTTGCACGCTGAGCTGTACCTGGCGCAGCAGCGCCGCCGATGCGCCAGTGTCTGCATCCGCGGCCTCGATGCTGCGCCGCACGCGGCCCCACAGGTCGATCTCCCAGGACGCGTCGAAGCCCGCCTGGTAAAGGTTGTAGGGCTCGCTCAAGGTGCGGATCAGATGGTCGCGGTTGGCCATCGACGAGCCCAGCGCATCGATCATTCGCGTGGCTGCGCCGCTTTCGCTTTGCCGCTGCCGGCTGACACCGCCACTGGCGTTGACCTGCGGGCCTTGTTGCGCCGCTGCAGCGGTGCGCTGGACACGGCTTTGCGCAAAGCGCAGGGAAGAGGTCTGCAGGTCGTGGTTGGCCGCGAGCGCACGTGCCTGCAACCGGTCGAGCAACGCGTCGTTGAAGGCGTTCCAGTCGGTGGAGGCCACGGCGGTTGTTGCGGCGTTCCGCTCGGCGCCGAGGAGTGCCGGAGAACCGCCGTGCCATGCGGACCAATCGCCGGGCACCTGCGGCTCGGCAGGCCGGTGGTCGGGCCCCACGGCGCAACCAGCAAGAACAAGTGCGAGCGAGAAACAAGGCAAGAGGGTGCGTGATGCAGGCATGCGAAGCTCCCGGGGTTCAGGCCAGGCGATGGCGAAAAAGCCAGGCCGCCAATGGCAGCGTGACAAGGGCGATGACCGAAAGCGGAATCAGGTTGTGCCACACCGTGGCGAGGCCCACGCCTTCGAGGTACACACGCTGCACCAGGTCGATTGCAAAGCGCAGCGGGTTGGCCATGGTGATGATCTGCAGCGCGTGCGGCATGTTGCGCACCGGCGTGGTCAGGCCGGACAGCAGCATCATCGGCATCAGCAGCACGAAGGTGTAGAGCATGGCCTGCTGCATGTTGGCCGACACGGCCGAGATCGAAAGGCCGATGCCCACGCTGGCCACGGTGAAGAAGACCAGACCGATGTAGAGCGTGGCCAGCGAGCCCGCCATCGGAATGCCGAACCAGAACCGCGCCACCAGCAAGATCAGCGTCGACTGCGCGAGGCCGACCAGCACCGGCGGCATCGCCTTGCCAATCATGATTTCGATCGGCGACATCGGCGTGACCAGCAACTGGTCGAAGGTGCCTTGCTCGCGCTCGCGTGCCACCGAAAGCGCGGTGAGCAGCAGCGTCTGCAGCATGCTGAGCGCGGCAATCAGGCCGGGCAGCAGGTTCCATCGCGTCTCGAGGTTCGGGTTGAACCATGCGCGCGACTCGATGGTGAGCGCCGCCCCGGGTGCGCCGGCCCGTGCGCGCAGCTCGGCGTTGTAGCGTTCGACCACCGAGCTCACATAGCCGGCCGCCGAGCCCGCCGTGTTGGAGTTGCGCGCATCCAGAATCAGCTGAATGGCCGCGGGCCGGCCGGCGCTGAGCTGCTGCTCGAAGTTGGGCGCAATCTGGATCACCAGCAGCGCTTTCTCGGTGTCGATCACCTCGCGGATGTCGGTCTGCGTACGCAGCGTGGCCACGCGATGAAAAACGCCGGTGCTGTCGAGGTGCGCGATCAGCTCGGCCGACGCACCCGTGCGGCTCTGGTCGAGCAGGGCATAGGGCACGTTCGAAAGATCGTACGTGGCGCCGTACCCGAAGATGAGGCTTTGCATGATTGCCGGAACGAACAGGATCACGCGGCTTGCCGGGTCCTTGAGGATGGCGAGAAGCTCTTTTCGGCAGAGATTGGCAATGCGCATCAGAAAGTCGGTCATGGTGGGCCGTTCTTCAGTCGAGGCTCTTGCGCGTCACGGCGCGGGCAAGCAGCAGCAACCCCACCGCGTAGGCGGCAAGGATTGCGCAGTTGCGCCAGATCAGCGGCCAGACGTCGCCCGCGAGGAAGAGCGTCTTGATGAGGTCCATGAAGTAGGTTGCCGGCAGTACATGGCCGATGGCGCGCACTGCGGCGGGCACGTTGCGCAGGTCGAACAGAAAGCCCGACAGCATCATCGAGGGCATGAAGGTCGCGATCAGCGCCACCTGGCTCGCGAGAAACTGGTTGCGCGTAACGGACGAGATCACCAGGCCCAGGCTTACCGCCACGATCAGGTAGAGCATGGAACTGAGCACCACCACGAAGAGCGAGCCGACCATCGGCACCGCGAACAGGAAGCGCGCGGCCAGCAGGCACAGCGCCAGGCCGAGCATGCCGACCGCAAAGTACGGAATGATCTTGGCCAGCAGTATTTCGATCGGCCGCACCGGCGTGACGAACAGCGCCTCGAGCGTGCCGCGCTCCCATTCGCGTGCCATGACCAGGGCGGTGAGAAACGCGCCGACGAGCGTCATGATGAGCACGATGAGCCCGGGTACCAGGTACCACGTGCTGGTGTTTGCGGTGTTGAACCACATGCGCTGCTCGACCGTGACGCGGCCTGCGGCGGCTGGAGCAGCACCCGCCGTGCCGCCGCCGCGGTCGCGCTGGCGCACGGCCGACTGGCCGAGTGCGCCGTTCACGTACGCGAGGATGATGCTCGCGCGCCCCGCGTCGGCACCGTGCACGATGACTTGTACTCGCGCATTGCCCGCAGCCAGCGAGCGCGAAAAATCGGCTGGCACGCGCACGATGCCGTCGATCTTGCGCTCGCGCATCAACGCCTCGGCGTCGTGCATGGAGCCGAGCAGAACGGGCGCGATGGTGGGTGAAAGCTGCAGCCCGGCAATGGCTTCATGCGCCGTGGGCGAGGCGTCCTCGAGCACCACGCCCACAGGTGCGTTCTTCACATCGAGCGACATGCCGTAGCCGAAGATCAGGATGAGCACCATCGGCAGCAGGATGCCGATGGCCAGGTTGCTGCGGTCGCGCAGCAACTGGCGAAACTCCTTGCGCGTGAGCGAGATCAGGCGCGTGCGAAAGCCGCTGAAACCGCTCATGCCGCCACCTTTTCGCTGTTCTTCTGCTTCCGGCCCTGGTGCTCTTCCCGCCGGGCCTGCTCGACGATGCCGATAAAGGCCTGTTCCATATCGATGCGCTTGCCGCGTTCGCCACTGCCCAGCGCCTGCGCCCGAACTTCGAGCGGCGTGCCAATGGCGAGCACCTTGCCCGCGTCCTGGATCACGATGCGGTCGCAATACTCCGCCTCTTCCATGAAATGGGTGGTGATGACGATGGTGGTGCCACCCTCGGCCAGCGCGGTAATGCGGCGCCAGAACTCGCGGCGCGCCAACGGGTCGGCGCCACTGGTGGGTTCATCGAGAAAAAGTATCTCGGGCTCATGAAGCAGGCCGGTCGCCATGGCCAGGCGCTGCTTGTAGCCGCCAGGCAGCTGCCCGCTGGGCGCATCGATTTCGCCTTCGAGGTTGAACTGCCGCAGCACGGTGGTCATGCGCTCCTGCAGTTTCTGCCCGCGCAGGCCGTAGGCACCGCCAAAGAATGAAAGGTTTTCGCGCACCGTGAGGTTGCCGTAGAGCGCAAATTTTTGCGACACATAGCCGATGCGCTGCCGGGCCTGTGCGCGCGCATGGCGCAGGTCGACGCCGGCCACGCGCAGCTGGCCGCCGCTTGCGGGCAGCAGGCCGCACAGCATGCGAAAGGTGGTGGTCTTGCCCGCGCCGTTGGGGCCAAGTAGGCCGAAGATTTCGCCGCGCCGCACAGAGAAGCTGGTGCTTGCCACGGCCACGAAGTCACCGAAGCGGCGCACCAGGTCTTTCACTTCGATGACCACTTCGCCGGGCTCGCCCGCGGGCGGTGCAAGGACGCCGGTTGCCGCCGATTGCCCGATGTCGGGGGCAGGAGCCTGCTGCGTGCGCAGCAGCATCATGAAGCCGTCTTCGAGCCGGGCCGGCACGGGCTCGGCGTGGGCGCCTGCCAGGAGCGCCACAAGCGCCGCGTCGCCGGTGCCGGGCCGGTGGATGAAGCGCACCTCGCCGCCATGCGGAACGGCATCGACGATGTCTTGCTGCGCATCGAGCAGGCGGGCCTGCATCAGGCGCGGCGCCTCGCCCTGCGGAGGTTCGGCAACAAAGCACAGGCCCTCTGCGCGGCTGCGGATCTCGGCCGGCGTACCCTGTGCAATCAGCTTGCCTTCGCGCAGCACGAACACATGGCTGCAGCGCTCGGCCTCGTCGAGGTAGGCGGTGCTCACGATCACCGAGAGTCGCTCTTCATCGACCAGCTGCTGCACGATCTGCCAGAGCTCGCGCCGCGAGAGCGGGTCGACGCCCACGGTGGGCTCGTCGAGCAGCAGCAGGTCGGGCGAGCGCACCAGCGTGCAGGCCAGGCCGAGCTTCTGCTTCATGCCGCCCGAGAGCTTGCCCGCGGGCCGGTCGGTAAAGCGGCCGAGGTCGGTCATTTCCATCAGCCGCGCGTAGCGTTCGCGCCGCTTGGCCGCCGGCACGCCGTGCAGGTCGGCGTAAAGGTCGAGGTTCTCCTGCACGCTCAGGTCTTCGTAAAGGCCGAAGCGCTGCGGCATGTAGCTGATGCGGTCCTGCACCGCTTGCGGGTTGGCGGATACATCGATGCCCAGCACGCGCAATTCGCCTTCGTCGGCACGCATCAGGCCCGCCATGAGCCGCAGCAGCGTTGTCTTGCCCGCGCCGTCGGGCCCGACGAGGGCGGTGAGCGTGCCGGCGGGAATTTCGAGCGACACGTCGTTGAGTGCGTGCACGGCTGTCTTCGACGCCTTGACCACAAAGCGCTTGTGCAGCGAGCGTCCGCTGACGGCCGGCTCAGCGCGCAGCATTCAACGTCCCTCCGAGCATGCGGTCTTGCTCCGTCATCACGGCCTGGCGTCCGAGGTCAGCTGCAGCCGCACCGTGGCCGGCATGCCGAGGCGCAGCCGGTCTTCCTTGTCGTCGACCATCACGCGAATCTCATACACAAGGCTGCTGCGCAGTTCTTCGGTCTGCACCGTCTTGGGCGTGAATTCGGCCACCGAGGAGATGTAGCCCACTTTGCCTGCAACCGGCTCGTCGGGATGGCTGTCGGTGGTCACGCTCGCCTGCTGCCCGGCGCGCACGCGGCCGAGGTCGGGCTCGGCCACATAGGCGCGCACCCACTTGGGATCGGTAATTGCCAGCGTGAAGGCCGGGCGTTGTGGCGAGGCCATGTCGCCGGGCTCCAGCAGGCGGGCGCGCACTACCGCGTCGATGGGCGATTTGAGCTCGGCCTCGGCCAGCTGGTGGTTCATGAGCGCGAGGTCGGCGCGCGCCGATTCGAGCTGCGCCTGCGCCTGCGCGATGTCTTCCTTGCGCGGGCCCGCCACCGCCAGCTGCTGCGCCTTGCGCGCGTTGTCCAGCTGCGCCAGCGCCACCTTGCGGCGGGCCTGTGCGCTGTCGAGGTCTTGCTGGCTCACGGCGCGGCCGGCCGTGGTCTGGCCGATGGCCTGCAGGCGCGCGAGCTGCTGCAGGGCAAGGTCGGCATCGGCCTGCGCGGCCGCTACCTGCGCGCCGGCCTGTGCCAGTTCTTCGGGGCGGCTTCCCGTCTTCAGGCGAAGCAGCGCCTGCTCCTGCACGCCGATGCGCGCTTGCGATTGCGCCACGCGCAGCACGAGCGAGCGGGTGTCCAGCCTGCCGAGCACCTGGCCGGCGCGCACATGGTCGCCTTCGCGCACGGCGAGTTCCGCCACGCGCTCATTCGCGTTGAAGGCCAGCGAGACCTGGCGCACATCGACATTGCCGTACAGCACGAGCGTGTCCGATGGCGCTGTCGAGCGATGGGCGTACCACCAGCCACCCGCCGCGGCAGCAAGCGCCACGAGACCAAGGGCAATGAGAGGTTTCTTGTTCATGAGCGGTCCCGGCAGTTTTCAAAACTGGACTCGCTGCATATTATCAAATTGAAATTTGAATTTGAAGTAATTTTTCAATTCGATTAACCTAGGGCCATGGCTTCCCGCTCTTCCAGCACCCGTTCTCCCGCTCCGCGCCAGATTGCGGCGCGCACTTCGCGCACCGACGGCAACACCACGCGCCTGCACATCCTCGAGACAGCCGGCCAGTTGTTTGCGGAGCGCGGCTTTGCCGAAAGCACCAGCAAAGAGATCTGCACGCGCGCCGGCACCAACATGGCAGCCGTCAATTACCACTTCGGCAGCAGGGACGGGCTGTACGAAGCCGTGCTCATCGAAGCCCACCGCCAGCTCGTGAGCATGGACGAGCTGGTCAGCCTGGCGAGCGTGCCGACAGACCCGCGTCTCAAGCTGCGCACTTTTCTCACGCACCTGGTCGAGATGGGCAGCCAGCCCAAGGCGCCCTGGGGTTTCCGGGTGGTGCTGCGCGAGGCGCTGTCGCCTTCACCGGCCTTGCCAGTCATGGTGCGACAGGCGGTGCTTCCCAAGGCCAAGCTGCTTCGCGGCTTGATCGGCGGCATCATGGGCCTGCCCGACGATCACCCCTCGGTGCAGCGGGCGATGCTTTTCGTGGTGCTGCCCTGCATAGTGATGACGGTCGCCCCGAAGGACTTGCGCAACGAAGTGCTGCCGGCGCTGAAGAACGCCGAAGGCCTGGCGGACGACCTGATGCGCTATGTTTTCGCCGGCCTCGATGCCGTCGCGAAAGAAGCGAAGGCCGCAACGCCCGCCGCCGCTACAACTGGAAAGCGACGGTAAGCAGCAGCCCCTCGGCCACGTCGCGCAAGAGGCCCGGGCGCCGCGCGCGGTAAGGCTCGCCGGCCGAGGCCGTGGTTTCAATCCACTCTGCCAGCCAGTCGATTTCATCCGGGCCGTAGAACACCACGGCTGCCTCGTGGTTGAGCAGCAGGCTGCGCAGGTCGAGGTTGATCGATCCGCACATGGCCAGTTCGTTGTCGACCACCACGGCCTTGGCATGCGCCATGAAGGGCAGCATGCGAAAGCTCACGCCCGCACGGGCCAGGTCCCGCATGGCGCGTGCGCGCACGAAATCCGCCAAGCGGTGATTCGACTGCGCCGGCATTGCGATGGTGACTTGCACGCCGCGCCGCGCGGCCAGCCGCAGCGCATCGCGCAGCCCGTCGCCGGGCACGAAGTAGGGCGTGATGGCAAGCACGCGGTGCTCGGCCCGAAAGCACGCATCGATCAGCAGCGCGTGGGCGGTGTCTTCGGTCTGGTCGGGGCCGCTCGGCAGGAACTGCGCCATGGCGCAGCCCGGGCCTTCTTCCACGTCTTCAGCCGTGATGGCGCGTGCCTTGCGGCCGCGCACCGAGCTCCAGTCGTGGTCGAACTGCCGCGCCGCCGCCGCGGCCACGCTGCCGCGCAGGTCGAACGAAAGATCGTGCCAGGCCTGGGGGTGCCTCTCGTTGCCGGTGAAGTATTCGCCGGCCAGGTTGCGCCCGCCCGACCACAGCCAGCCGTCGTCGGCAATGGTGAACTTGCGGTGGTTGCGCAGGTTGCGCGGGCCGATGCGGCGCAGGCTGAAGAAGGGGCGGAACACCGCAACCTCGCCGCCTGCCGAGCGCAGCACTTCGAAGTGGCGGCGGGGCAGGGTCAGCGCGCCAAAGCCGTCGAGCAGCACGCGCACCTTGATGCCTTCGCGTGCGCGCTGTGCCAGCCGCTCGATCACGGCGCGGCCCAGCGCGTCGTCGCCGATGATGAAGGTGCACACGTCGATGCGCTCGCGCGCGCCGTCGATCACCTGCCACAGCGCCTCGCGCGCGGCTTCGCCGTCGGCATGCAGGCGGATTGCGCAGCGGCCGGGCGGGGCGAGGCCGAAACTCTCGATCAGGTCCGCCGCCCAGTGCCCCGGCGGCACAGAGCGCGGTGGCCGCGGCGAACCCGCCGGCCGCAGCTTGCGCTGGCCGAACAGCAGGTAGATCGGCAGGATGGCGTAGGGCATGAGCACCAGCCCCATGACCCAGGCAATGGCGGTGGTGGGCGCGCGCTGTTCGCGGCGCGCGCGGGTGGTCAGTATGTAGACCAGCAGCGCGAAGGTGACGACAAGAAAATGCTGCGACGGTGAAGGCAGCCAGTCGAAGCTCGTGTTCGGCATGCGGCAATGATGCCTGAGGACCGGGTGCTGCCGCCGGCAATCAGCGTGGCATCAGGAACGAGGCCACGTCGCGCCCCTCGGATGCGAGAAAGCGCATCATCGGCTCGACCACTGTTCGCACCGCGGGCCGCTCGCCAATGCGGCTGCGCCAGGCCAGGAGCCGCGGCGTTGCGCCGGTCATGCGGGCCCCCTTGCGATCGGCAAAGATGCAGGCCATGTAGAAGGCGATGTCGGCAAAGGAATAGGGCCCGGCAAGGTGCTCGCGCGTGGCCAGCAGCCCTTCCATCTCGTCGTAGTAGCGCGCGCAGGCGGCGCAGGCTGCGACGGCCGGCGCGCTTTGCATGTCGTGCTGCAGGCCGAAGAGCCGGATCACGTGGGGAAAGAACACCTCGTCCGACTTCTGCTCGAGCTGCCGCGCGCGGGCCCGGTCGGCAATGCCCTGGGGCCACAGCGCGAGGTGCGCCGGGCCCGGATAGCGGTCTTCGAGGTATTCGAAGATTTGCGTCGAGTCGAACAGCCCGACCTGGTCGTCGACGAGCACCGGCACCTGCTGCTTGACGGGGTTGACGCACAGCACCTCGGGGTGCTTGGGCTCGTAGGCATCGTCCTTGGTGAACGGCACCATCACCAGTTCGAAGTCGATGCCTTTTTCGAGCGCGGCGATCTGCACCTTCGCGCCGAACATGCTGAGGGGGCCTGAGTAGATTTTTGTGGCGATCTTTGTCATGCCCCCGACTTCACCAGAAATGCCGGTTCAGGTCGAGCCCCACACCTCTTGTGCCGTTTCGACCACCAGGCGCAGCTTGCTGCGCTGCGCTTCCACCGCAATGTTGTTGCCGTGCACGGTGCTCGAGAAGCCGCACTGCGGCGACAGCGCGAGCTGCTCCAGCGGCGCGTACTTGGCGGCGTCCTCGATGCGGCGCTTGAGTTCGTCCTTGTCTTCCATCTCGCCGAACTTGGTGGTTACGAGGCCCAGCACCACGGTCTTGCCCTTGGGCAGGTAGCGCAGCGGCTTGAAGTCGCCCGAGCGGGCGTCGTCGTATTCCATGAAGTAGGCGTCCAGGTCCATCTCCTTCAGGAGTGCCTCGGCCACGGGCTCGTAGTTGCCGGCCGCGGCATGCGTGCTCTTGAAGTTGCCGCGGCACAGGTGCATGGCCAGCAGCATGCCCGGCGGCTTTTGTGCCACCACCTTGTTGATGAAGGCGGCGTAGCGGTGCGGCAGTTCGTTCGGATCGTCGCCGCGCTTGCGGGCCGCTTCGCGCATGTGCTCGTCGCACAGGTACGCCAGGTTGGTGTCGTCCATCTGCACGTAGGTGCAGCCGGCCGCGGCCAGCGAGCGCAGCTCGTCGCCATAGGCCTTGGCCACGTCGTCGTAGAACACCGGGTCCAGCTCTGGATACGCGTCCTTGCTGATGCCCGCGCGCCCACCCCGGAAGTGCAGCATGGTCGGCGAGGGAATCGTCACCTTCGGCGTGCGGCCAGCGGACACCTGGCTCTTCAGGTACTGGAAGTCGGCCAGCTGGATGTCCTTGACGTGGCGTACCTTGTCGATCACCCGCATGGCGGGCGGCGCGAGTTCTTCGGTGCCGTCGGGCTTGCGGATGGTGACCGGAATGTCGGTCTTCACGCCGCCGAGCTGGTCGAGAAAGTCGATATGGAAATACGTGCGGCGGAACTCGCCGTCGGTGATGCTCTTCAGGCCGATGTCTTCCTGGAACTTGACGATCTCGGTGATGGCCTTGTCTTCGACCTTGCGCAATTGCTCGGGCGTGATCTCGCCCTTGGCGTTTTGCTCGCGTGCTTCGAGCAGGTATTTGGGACGCAGAAAACTGCCGACGTGGTCGTAGCGGGCAGGCAGGGCGGCGTGCTGGGACATTGAATATCTCCGTCGTGGCTGTAAACGAATCAAGCATCGTATCGCCTTGGAAACTTATGCGTCTGTATACATCGAACTTGGTGTTTACCCTGAATTTAGTCACATTCAGTGGAAATTTTCTGATTTCTGTATACATTGGGTATTCATGAAAACGCCCACGACCACTTTCCCACTGAACGCCTGGTATGCCGCCGCATACGACGTCGAAGTGCGCCATGCGCTGCTGCCGCGCACCATCTGCAATGAAAAGCTGGTGCTGTTCCGCCGCACCGACGGGCAGGTTGCCGCGCTCGAAGACGCCTGCTGGCACCGGCTGATGCCGCTGTCGCTTGGCAAGCTCGAAGGCGACGAGGTGGTGTGCGGTTACCACGGCCTGGTCTACAACAGCCAGGGCCGCTGCACCCACATGCCAAGCCAGGAAACGCTGAATCCCTCGGCCTGCGTGCGCAGCTTTCCGGTGGTGGAGAAGCACCGCTTCGTCTGGATCTGGCCCGGCGATCCGGCCAAGGCCGACCCGGCGCTCGTGCCCGACATGCACTGGAACGACGACCGTGCCTGGGCCGGTGACGGCAAGATGATTCGCGTGGCCTGCGACTACCGCCTCGTGGTCGACAACCTGATGGACCTGACGCACGAGACCTTCGTGCACGGCTCTTCCATCGGCAACCGCGAAGTGGCCGAGGCCCCCTTCGTTGCCACGCATGGCGACCGCTCGGCCACCGTGACGCGCTGGATGGAAAACATCGACCCGCCGCCGTTCTGGGGCAGCCAGATTCGCCACGCGCGCGGCTACATCGGCAAGGTCGACCGCTGGCAGATCATTCGCTTCGAAGGGCCTTGCACCGTGAACATCGACGTGGGTGTGGCTGAGGCGGGCAGCGGCGCGGTGCCCACGGAGGGCAACCCAGGCGACCGCAGCAGGGGCGTGAACGGCTATGTGCTGAACACCATCACACCCGAGACGGACAAGACCTGTCTCTACTTCTGGGCCTTTGCGCGCAACTACTGCCTGGGCGAACAGCGCCTGACGCACGAACTGCGCGAGGGCGTTGCCAGCATCTTCCGCGAGGACGAAATCGTGCTGGAGGCGCAGCAAAAAGCCATGGACGAGCGGCCGGATCACCAGTTCTACAACCTGAACATCGACGCCGGCTCGATGTGGGCGCGCCGCCTGATCGACCGGATGATCGAGAAGGAAAAGCCCGCGCGCGCCGCCATTCCGATCCGCCCCGTCGACAAGCAGGCCGCATGAAGCCGGCTGCCATCTCCCCCATTTCCTCCATCGAAGCTGGCGACGGCGGTAGCTCGCAGGCCGTGAAGGCGCAGCTGCGCCTGCGCGAAATGATCCTGGCCGGTGAACTGCCCGGCGGTGCGCGCATTGCAGAAGTGGCCATCTCCGAGCAGCTCGGCGTTTCGCGCACGCCGGTGCGCAGCGCGCTCATGCGGCTGGAGCAGGAGGGCCTGCTGGAAGCGCTACCCAACGGCGGCTATGCGGTGCGTACTTTTTCCGAGCGCGACGTGGCCGACGCCATCGAGCTGCGCGGCACGCTTGAAGGCCTGGTGGCACGGCTCGCAGCCGAGCGTGGCGCGGCGCCGGTGGTACTTGGAGAGGCGCGCGCATGCCTGGCACGCATCGACGAACTGCTGCGCGAACCCGCGCTCGACGACGCGGCTTTTTCGCGCTACGTCACGCACAACGAGAAGTTCCATGCACTGCTGTGCGAAATGGCGGCGAGCCCGGTCATTGCGCAGCAGCTCGACCGCGTGATCAACCTGCCGTTCGCATCGCCTTCGGGCTTTGTCGTGGTGCAGGCCAATTCGCCCGCCGCGCGCGACATGCTCGTCATTGCGCAAGACCAGCACGTGCAGGTGCTCGATGCCATCGAAGCCGGCGAGGGCTCGCGCGCCGAGGCGCTGATGCGCGAGCACAGCCGCATTGCGCGCCGCAACCTGCGCGAGGCGCTGCACGGCACGCCCGGCGCCGAGCGGCGCTCGCTGCCCGGCGTGCAGTTGATCCGCCGGCGTGGCTGAGCAGCCGTCTCTTTCTTCCTTCCTCATCTTGTTGTTGGTGTTCCGATGAAAAGCGATCTTCAATGGATGCAGGCGCAGGTTGTTGCGCTGCGCGACGTCACGCCCACCGTGCGCGAATTCGAACTTCGCCCGGAGCCAGGCTTTGCGGCCGCCTACGATCCCGGTTCGCACCTGCAGGTGCAGGTAATGACGGCGCAGGGCAAGCTGCAGACGCGCTCGTACTCGCTGGTCGGCGAAGGCGACGGCCAGTGCTGGCGCATTTCCGTCAAGCGGCTTGACGATGGCCGTGGCGGCTCGCTCGCAATGTGGCGCCTGGCCGTGGGCGACCGGCTGCAGGTGAGCGCTCCGCAAAATCACTTTCCCCTGGACACCCGCGCGCCGGGCTACCTGCTCGTGGCTGGCGGCATCGGCATTACGCCGCTGGTGCTGATGGCCGAGCGCCTGGGCGAGCACGCAAGGCGCAGCAACGTGCCCGTAAAGATGCTCTATGGCGCGCGCAACGCGGGCGAATTGGCCTATCTCGAGCGGCTGCGCGCGGCACTGGGCGACGACGTTGCTGCACACGAAGGTGCGGCTCCCATCGACTTTGCGGCAGCCATTGCCGCGTTGCCGCAGGGCGGCCAGCTCTACGCCTGCGGCCCGGTGCCCATGCTCGAAGCCGTCAAGCGCGCCTGGCAAGCTGCGGGCCGTGCCCCGGCGGACCTGCGCTTCGAAACCTTCGGCAGCAGCGGGCGGCTCGCAACGCAGGCCTTCAGGGTGCGCATTCCGCGGCACGACCTGGCGATTACCGTGCCGGCCGACTGCACCCTGCTCGAGGCGCTGGATGCCGCCGGCGTGGAAACGCTGTGGGACTGCAAGCGCGGCGAGTGCGGCCTGTGCGCCATGGACGTGCTTGCCGTCGACGGCGAGGTCGACCACCGCGACGTGTTCCTGAGCGAGCATGAGAAGCAGGCCGCCACTCGCATCTGCGCCTGCGTTTCGCGTGCCGTGGGCACGATCACACTCGATTCCGCGTACCGGCCCGAAGGCTGAAAAGCTCCTGCGCGATGATCGCGCAGTTCATTTGTTCATCGCGCAACAAAGCCCCGCGTCTTAGGCGGAGTAGGTGATTGCCTGCTCCGCCGCATGTTGCAAAGTGTTGAAAAATAGTCCGGTATCCGCATCCGTCCTTCAAGGAAAACTTCATGCAAAGACGCCAACTCATCCAGTCCGCAGGCCTCACGGCGCTTGCGCTTTCCATGTCGCTTGCCAGCGCACAAGACAACAACAAGTTCAAGATCGGCCTCATCCTGCCCATGACCGGGCAGCAGGCCTCCACAGGCCGGCAGATCGAAGCGGCCGCCCGGCTGTACATGGCGCAGAACGGCGACACCGTTGCGGGCAAGAAGATCGAGTTGATCGTCAAGGACGACGTCGCCACGCCGGACGTGACCAAGCGCCTGGCGCAGGAACTGATCGTCAACGACAAGGTGAACGTGATCGCGGGCTTCGGCGTCACGCCTGCCGCGCTGGCCGCAGCGCCGCTGGCCACCCAGTCGAAAACGCCGCAGGTCGTGATGGCCGCTGCCACCTCGAGCATTACCGAAGCGTCTCCCTACATCGTGCGCAGCAGCTTCACGCTGCCGCAGGTGTCGGTTGCCATGGGCGACTGGGCACCCAAGAACGGCGTGAAGTCGGTCGTTACGCTGGTGGCCGACTACGGCCCGGGCAACGACGCCGAGAAGTTCTTTACCGAGCGCTTCCAGCTCAACGGCGGCAAGGTGGTCGAGAAGCTGCGCGTGCCGCTGCGCAACCCCGACTTCGCGCCGTTCCTGCAGAAGGTGCGCGACCTCAAGCCCGACGCGCTGTTCGTGTTTGTGCCTTCGGGCGCCGGTGCGGCGGTAATGAAGCAATTTCTCGAGCGCGGCATGGACAAGGCCGGCATCCGCATGATTGCCACCGGCGACGTGACCGATGACGACCAACTCAACGACATGGGCGACGGCGCGCTGGGCGTGGTCACTTCGCACCACTACTCGGCGGCGCATCCTTCGCCTGCCAACAAGAAGTTTGTCGAGGCTTTCCAGAAGGCCAACCCGAAACTGCGCCCCAACTTCATGGCCGTGGGCGGCTATGACGGCATGCGCGTGATCTATGAAGCCCTGAAGGCCACCAAGGGGCAGGGCGGCGGCGACGCGCTGCTCGCCGCCATGAAGGGCCAGATCTTCGAGAGCCCGCGCGGCCCGGTGTACATCGATGCGCAGACGCGCGACATCGTGCAGGACGTGTACTTGCGCAAGGTCGAGAAGAAGGACGGGCAGCTCTATAACGTCGAGTTCGATGTGATCAAGGGTGTGAAGGATCCGGGCAAGGCGAAGTAATTGCCTTCGGGGCGCGCACCCGCCGACGGGGTGCCTTGCGCAGCGAAATAAAGGAGGAGGCCGAAGGCGGGGGACATTCGCGGAGGGGAGTACCCGGTGGCCTTTGCACACGCCCTGAACAACAGCGCCCAGAAAGCCAGCCGCGCGAAAACGTGGCGGAAAAAATGACATGTTGACCATTCTTTTCGACGGTATCGCCTACGGCATGCTGCTCTTCGTGCTCGCAGTAGGCTTGGCCGTGACGCTCGGGTTGATGAACTTCATCAACCTGGCCCACGGTGCCTTCGCCATGGCCGGCGGGTACCTCACCGTGTTTGCGATGCAGAAACTCGGCGTGCCGTTCCTGGCCTGCCTGCCGCTTGCGTTCATCGTGGTGGCCCTCGCCGGCGCGCTGCTCGAACGAACGCTCTATCGGCCCATGTACGGCAAGCCGCACCTCGACCAGGTGCTGTTTTCCATTGGCCTTGCCTTCATGGCCGTGGCGGCCATCGATTACTTCGTCGGCTCATCGCAGCAGAACATCCAGCTGCCCGAATGGCTGCGCGGCCGCACCGAAGTGGGCGACGGCGCGCTGCTGCTTGGCATGGGGCACTACCGGCTCTTCATCATTGGCGTGTGCGCCGTGCTCACCGTGGTGCTGCAGCTCATTCTTTCGAAGACCCGCTTCGGCAGCCGCCTGCGCGCCGCCGTGGATGACCCGCGCGTGGCTTCGGGGTTGGGCATCAATGTCAATGTCGTGTTCCTGCTGACCTTTGCGGTCGGCTCCGGCCTTGCCGGGCTCGGCGGTGCGTTGGGTGCGGAAATCCTCGGCCTCGATCCGACCTTTCCGCTCAAGTACATGATTTATTTTCTGATCGTGGTATCGGTCGGCGGCACCTCGTCGATTACCGGGCCGCTGGCGGCTGCGCTGCTGCTTGGCATTGCCGACGTTGCGGGCAAGTATTTCATTCCGAAGATGGGCGCGTTCACCGTCTACCTGCTCATGATTTTGATCTTGATGTGGCGGCCCCAGGGCTTGTTCACGCGCAAGGGAGGCCGCTGAATGAGCGCGCCTTCAACGTACCAGTCGGCCCTGCTGCACAAGGCGCGCTGGCGACCGCTCGAGTTTGTGGTGTGGGCTGCGGCGTTTGTGTTGCCGTTCGTCATGCCTTCGCATTCGCTGCTGGTCAACGAGATCGCCATCGTCGCGCTGTTCGCGATGTCGCTCGACCTTATCCTGGGCTACACCGGCATCGTGTCGCTCGGCCATGCCGCCTTCTTCGGCTTTGGTGCCTACGCCGCCGCGCTGTTTGCCAAGCTCGTGATGCCGGATCCGACCGTGGGACTGGTGGTGGCCACGGTGCTGTCGGCCATGCTCGGGCTCGTGGCCAGCGTCACCATCCTGCGCGGCAGCGATCTCACCAGGCTGATGGTCACGCTTGGCACCGCGCTGCTGCTGCTCGAGCTTGCCAACAAGCTCGACTGGCTCACCGGCGGTGCCGACGGGCTGCAGGGCGTGGTGATGGGCCCGGTGCTCGGCCTGTTCGAATTCGACCTGTACGGCCGCACGGCGGCCTGGTATTCGCTTGCCGTGATGCTGCTGCTTTTTCTTGTGATGCGCCGCATCGTGCACTCGCCCTTTGGCGCTACGCTGAAGGCCATTCGCGACAACAGGCTGCGGGCCATGGCCATCGGCATTCCGGTGGTGTCGCGGCTCGTGGTCATCTACACCGTCGCTGCCGGCATTGCCGGTGCCGCGGGCGCGCTGCTGGCGCAGACCACCGGCTTTGCATCGCTCGACGTGCTGGCCTTCGACCGTTCGGCCGACGTGCTGCTGATGCTGGTAATCGGCGGCGTGGGCTGGCTCTATGGCGGCGTGGCGGGCGCCATCGTCTTCAAGCTGCTGCAGAACTGGCTTTCGGCCGTAACGCCGCAGTACTGGATGTTCTGGATCGGGTTGCTGCTGGTGCTGCTTGTGCTGGTGGGGCGCGACCGCGTACTCAAGCCGTGGACATGGCTGGGCAAGCGAAAGGGGAGCGGCGCATGACCGACACCGTGCTTTCGGCCCAGGGGCTGGTGATGCGCTTCGGCGGCATCACGGCCACCAACAACGTCACCATGGAGCTCAAGCGCGGTGCGCGCCACGCGCTGATCGGCCCCAACGGTGCCGGCAAGACCACGCTCATCAACCTGCTGACCGGCGTGCTCGTGCCGACCGAAGGCCGCATCTCGCTGCTCGGCGAAGACATCACCACGCTTGCTCCACACAAGCGCGTCGCGCGCGGCCTGGTGCGCACTTTCCAGATCAACCAGCTGTTCGATTCGATGACGCCGCTCGAGACGCTGGCGCTGGTCGTGTCGCAGCACCAGGGTGTCGGTGCGCAATGGTGGCGCCCGCTGGGTGCAACCAGTGCGGTCGCGGAACGGGCCGCCCAACTGCTGGAGCAGTTTCATCTTGGCGACGTTGCGCAGCAGCAGACGAAGTTCATGGCCTACGGCAAGCGCCGCCTGCTCGAGATTGCGATTGCCCTGGCGTGCGAGCCGCGCGTGCTTCTGCTCGACGAGCCCGTGGCGGGCGTGCCTGCCGGCGAGCGCGAAGAGCTGCTTGAAACCGTTGCCGCATTGCCGGCCGATGTGTCGGTGCTGCTGATCGAGCACGACATGGACCTGGTGTTCAGCTTTGCCGACCGCATGACCGTGCTGGTCAACGGCGCGCTGCTGACCGAAGGCGATCCGGAGACCATCGCCAACGATCCGAAGGTGAAAGAGGTCTACCTCGGCCATGGAGAGTCCGCCCATGTCTGAACTGCTCCGCATCGAGAACCTGAGTGCCGGCTACGGCGAAGCCGTGGTGCTGCACGACGTGGCTTTTTCGCTCGGCGAAGGCCAGACGCTTGCGCTACTCGGCCGTAACGGCACGGGCAAGACCACGCTCATCAACACGCTGGCCGGCGCCACGCGGCAGCATGGCGGCAGCATTTCGCTTGTTGGGCAGGCACTGCACAAGCTGGCGCCGCATCAGCGTGCGGCAGCTGGCATCGGCTGGGTGCCGCAAGAGCGCAACATCTTCAAGTCGCTCACCGTGCATGAAAACCTCACCGCGGTGGAGCGCCCCGGAAAGTGGAACCCGCAGCGCGTCTACGAGATGTTTCCGCGCCTGGCCGAGCGCAAGACGAACCTCGGCACGCAGCTTTCGGGCGGCGAGCAGCAGATGCTGGCGGTCGGCCGCGCACTGGTGCTCAACCCCAGGTTGCTGCTGCTCGACGAACCGCTCGAGGGCCTCGCGCCGATCATCGTGGAAGAGTTGCTGCGCGCCATCCGCCGCATCACGCAGGACGAGGGGCTGGCGGCCATCATCGTGGAACAGCACCCGCAGGCGATCCTAGCCATTTCCGACCACGCGGTGGTGCTGGACCACGGCACCATCGTGCACGCCGACAGCGCGGCGGCATTGCGCAGCCAGCCTCAGGTGCTCGAAAGATTGCTGGGCGTGGCCCGGTAACCGTCCCGGCAAACAAGAAGGAGACACACAGCATGGCGATCCCCAGGACAGTGTTTTACGGGGGCGCCGTGCTGGCGTCCGCCGTGTTGCTGGCTGCTTGCAGCACCACCACCGCGCTGCAAAACCTCACGCTTGGCGCCAATCCTGCGGCGTCTTGTGCGGCGCTGGTTGCGCCGGTCGCGCCCGCGGCCATCGGCCTGCCGAGCGGTGCGGCAACAATCGACTCGGCCACACTGGTTCCCGCTTCGCCGCTTGCGGTGGCCGAGCGCGCGGGTACGCCCGCTTCGCGCATCACCCCACCGACGCCTTCGCACTGCAAGGTACTCGGCCGCATTGCGCCGCTCGATGCAGCGGCGCCGCCCATCATGTTCCAGGTCAACTTGCCGCTGGCGTGGAACGGGCGCAGCGTGCAGTACGGCGGCGGAGGTTTCAACGGCGTGCTGATCACCGGCCTTGCGCTGGTGCCGGGCGCGCGCTTCGACCAGCCCACGCCACTGGCGCAGGGCTATGTGACCTACGGCACGGACTCGGGCCACCAGAATGTGCAGGGCCAACCGCCGCAGGCCTTTGCGCTCAACGACGAGGCACTGGTCAATTTTGCGCACGCCTCGTACAAGAAGGTGCGCGACGTGGCAGTCGCGCTGATGCAGCGCGCCTACGGGCAGGCGCCGCAGAAGCTGTACTTCGTGGGCAGCTCCGAAGGTGGGCGCGAAGGGCTCACCATGGCGCAGCGCTACCCGCAAGATTTCGATGGCATCTTCAGCCGCGTGCCGGTCATCAACTGGACGGGACTGCAACACGCCGGCACGCGCAATGGCATTGCCACCATGGGCGAAGGATGGCTGCGGCCCGCGCAGGTGCAACTGGTGCACAGCGCCGTGCTCGCCTCGTGCGACGCCACCGACGGTGCTGCGGACGGCATTGTGTCGAACCCTGTGGCGTGCCTGCAGCGCTTCGATCCCGCCAGCCTTCGCTGCGCCGCTGGCACCAGCGGCGACAACTGCCTGAACGATGCACAGGTGCAGGCGGTGCGCACGCTGCGTTCGCCGTGGCGTTCACCCGTGCCGCTTGCGCATGGTGTAACGGAGTACCCCGGCTGGGGCATTGGCGGCGAAGGCACGCCGGCCTTTGCGGCCACGGGCGGCTGGAACGCATGGTGGACGGGTACCGCCGCGCCCACGGTGCCGCCGCAACAGAGCAATGGCATTGCATGGTTCTACGGCAGCGGGGCGCTGCAGTATTTTTATGCGCGCAATCCGTCGCTCGATGTGCGCAACTACCGCGCGGAAGATTTCGCCGCGCGCATTGCCAGCGTGTCGCAGCTGATGGATTCGACCAATCCCGATCTCGGTGCCTTCCAGGCGCGCGGCGGCAAGTTGCTGATGCTCGAACACATGGCCGACTACGCGCAGAGCCCGTTCGCCGGCATTCGCTACTACGAGTCGGTGGTGGCGCGCATGGGGCGCGACAACGTGGACCGCTTCATGCGCCTGTACACCGCGCCGGGCGTAGACCACGTAGGCGCCGGTGCGCCGGCCAACGTCGACATGCTCGGTGCGCTGGCCGACTGGGTCGAGCGCGGCCGCGCGCCGGCCGGCCTGCAATTGGCCGAGCAGGACGTGCAGCCGCCGTTCAGGGTCGTTCGTTCGCGACCGCTGTGCGAATGGCCGCTGTGGCCGCGTTACGCGAGCGGAGACGCATCGCAGGCGGGCAGCTTTCAGTGCAGCAGATAGCGGCGCGTACGCTGTGACGGCCTAGATTGCGCAGCCGTCCGGGCCGCATGACGCCTGGCCCGCTCCAACGTCTGCCGCAACGCCCGACGGCGCCGCAAGCGTGGCCAGCTGCGCCTTCCATTCGTCGGCGCGGCCGAGCCACGGACCGATGTCGATGCGGCTCGCAGTGCCATCTGCATGCGCCAGCACAAAGGTCGGAAAGCCCTGGCCACCTGCGCGTTGCAGCAGCTGCCGGCTGGCGGCAATGTGCTGCGCAGTCGCCTCGCCGGACAGGCGGGCGAAGGCCGATGCAAAGGCCTCGGCGTCAAAGCCAAGTTCTGCGGCGACGGCGGTGAGCACGTCCATGTCGGCGATGCGCCGGCCTTCGACATAGTGCGCGCGCTGCAGCCGATGGATCATGTCGAGGCCGCCACCCGTTCGCAGCGCCTCGGCCGCGAGCACCGCGGTGGTCGGCGGCTCGGAATCCATCACCGCGCCGGTGTCGCGCAGCAACCCTTCGAAGTAGCCTTGGCCGAAGGGCTGGCCCGTGAGCTCGGCAATGCGGCGGTCGTGCGGCATCACGTAGTCGCGCCACTGCGCGGTGATGGGGCGCCGGTTGGCACCGGTCATCATGCCGCCGCCGTGGAACTCGACACTGAGCCCCGGCACGCTGCGCGCCGCATCGACCAGCGGTGCGGCCGCGTAGCACCAGCCGCACATCGGATCGAAGATGTAGTGCAGCGTCGTATTGTTGTTGTCGTTCACTGCGGCCATTTCATTTCTCCCTTGATCACCTTGGCGCTCAGTTCGAGCGAAGCGGCGTGCTGCAGCTTGGGGTAGCGCTTGTTCATTGCGGCGATGAGCGCGGCCGAATCCTTGGCCTTGGCGGCTTCGGTTTCGAAGGTTTGCAGGTAGCTGCGGGTGAACTTCACCGAGGCAACCGAATAGGGCATCGATCCATCGGCATTGGGTTCGAAGTGGCCGGGCACCACGGTCTTGGGACGCAGCGCTTCGATGCGGCCGAGCGTCTTGAGCCAGTCGCGGCGCGACTCGGGCGTTTGCGTGTCGGCCACCCACAGGTGGA
Source organism: Variovorax sp. 3319 (assembly GCF_031456585.1). Classification (NCBI taxonomy): domain Bacteria; kingdom Pseudomonadati; phylum Pseudomonadota; class Betaproteobacteria; order Burkholderiales; family Comamonadaceae; genus Variovorax; species Variovorax sp. 3319. The sequence goes on from NZ_JAVDUZ010000005.1 coordinate 28,214, forward strand.
TGTTGGCCGACACCGGCACGCCGCCAACCACCGCCTTGATCGACGGAATCCACGCAAAGGTGCGCGCCGGGGTGGGGCCGTCGAGGCCAACCACCTGGATCTTGCGGCCTTCGAGCTCGATGCTGTCGCCCGCGAGCGGCTCGGGCACGACCAGCGCCTTGGGTGCGTTCTCTTTGAGGATGGGGCCCCAGTGCGCGAGCTTGCCGTCCTTCGATGCCTGGATGGCGGCCACGGTTTGCGGCGTGGCGACGATCTTCGCGTCCGGGAAGGCGGCCTGGATGACGTCGAGGCCAAAGTAGTAGTCGGGATCGCTGTGGCTGATGTAGACCGTGCTCAGCTTCTTGCCGCTGGCCTTGATTTTCTGCACCAGCGCCTCGGCGTCGTTGCGCTGGAACTGCGCATCGATCAGCACGGCCTCGGCCTGCCCGATGACCAGTTCGGAAGACACGGGAAACATCGACTTGGCGCCGGGGTTGTACACCTCGAGCTTCAGGGGTTCGGCGGCCACGGCTGCGAGCGAGCCGAGGGACAGGGCGGCGGAAATGGCTGCGGCGGAAAGAAGGGTTCTGCGGAACATTTCGGGTCTTTCGGTTGAATGGACTTGATGGGTGACAACGTGACAGGCCCGATGGTAGGTTTCTATAAAAGAAACAAAAATCCCGATTCGGCCAACGGATAGTTTCTGTTTTCGGTCGAATTGCGTCGGCGCATTCAGTCCGTCGCGCACTTTTCGAGATGCGCCACCAGCAATTGCGCCGCCAGCGAGAGCGTCTCTTCGCCGCGAAAGCAGATGGCGAAGCGGCGGCGCGCCCAGGCGTCGGTGAGCGGCATCAGCCGAAGGCCGTAGGCGTCGGCAAAGGGCTGCGCCACTTCCGCCGGAACCACGCTGATTGCAAGCCCCGCGCGCACCACGCGCAGCGCGGCGTCGAAGTTGGTGACCAGCACGCGGTACACCAATGGCCTGCCGGCCAGTGCGGCTTCGCGGGCGAGCATGAGCTGCACGGCGCTGAGTGCAGGCATGCCGACAAACTCATGCTCGAGCACATCTTCGAAGCGCACCTTGCCGCGGCGCGCCACCGGGTGCGAGGGGTGCGCGACCACGGCCAGGTGATCGGTGCGGTAGCTGCGCCGCTGCAGTCCTTCCAGGTCGGCCGCGTCCCAGCACAGGCCGATGGATGCGCTGCCCTCGCGAATGCCGCGCACGATCTCGGGGCTCACGCGCTCTTCCATGTCGACGCGGATGTCGCGGTGCGCGGGGTTCTGCAGAAAGTTGGCCACGTCTTCGGCCAGCGATTCGGCCATGACCGACGCCGAGGCAAGGATGCGCACATGCCCCCGTGCACCACCTGCATATGCCGCCATGTCGCGCTCGATGCGCTGCGCGCTGCCGAGCATTGCGCGGGCATGCTCCAGCAGTGTTTCGCCGGCCGGCGTTGGCACCACGCCGCGCCGCTTGCGCAGCAGCAGGGGCGTGCCGACGGCATCTTCGAGCTGCGCGAGGCGCTTGCTGATGGCCGAGCCAACGATGCTGGCCTGCTCTCCGGCGCGCGCAATGCTGCGGGTTTCGCATACGGAAACGAAGAGGCGGAGGGTGGTGAGGTCGAGGTCTCGCATGTGGTTGCCGGCGCGAAAGGTGAGGTATTCCATTTTGGAACGGATTGGCTTCCGAAATCTATTTTCTGATTCGAATCGGAACTTCTAACATCGGCCCCAGACCGCGAAGGAGACACCCTTGAACGACGCACCGGTAGCACCTGCCGCTCACGTCTTTTTGCCGCCCAGCGCGGTTGTCCGCGAAGTGGGGCTGCGCGATGGCCTGCAGAGCATCGCCAGAACGCTGCCCACCGCAGAGAAGCTCCAGTGGATTCGCGACGCGCATGCCGCGGGGCAGTGCGAGATCGAAGTCGGCTCCTTCGTGCCCGCCCGCCTGCTGCCGCAACTGGCGGACACGGCCGAACTGCTGGCCTACGCGAAGACGCTGCCGGGGCTCTTCACTTCGGTGCTGGTGCCCAACCTGCGGGGCGCGGAACTCGCCATTGCGGGCGAGGCCGACCTGATGATGGTGCCGCTGTCGGCCAGCCATGCGCATAGCCTGGCAAACCTGCGCAAGACGCCCGACGAGGTGGTGGCCGAGGTCGCCCGTATCCGCGCCGCACGCGATGCCGCAGGCTCCAGGACGATGATCGAGGGCGGCGTGGGCACCGCCTTCGGCTGCACCATCCAGGGCCACGTAGATACGGAAGAGGTGCTGCGCCTGATGCAGGCGCTGCTCGATGCGGGCGCCGACCGGGTAAGCCTGGCGGACACCGTCGGCTATGCCGATCCGGCCATGGTCCGCAGCCTGTTCGAGCGCGCGCGGCGCATTGCGGGCGACCGCTTGTGGTGCGGCCATTTCCACGACACGCGCGGCCTGGGGCTTGCCAACGTGTATGCCGCGCTGGAAGTCGGCATTTCACGCTTCGACGCTTGCCTGGCCGGCATCGGCGGTTGCCCGCATGCGCCCGGTGCCAGCGGCAACGTCGACACAGAAGACCTCGTCTTCATGCTCGAGAGCATGGGCGTGCGCACCGGCGTCGATCTGCCCAAGCTGCTCGAATTGCGCGAACGCGTGGCCGGCTGGCTCGACGGCGAAACGCTGCAGGGCACCGTGTGGCGCGCCGGCTTTCCGAAGACCTTTGCAGCAAGCGCCGGAGTCGCGGCATGAGCGACACAACGACGACGCCCGACGAAAAGCGCCTGCCGCTCACCGGCATTCGCGTGGTCGAGTTCACGCACATGGTCATGGGCCCGACCTGCGGCATGGTGCTGGCCGACCTGGGCGCGGAGGTCATCAAGGTCGAACCCATCGAGGGCGACCGCACGCGGCAGCTGCTGGGCGCGGGTGCGGGCTTTTTTCCGATGTTCAACCGCAACAAGAAGAGCATTGCGCTGGACCTTCGCCATCCGCAGGGTCTCGAGGCGGCGCTGCGCCTGTGCGCCACCGCCGATGTGGTGGCGCAGAACTTCAGGCCCGGCACCATGGACAAATACGGGCTCGGCTACGCCGCGCTGGGCAAGCTCAACCCGCGCCTGGTGTACGTGAACCACACCGGTTTCTTGCCTGGGCCCTACGAGCACCGCACCGCGCTCGACGAGGTGGTGCAGATGATGGGCGGCCTGGCCTACATGACCGGCCGGCCCGGCGACCCGCTGCGCGCGGGCACCAGCGTGAACGACATCATGGGCGGCATGTTCGGCGCCATCGGCGCCATGGCCGCGCTCATGCAGCGCATACAGACCGGCAAGGGCCAGGAGGTGCAGTCCGCGCTGTTCGAGAACAACGTGTTCCTGGTCGGCCAGCACATGCTGCAGTACGCCATCACGGGGCAGGCCGCCGCGCCGATGCCCGAACGTATCTCGGCCTGGGCGCTGTACGACGTGTTCACCGTGAAGGACGGCGAGCAGATTTTCCTGGCCGCGGTGAGCGACGCGCAATGGCGGGTGTTCTGCGATGCGCTCGGCTTCGACGACCTGAAGGCCGACCCTGCCTTGCGCACCAACAACGACCGGGTTCGCGTGCGACCGAAGCTGCTCGCGGACTTGCGCGGCCGGCTGGCCGACCGGTCGGCTGCCGAGCTGTCGGCGATCTTCGAGGCGCGTGGCTTGCCTTTCGCGCCCATCGTGCGGCCTGAAGACCTTTATGACGATCCGCACCTGAAGGCCACTGGCGGCCTCGCCGACATCCGCCTGCCCGACGGCGAACGCGCAGGAGAAACCGCGCAGACGACGTTGTTCCCGATCACGCTGGGCGGCGAGCGACTCGGCGTGCGGCTCGATCCGCCGACGCTCGGCGAACACACGCGCGAGCTGCTGGCCGAACTCGGCTATGCCGACGCGCAGGTGGCGGCCATGCAGGCCGAATCGGCCATCGCCTGAGCGCGATTTTTTCTTCGAAAAACATAAAGAGAGACAAGACCATGCACACGATCCTTCCCCCGATGACCCGCCGCGCCGTACTGGGTTTTGGCGCTTCCGCAGCCGCACTGGCTGCTTGCCCAGCGCTCGCGCAGGGCTCCGACAAGCCCATTCGCTTCATCCTGCCGATCAGTGCAGGGTCGGGTGTGGACGCCATCGCGCGCGCGGCATCGGTTGCGCTGGGCAAGGCCTTCGGCCAGCCGGTGGTAATAGAAAACCTGCCTGGCGCGGGCGGCATCACCGGCACATCGGTGGTGACCAAGGCTGCGCCCGACGGGCTCACGCTGGGCATGGTGTCGAACAACCACGTCATCAATCCGGCCGTGTACAAGAAGATGCCCTTCGACGCCATCGCCGATGTCACGCCCATCAGCGTGGTGGGCGCAACGCCGCTGGTCCTTGCGGTCAACCCCAAGCTGCCGGCCAAGAACGTGAAGGAACTGGTGGCGCTGCTGCGCGCCAAGCCCGACACCTACAACTACGCTTCGTCAGGCAACGGCACCATCATTCACCTGGCAGGTGAAATGTTCATGGACGAGGCCGGCGTGAAGGCGCGGCACATTCCCTACAAGGGCACCGGCCCCATGGTTACCGACATGATTGCGGGCCAGGTCGAGATGGGTGTGGTGGCGCTGCCTGCGGTGCAGCCCCACCTCAAGAGCGGTGCGCTGCGGGCCATCGGCGTGTGCAGCCCACAGCGCTCCCCGGCCGCGCCCGACATGCCGACCATTGCGGAGCAGGGGCTACCCAACTATGCGGTCGAAGGCTGGTTCGCGGTGATCGGGCCGCCCAAGATGCAGCCCGCCGACATTCAGCGCGTGCACGACGCAGTGGCCGCGGCCTTTACGAGCGCAGAGGTGCGAGAGGCCATGGACAAGCAGGGCAATGTCATCAAGCCCACCTCGCCCGAGCAGGCCGCGAGCTACTTTCGCAGCGAAGCCGCGCGCTATGCAGCGCTGGTCAAAAAGGCGAACGTGGTGCTCGAATAGCCCAGGGTCGCAATCAGCACCGCAACCGGCGCCGGCCCTTCCGTTCAGGCCGGGCTGGTTAACTTGAGCCCGAGAATGCCCGCGACGATCAGGCCCACGCAGACGAGCCGCGCCGCGTTGGCAGGCTCATGGAACAGCACGATGCCCAGGATGACCGTGCCCACCGCCCCGATGCCGGTCCATACCGCGTAGGCCGTGCCCACGGGCAGCGAGCGCATGGCCCAGCCCAGCAGCACCACGCTGAGCACCATCGAAAGGGCGGTGCCGATGGAGGGCCACAGCCTGGTAAATCCTTCGGTGTACTTGAGACCGATGGCCCAGCCCATTTCGAGCAGGCCCGCCACCAACAACACAACCCACGCCATGCACGCTCCTTGAGAAGGTTCAGTTCTCGGGCCGTACGGCGCTGTAGAGAGCGCGCACGAAGTCCGACTGCGTGATCATGCCGGTGAGTCGCCTTTCATGGTCGATGATGGGGATATGGTGGTGGCCGCCTTCGGAGAACAGCGGCACCAGGTCGACCACCGGGCGGTCGGCGCTGGCCACGCGCACCTGGCGCGTCATGATCTGGCCGACCACTTCAGGCTTGTTCGACACCACGGTGCGCGTGGCGCGGATCAGGTCGCGCAGCCGCCCCGCAATGCCTTCGTGATGTTCCAGGTCGAGCATGCGAAAGAAGTCGGCCTGCGTCACGATGCCCACCACGCGGCGCGTGCGGTCGATGACGGGCAGGGCCTTGATGCGGCGCTGGTTCATGAGCATCCACGCCTCTTGCAGCGGCGTGCCGAACTCCACCGACACCGGCTCGCGCGACATGATGTCGGCGCAGTGCAGGGTGCCGAGGCGCCGCTTGTAAGACTCGAGTTCGGTCTGCTGGATGAGCGATTCGAGGTCGTCCCGGCTGATGTCCAGCACCTGGTTGTAGCGGGCCAGCACCGCGTCGATGTCGGCCTGGCTGAAGCGCGCATCCGCCGCGGGCGGCCGCACCACCTGCACGTGCGGATAGCGCCTGCCGGTGAGCGTGTTGTAGGCCACACCGGCCAGCACCAGCAAGAGCGAGTTCACAAACGTGGGAAACAGGGCCGCAGAGAAGTCGGTGGTGTGCGTCAGCACGGCGAGCAGCGCGGCGGCGCCGCCGGGCGGGTGCAGGCTGCGCGTGGCAAACATCAGCCCGATGGCAGCGCCCACGGCCAGCGCAGCGGCCCAGGCCGCGTCGGGTATCCAGTGGACGCAGGCAATGCCCACCAGTGTCGACAGCGTGTTGCCGACCATGACCGACCAAGGCTGTGCGAGCGGGCTCGCGGGTACGGCAAAGACCAGCACCGCGCTAGCGCCCATCGGCGCAATGAGCCAGATGCTGATACCCGCTGCTTCGGCCATCCAGCGGCACAGCAGCGCGGTAATGACCAGGCCGATTGCCGCACCGGCCACGGCGCGCATGCGCTCGCGAATGTCGACGGTGTTGCGCCCCGGCAGCCAGGCGCGCGCATGTGTGAGCAAGGCGGAAAACTGCGGCATGGCGTCAGACCTCCGCCGCCACGCGGCGGCCGATTTCGGGCCACTGCCCGTGCAACCAGACCCAGGCGACGAGGCCGATTCCGAGCATCAGCATCGACGTGACCGCCAGTGCCAGTGTGGAATGCATGACCAGCGGCGCCACCACGCCGGCAACGATGCCGTTGGCGGTGGAGCCGATCACGGCCTGCAGCGACGACGCCATGCCGCGCCGCTCGGGATGAAGGTCGAGCACCAGCAGCGTGACCACCGGCACCATCAGCGCCCAGCCGAAGGCGAACACCGCGAGCGGCCACAGGGCCCACGCAGCGTGCGCCGTGAAAAGCCAATTGGCGGCAACGTTGACGAGCGAAGTCACCAGCATGATGAGGAAGCCGTCGCGGATCTGCCGCTTGGGCGCCACCTTGCCCGCCATGCGGCCGCTGGCCCATGCGCCCGACATGATGCCGCCGATGGTCAGCAGGAAGAACCAGAAGAACTGCGTCGGCGCCAGCGCGAGGTGGTCGCCGAGAAAGGCGGGCGCTGCCAGCACGTACAGGAACATGCCATTGAACGGAACACCGCTCGCGAAAGCGAGCAGCAGAAAGCGCGGGTCGGAGCACAGGTCCCAGTAGCCGCGCATCAGGTGGCGCACCTGGAAAGGCTGGCGCTGGCTCTGGTGCAGGGTTTCGGGCAGCAGCTTGTAGTTGGCCACGAACAGAATCACGCCGACCGCCACCAGGAACCAGAAGATCGCGTGCCAGCCGGCATGCACAAAGAGAAAGCCGCCCACGATAGGTGCAATGGCCGGAGCCACGCCGAAGTAGATGGTCACCTGGCTCATGACCCGCTGCGCATCGGCCGGCGGGAACATGTCGCGGATGACCGCGCGCGAAACCACGATGCCCGCACCGGTCGACAAACCCTGGAGCCCGCGGAACAGCACCAGTTGCGCAATGTTCTGCGACAGCGCGCAGCCCAGCGACGCAATGGTGAACACCGCAAGGCCCCACAGCACCACGGGCCGGCGGCCGAAGCTGTCCGACAGTGCGCCGTGGAACAGGTTCATGAACGCAAAGCCGAACAGGTAGGCCGAAAGCGTCTGCTGCATTTCGGCCGGGGTGGCGCCAATGGAGCGCGCAATGCCCGAGAAGGCCGGAATGTAGGTGTCGATGGAAAAGGGACCGAGCATGCCCAGCACGGCGAGCAGCACTGCAAGCGCCCAGCGCGGCGCCAGCCAGAGCTTTTCTGCATCGGGATTCATGAGGTTTGCTCCATTTTTCTTATCCGAAGGCCAAAAAAGAAAGCGCCCTTGCGGGCGCCTCCTCGTCAGGTAAATACCGGGAGACCGGCTTAGAGCGTATCAATAAAGCTGCGCAGCTTGTCCGAACGCGAAGGATGCTTGAGCTTGCGCAGGGCCTTGGCTTCGATCTGGCGGATGCGCTCGCGGGTCACGTCGAACTGCTTGCCGACTTCTTCCAGCGTGTGGTCCGTGCTCATTTCAATGCCGAAGCGCATGCGCAGCACCTTGGCTTCGCGCGGCGTGAGGCTGTCCAGGATGTCCTTGACCACGTCGCGCAGGCCCGCCTGCATTGCGGCCTCGATGGGGGCCGTGTTGCTGCTGTCTTCGATGAAGTCGCCCAGGTGCGAATCGTCGTCGTCGCCGATGGGGGTTTCCATCGAGATCGGCTCCTTCGCAATCTTCATGATCTTGCGAATCTTGTCTTCCGGGATCTCCATCTTCGCCGCCAGGATGCTGGCGTCCGGCTCGAAGCCGAACTCCTGCAGATGCTGGCGCGAAATGCGGTTCATCTTGTTGATCGTCTCGATCATGTGCACCGGAATGCGGATGGTGCGCGCCTGGTCCGCAATGGAGCGGGTAATGGCCTGGCGGATCCACCACGTGGCGTAGGTCGAGAACTTGTAGCCGCGGCGGTATTCGAACTTGTCGACCGCCTTCATCAGGCCGATGTTGCCTTCCTGGATCAGGTCGAGGAACTGCAGGCCGCGGTTGGTGTACTTCTTGGCGATGGAGATCACGAGGCGCAGGTTGGCCTCGATCATTTCCTTCTTGGCGTCGCGCGAGGACGATTCGCCCTCGTTCATGCGCTTGTTGATTTCCTTCAGCTGCGTGAGCGGCACCACCACGCGCGACTGGATGTCGGTGAGCTTTTGCTGCAGTTCTTGCACCGGCGGAATGTTGCGTGCGAGCACGGCGCTCCAGGGCTTGCCCGAGGCGGCCTGCTTTTCGACCCACTTCAGGTTGAGCAGGTTGGACGGCACGCGGTTGCCGTTCTTGTCGTAGCCGGAGAAGTCGCGAATGAACTCGTCCTGCGGAAAACCGCACTTGTCCACGATGATGCGGCGCAGCTCGCGTTCCTTCTTGCGCACGTCGTCGACCTGCGTGCGAACCAGGTCGCACAGCTTCTCGATGGTCTTGGCCGTGAAGCGGATGGTCATGAGCTCGTCCGACAGGGCCTGCTGCGCCTTCTGGTAGGCCGGCGTGCCATAGCCTTCCTTGTCGTAGATCTTGTGGACCTTCTCGAACATGACGGCAATGCGGTCGAAACGCTCGAGCGCGTCGCGCTTGAGTTCTTCGAGCTTCTTCGTGAGGGCCTTGGAGCCGCCCTTGCCGTCGTCGTCGTCTTCTTCGTCGAATTCGTCGAAGTCTTCCTCGGCCACGTAGTCGTCGGCCTCGTTGGGGTTCGAGAAGCCGTCCACCACGGTGGAGATGACGACCTTGCCTTCACGGATGTCGGCTGCCAGGCGCAGGATTTCTGCAATGGTGGCAGGGGAGGCCGAAATGGCTTCCATCATGGCCATCAGGCCGCCTTCGATGCGCTTGGCGATTTCGATTTCGCCTTCGCGCGTCAAGAGCTCGACCGTGCCCATTTCGCGCATGTACATGCGCACGGGGTCGGTCGTGCGGCCGAATTCGCTGTCCACCGTGGAGAGAGCGGCTTCGGCTTCTTCCTCGGCTTCTTCCACCGTGGTGGCGGTGGGCGCGGTGTTGTTCAGCAGCAGGGTTTCGGCGTCGGGCGTTTGCTCGTACACCGCCACGCCCATGTCGTTGAGCATGGTGACCACGACTTCCATGGTCTCGGCGTCGACCAGCTTGTCGGGCAGGTGGTCGGAGATTTCGCCGTGCGTGAGGTAGCCGCGGGTCTTGCCCAGCGTAATGAGGGTCTTCAGGCGCGAGCGGCGCTTGGCCAGGTCTTCCTCGGAGAGCACGGTCTCGTCGAGGCCGAACTCCTTCATCAAGGCGCGTTCCTTCGCCTTGCTGATCTTCATGCGCAGCGGCTTGACCTTTTCTTCGGTCGTCGTCGCGCTTGCCGGCTCGTCGCCGACCAGATCCTCTTCGATGTCCGACAGGTCGATGTCGCTCTCGGGCGCGTCATTGCCGGCCTTGGGCTTGCGGCCGCGCTTGGCGCCGGTGGCGGGCGCGGCGGCACCGGCGGCCTTGGGCGGGCGGCCGACTTTCTTGGCGGCGGGGGCTGCGGCAACCGTCTTGGCGGCGGTTTTTTTCGGATCGTCGATGGAGGTCGATTTCGTGGGCACGGTTTTCACTTTCGTTGCGGCTGCCGATTTGGACGCGGCGGCACCCGACTTAGTTGCCGGCATAACGCCAGCTTTCAACGGTTTTTCTGCGACAGACTTTGGGGCGACGCCTTTGGCGAGTGAAGGAGCAGGCTTCTTTGAACTGGGCATACGACCTCGTTACAGCAAGATGGACCAAGCGAAATCACTGGCGCACCGCCTCATGGGCAGCGCCGCCACAGCCCGTGCATAAGCACGGACGAGACACAAAGCCCGCGCACAGGCACGGACAAGACAAATGGGAAAGAGGAAGAAATTCCTCGTCAGGCAAGATGTCGGGCGAACATTTGGTGTGCAGTCCTTGCGGTTATTGACCCTTTCCGACGGATGTTTTCCGTTGGAGTGCGTTGCGCTAGGGGTCGGCCCGGAGGTGCTGCTGTCGCTCTTGCCTAATTTCGCCAGTTGCGAAGCCTTACATTATAGCCTATTGCGCAAATTTCAAGCACTTTATGCACCGGAGGGCTTCAGCCGGGTGCGCAATTCGAGCCTCCGCGCTTCCAGCGCCTTGTAGCGCTCCAGGGCCTTCGGGTCTTTGCCCACGGCGGCAATAGCCTCGCTTTGTTGAGCCTTCAGGCGGTCGTCGAGCATGAAATCGAGCACGCTCGAAAGCTCCTTCACGGCATCGGCCAGGTGCTGGTCTTCTTCGCCTTCGGGCACAGGCGCCGCTTCGGACACGCTCATGAGCCGTTCCGCCAGGGGCTCGAAGTCGAGCCCGCGCATGCCTTCCCGGAGCGCCGCCCAGGGCTGCACGCCGTGCTCATGCAGCTGGCTGTCGAGCCAGGTAAAAAGCGCGCCGTGCTGGCCAGGCAGGTCGCAGAGCATCACGTGGAGTTCATGCGACAGCGCTTCCCACTGCGCCATGTTCGATAGCAGCAGCCGCACGGCCACGTCCGGCCGGCTTGGCGGCTTGCCGCGGCCGCGCAGGGGCTCGATGGGAGCCTCGTATTTGCCGCCCCAGCGCTTGCCTTTGGTGAATTTGCCGCGGGGCTTGCTGCTATCGCTTTCGTAGCGGGGCGGCTCGTACTCGGCCGGGGGCGGCATGTCCGAATAGTCGAAGGGGTCGCCCGGCTCGCCGGAATGCCGCGGTGCGGGTGCCGCAGCCGCCTTGCGCGGGCCGGGGGTGGCGGCCCAAAGCTCCGACAGCGCGTTGGCGTCCAGCTGCACCAGCGTGGCAATCTCGCTCAGCATCTGCCGTTTGAGCGCGCCGTCGGGCATGGCGCTCCAGAGCGGCCGTGCGTTGCTGCTCATGTGGGCACGGCCCTCTGCGGTGGTGAGATCGCACCCCTCTCGCGCGGCCTCGACCATGAAGCGCGATAGCGGCGTGGCTTCCTGCACGAAGCGCGCGAATGCGTCCGCGCCGAATTCGCGGATGAAGCTGTCGGGGTCATGCTCGGCCGGCAAAAACAGGAACTTGATGCTGCGCACGTCTGTGGCGTAGGGCAGGGCCCCGTCGAGCGCCTTGCGCGCGGCGCGCCGGCCGGCTGCGTCGCCGTCGAAGCTGAACACCACCGATTCGGTGAACCGGAAGAGCTTTTGCACGTGCTCGGTGGTGCAGGCGGTGCCCAGCGTGGCCACCGCATTCGGAAAGCCGAGCTGCGCCAGGGCGACCACGTCCATGTAGCCCTCGGTCACCAGCGCATAGCCGCGCTCGCGGAAGGCGGCGCGCGCCTCGTACAGGCCGTAGAGCTCGCGGCCCTTGCTGAAGACAGGCGTTTCGGGAGAGTTGAGGTACTTGGGCTTTTCGTCGCCCAGCACCCGCCCGCCAAAGCCGATGCATTCGCCCTTGACGTTGCGGATGGGGAACATCACGCGGTCGCGAAAGCGATCGTAGCGCTTGGCGTCTTCGGCGCCGTCTTCGGTGTTGACGATAACCAGCCCGCTCTCTGCGAGCAGCGGATCGTCGTAGTCCGGGAACACGCTGGCCAGCGCGCGCCAGCCGGCCGGCGCGTAGCCGATGCCGAACTGCTTGGCCACTTCGCCCGAAACGCCGCGGCCCTTCAGGTATTCGATGGCGCCGGGCGCCTGCCGCAGCGCCTTTCGGTAGGCCTCGCCGGCTTTTTCGAGCACGTCGGTCAAGGTGGCCTGTTTCTGGCGCTGGTTCGCGGCGCGGGCGCGCTCGGCCGGCGAGGCGTCGTCCTCGGGCACTTGCAGGCCGTATTGGCCGGCCAGGTCGTGCACCGCCTCGACGAAGCCCATGCCCGCGTGCTCCATGAGAAACCCGATGGCGTTGCCGTGCACACCGCACCCGAAGCAGTGATAGAACTGCTTGGTGGGGCTGACCGAGAACGAGGGCGATTTTTCGCCGTGGAACGGGCACAGGCCCATGAAGTTGGCGCCTGCCTTCTTCAGCTGCACATAGCGCCCGACGATCTCCACCACGTCGGCGCGCGCGATGAGTTCCTGGATGAAAGAAGCGGGGATGGTCATGTAGGCGAAGAGCGGCAAATCATACGCAAGCGGCAGAACGCCCGCGCCCGGGCGGCATACTGCCCGCACCGGATGAACGCCCCGGATTTCCACGCATGAAGACGCCCAAGCCATTGCACCACGTCGCGCCGCTGCTGCGCCACCCCCTCCGATTCGTGTGGGACGCGCTCAAGGCGTTTCGCGCGAACCAGGGCCTGCTGCTCGCGGGTGCGGTGGCGTATTACGCGCTGCTTTCCATCGTGCCGCTGCTGATCGTCAGCGTGATCGCAATGTCGCATGTCATCGAGCAGGCCGAGTTGCTGCGCACCATCGGCCGGTACCTCGAGTGGCTGCTGCCCGGGCAGTCCAAGGCCATTGTCGGGGAGCTGTCGAACTTTCTGGACCACCGGGACGTGATGGGGCCGGTGCTGCTGGTCACGATGATTTTCTTCAGCTCGCTGGCCTTCAGCATCCTTGAAAGCGCCATGGCGGTGATCTTTCATCACCGCAAGGCGGACCACAAGCGCCACTTCCTGGTGTCGGCCGTCATGCCCTACATCTACATCCTTTGCCTGTGCGTGGGGCTGCTGCTGGTCACGCTGGTTTCGGGCGCGCTTCAGCTGGTGGGGCAGGAGAGCGTCGACCTGTTCGGGCGCAACTGGTCGCTTTCGGGCGTATCGGGGCTGCTGCTCTACCTGCTTGGGCTGGGCGGCGAAATCTTCATGCTGACCTCGCTCTACCTGGTGATGCCCGCCGGCCGCATGTCGCTGCGCCACGCGCTGCTGGGCGGCGTGACGGCCGCGCTGCTGTGGGAGGCCACGCGCCACGTGCTGATCTGGTACTTTTCGACGCTTTCGCAGGTGAACGTGGTCTACGGTTCGCTCACCACGGCCATCGTCGTGCTGCTTAGCCTGGAAATTGCCGCGACGCTCGTGCTGCTGGGCGCCCAGGTCATCGCCCAATACGAGCGCCTGGACCGCACCGGCAGCACGGCGGTGCCGCCGCTTACCGGGGCGGAAGTCGAATCGCTCCGTCGAGACGAATCACCTCGCCGTTGAGCATGTCGTTCTCGATGATGTGCTTGGCAAGCTTGGCGTAGTCTTCCGGCGTGCCCAGGCGGGAGGGGAAGGGCACGCTGGCGGCCAGAGCGTCCTGCACTTCTTGCGGCATGCCGAAGAGCATGGGCGTGCCGAAGATGCCGGGGGCAATGGTCATGTTGCGGATGCCGTTGCGGGCCAGGTCGCGCGCAATCGGCAGCGTCATGCCGACCACGCCGCCCTTCGAGGCGCTGTAGGCCGCCTGGCCCATCTGCCCGTCGTAGGCCGCAACCGATGCGGTCGAGATCAGCACGCCCCGCTCGCCAGTGGCTTCGGGCTCGTTCTTGCTCATGGCCTCGGCCGCGAGGCGGATCATGTTGAAGCTGCCGATCAGATTGACCGTAACGGTCTTGCTGAACACCGCCAGCGCGTGCGCGCCGTTTTTGCCCACCGTCTTTTCGGCCGGCGCTATGCCCGCGCAATTGACCAGCCCCACGAGCTTGCCGAGCTTTTGCGCCGCGGCAACCGCCGCCTGGCCGTCGGCCTCCTGGCTCACGTCGCATTTGACGAACGCCCCGCCGATCTCGCGCGCGACGGCTTCGCCCTTTTCAGCCTGCATGTCGGCGATGACCACCTTGCCGCCATTGGCGGCCAGCATGCGCGCCGTGCCTTCGCCAAGGCCAGAAGCGCCACCGGTCACGATAAAAACCTTGCCGTCGATCTGCATTGAGAGTCTCCTGAAATAAGACCTCCATTATCCAAGCCAGAAACACCGAGGAACCGGCTCTGCCGGGCCTCTGTGTTGCCCCCGGTAGGGGGAGGGAGAAGCGACACGAAGTGCGCGCAGCCTGGGGGCGAGCAAAAGTGCTCAAAAAAAAGGCCTCATCCGAAGATGAGGCCCTGAATTGGATCCGTGAGGACCCAAGGAGACAACTGGTGGCGGTCGGCCGGCGGCTTAGCGCTTGCGAGCGGTGGTCGCGGTCTTGGCGGCGGCGACGGCTTGCGACGACACGGCGTTGAAGTTGGCTTCGGCAACGTCCGACGCTTGCTTGACGGCCTTCTGGACCGATTCGAAAGCGTTGTTGGCGGCAGCCACGGCGCTCTTCAGCACGGCAACGGCAGTTTCCGAGCCGGCGGGTGCATTCTTGGAAGCGCTGTCGACCAGGCCGACGAAGGTTTGCTGGGCTTCAGCGGCCTTGGCTTCGAAAGCCTTGGTGAACTCGGCGCCGGTGCCTTGGGCGATGTCATACAGGTGACGGCTGTAGGCGGCGGTCTTTTCGGCCAGGGGCTGGAACAGGCTGGCTTGCAGCGTCAGCAGTTCTTGCGCGTCCTTGACGTTCAGGGCGGCTTGGGCGGTGCCGGCGGCTTCGGCCAGGGCAGCCTTCGAAGCGGTCACGTTCAGTTCGACGAGCTTTTCGACGCCTTCGAAAGCCTTGGTGGTCAGGCCGAACAGGGTTTCGAGGTTTGCTTTTTGGGCGGCGAGGATTTGGTCAGCGGTCAGGGCCATGAAGAATCTCCAGAAAGGATGGTGGTCGGTGTTCACGTTGCGCTGCCCCTCGTCGTCTATGTTGCGGTGCAGCATGGACTCAAGTATAGGCAGCACAGCTTTGCAATCAAGAGGGTTTTGCTGCTTTGCAGCAATTTAGAACACACTTTCTAAATTCGGCCCGCACCCCAGAATGCAGCCCATGCGCGCCTTCTATTCCGGCCAGTTCGTTCTGCCCCTGCCGCCCGGCCACCGCTTTCCGATGTCCCGCTACGCGCTACTGCGCGACCGGCTGCTGGAGCACTTGCCGGGGGTCGAAATGGACCAGGCGCCGCGTGCCACCGACGGCGAACTGGCGCTCGCCCACACCCCCCAGTGGATTGCGGCCATCAGCGACGGAACCGTGAGCCCGCAGGCCATGCGGGAAATCGGCTTTCCCTGGAGCGAGGCGATGGTCGAGCGCTCGCGCCGATCCACCGGGGCGACCATCGCGGCCTGCCGCGCGGCATTCGCGGGTGGGGTGGCCGCCAATATGGCGGGCGGCACGCACCACGCCTATGCCGACAAAGGCGGCGGATTCTGTGTCTTCAACGACGCCGCGGTGGCCGCGCGCCTCATGCAGGCGGAGCATGGCCGCAGCGGCCGGCAGCTGAAGGTTGCCGTTATCGATCTCGACGTGCACCAGGGCAACGGCACGGCAAGCATCTTTCGCAATGATCCAAGCGTTTTCACGCTCTCCATGCACGGGCAGAAGAACTTTCCCTTCCGCAAGGAGGCGAGCGACCTGGACGTTGAACTGCCCGACGGTTGCGGCGATGCCGATTACCTGACCGCACTGGAGCATGCACTGGACGAACTCGACCGGCGCTTTTCGCCCGGGCTGGTGATCTACCTGGCGGGCGCCGATCCCTTCGAGCGCGACCGGCTCGGCCGGCTCAAGCTGAGCTTCGACGGCCTGGAGGCGCGAGACCGGCGGGTGTTCGATTGGGTTTGGCAGCGCCGCATTCCGCTGGCTTTTGCAATGGCCGGCGGCTACGCGACCGACATTGCCGAGACGGTGCAGGTGCAACTCGGCACGTTCAGGGTAGCTTTCGACTACTGGCGCCGCTGGCAAAATGCCGCGCGATGAGCTCCGCCACCAAACCCACGCCGAATTCCCGTAGCGGCTACCGCGCGTTTCGCAGCATTCCCACGCGCTGGGCCGACAACGACATGTACGGCCATGTCAACAACGTCGTCTACTACAGCTGGTTCGACACGGCGGTGAACGCGCTGCTGATCGAGCGCGGCGCGCTCGACATTCACCAGGGCCAGACCGTCGGCTTCGTGGTGGAGACGCAATGCAACTATTTCGCGCCCATCGCCTTTCCGCAAACGGTGGAAGCCGGTATTCGAGTGGCCCAGGTGGGACGCTCGAGCGTCAGGTACGAAATCGCGCTTTTTGCGGAGGGCGCGGAAACCGCGGCCGCGCAGGGCCACTTCGTGCATGTGTATGTCGACCGCGCAACGCAGCGGCCGGTGGCGCTCCCCGATGCGCTGCAGCGCGTAGTCGATTCCTTGAAAGCCTGACGCCATGAAAAACGGCGCCCGAGGGCGCCGTTTTCTCAAAAGCCATGCGGCCCGTCAGGACCGCAATGGTCTTACATCGTCTTCTTCATGGCCTTGATATCGGCCTTGCCCTG
Organism: Variovorax sp. 3319; assembly: GCF_031456585.1. Lineage (NCBI taxonomy): Bacteria > Pseudomonadati > Pseudomonadota > Betaproteobacteria > Burkholderiales > Comamonadaceae > Variovorax > Variovorax sp. 3319. Next base: position 44,859 of record NZ_JAVDUZ010000005.1, read on the forward strand.
AGCTTCGTCGGCCTTTGCCTGCTTCTCGCACGCAGACTTGGCATCGCCCGTCTGGTCGTCGCACTTTTCCTTGGCGACTTCGTACTTGGCCTTCACCTTTTCTTCAGCAACCTTGCGTGCATGCGCGTCGCTTGGCTTGTATTGCTGCTCGAGTTCGGCCTTGGCCACGTTTTCCGTGCCCTTGGCTTCCTTCTGGCAAACGTCCTTCGCGTTGTCCTTCATCGCGTCGCACTGGGCCTTGGCGGACTTGTAGTCGGCTTCGATCTTGTCCTTGGCGGCCTTGTATTCGTCCTTGGTCATTGCACTGGCGTGCGTGGCCATGAAACAGGTCGAGGCGAGTGCGAGCATGAGCAGATGTTTTTTCATTTTGGTGTTCTTTCTTGTTGAAGTTGAAAAGTGAATTGGAAAGGGATCAGGGCGCAGGGCGGCGTTCAGGCCACCCGGCAGGCGTCAGTACTTTTCGTACCAGAGGGTGTCCGGCGTGCGGCCGTCGCGCGACTCCCATTCCTTGACCTGTTTTTCGGCCTCATCGCGGCTGATGCCGTGGCGCTCCTGGATGCGGCCAAGCAACTGATCGCGCTTGCCGGCAATGACGTCGAAGTCGTCGTCGGTCAACTTGCCCCATTGCTCCTTGACCTTGCCCTTGAGCTGTTTCCAGTTGCCTTCGATGGTGTCCTTGTTCATGCGAATCTCCTTCTACAGTTGATTCGGCGGGCTCGTTAGCCGCCGTGAACACAATGTCGCGGGACCGATTCACCCTTGCGGTAGGACGTGCAGTGCAGGCCCCGTAGGCACAAGCCGACGACGCCCGTGATAATCGAACGCACGCCGAAAAGCTTGGGACAACGCGCGCCGCACCATGATCATTCACAGCCTGCTCGACACCGACCTCTACAAGTTCACCATGATGCAGGTCGTCCTGCATCACTTTCCCGGCGCTCAGGTCGAGTACCGGTTCAAGTGCCGCAACCCCGGTGTCGACCTGGCGCAGTTCGCCGGGCAAATCCGCGAAGAAGTGCGAAGCCTCTGCTCGCTGCAGTTCCGGGACGCCGAGCTGGCCTACCTGCGGTCGATGCGTTTCATCAAGAGCGACTTCGTCGACTTCCTGGGCCTGTTCCGGCTCAACGAGAAATACATCAGCATTACGCCGCAGCCTTCGGGCGAGCTCGAAATCCGCATCAAGGGACCGTGGCTGCACACCATCCTGTTCGAGATTCCGGTGCTGGCAATCGTGAACGAGGTCTACTTTCGCAACACGCAGAAGAAGCCCGACCTCGACGAAGGCCGAAGGCGCCTGGAAACCAAGATCGGGCAGCTGCAGGACGCCGGCCTTGCCGACCTCAAGATTGCCGACTACGGCACCCGCCGCCGCTTCTCGAAGGACTGGCATGAAGAGGTGCTGCGCACCCTCACTGCAAGGCTCGGCGCCGTGACCTCGCCGCCGGCGCAGGCCAGGCCCGCCGCCCGGCTGCCACAGCTTGCGGGTACCAGCAACGTGCTCTACGCCATGAAGCTCGGCCTGATTCCGCTCGGCACCATGGCCCACGAATACCTGCAGGCCTGCCAGGGGCTCGGCCCGCGCCTGCGCGACAGCCAGATCTTCGGCTTTGAAAACTGGGCGCGCGAGTACCGCGGCGACCTCGGCATTGCGCTGTCGGACGTCTACGGCATGAGCGCCTTCCTGCGCGACTTCGACCTGTACTTCTGCAAGCTCTTCGACGGCGCACGCCACGACAGCGGAGACCCCTTCCAGTGGGGGGAGCGCATGCTGGCGCACTATGCCGCCAACCGTGTCGACCCGCTCACCAAGACGCTGATCTTCAGCGACAGCCTCACCGTGCCGCGCACCATCGAGCTGTACCAGCAGTTCCGCGGCCGTTGCCAGCTGGCCTTCGGTATTGGAACCAACCTCACCAACGACCTCGGCTACGAGCCGCTGCAGATCGTCATCAAGATGATCAATTGCAACGGCCAGCCGGTGGCCAAGCTGTCGGATACGCCGTCCAAGAACATGTGCGAGGACGAAAAATACCTGGCCTACCTGCGCCAGGTGTTCGAGATCGAGCAGCCGCCGGCCTGACTCTCGTCTGGTACGGTACGGCCCCATGAAAAAAACAGTTCGCCTGGCGGCAGCCGCAGTGCTGCCGATGATGTTTCCCGCGCTTGCCATGGCTGCCGAGCTCGACGGCAGCAAGCTGTCTGCACTTTGGGGCGTTCCGTTTGCGGGCATTCTCCTGTCGATTGCGCTGATGCCGCTGCTCGCGCCCGGGTTCTGGCATCACCACTACGGCAAGGTATCCGCCGCCTGGGCGCTGGCCTTCCTGTTGCCCTTTGCAGCCGTTCATGGCGCACCGCTCGCCGGGGGGCAGCTGGTGCATGCCCTGGTGGAGGAATACATCCCATTCATCATCCTGCTCACTGCGTTGTTCACGGTGGCGGGCGGCATTCATATTCGCGGCAATCTGCATGGGGCGCCGGGGCTCAATACGGCCATTCTTGCCATTGGCGCGGTGCTTGCGAGCTTCATGGGAACCACGGGCGCCTCGATGCTGCTCATACGGCCCTTGATTCGCGCCAACGACAACCGCGTGAGCAAGGCGCACGTGGTGGTGTTCTTCATTTTCATCGTGTCGAATGCGGGCGGCTCGCTCACGCCGCTGGGCGATCCGCCGCTGTTCCTCGGCTTCCTGAAGGGCGTCGACTTTTTCTGGACGGCGAAAAACATCTTTCCCGAAACACTGTTTCTCGTCGGCACGTTGCTCGCGCTCTTCTACGTGATCGACCGCCATCACTACCGAAAGGAGGGCGTGCTTCCGGTCGACCCCACACCGGACACCCGGCGTATCGGTTTCGACGGTGCGGCCAATTTCTGGCTGCTGGGCGGCATCATCTTCTTCGTGCTGCTCTCGGGCGTCTGGAAATCGTCCGTGAGCTTCGATGTGTTCGGCACGCAGGTCGGCCTGCCGGGGCTCGTGCGCGACATCGGCCTCATCGCCATCACGCTGCTCTCGTTCAAGACGACCCCGGCCAAGGTGCACGCCGACAACCAGTTCGAATGGGGCCCGATGGCCGAGGTTGCCAAGCTGTTCGCGGGTATTTTCCTGACCATCATTCCGGTGATTGCCATGCTCAAGGCTGGCGCGCACGGCCCCTTTGCGGCGGTAATAGCGGCTGTGACAAGGCCCGACGGGCAGCCCGATCCGGCCATGTATTTCTGGGCATCGGGCATCCTGAGCTCTTTCCTCGATAACGCGCCGACCTACCTGGTGTTCTTCAACACCGCAGGCGGCGACCCGGCCGCGCTCATGACCACCTACGCCACCACGCTGGCCGCCATTTCGGCCGGCTCCGTGTTCATGGGCGCCAACAGCTACATCGGCAACGCGCCCAACCTCATGGTCAAGGCCATCGCCGAGAGCCGTGGTGTGCCCATGCCCAGCTTCTTCGGCTACATGGCATGGTCGGTGGCCGTGCTGATTCCGCTGTTCGTTCTCTCCACCTTCATCTTCTTCCGCTAGGCGCAGACATCATCATGAGCAAGCCCAAGATCCTGGTCGCACGCGCGATCTTTCCCGAAACCATCGAACGCCTTTCCCAGCACTTCGAAGTCGAGTCGAACCAGTCCGACGAGAGCTGGAGCAAAGAGCAGCTGATCGACAGGCTCAAGGGTAAAGAGGGCGCCTTCACCACCGGCAGCGAGCGCATCGACACCGCCGTGCTCGACGCCTGCCCCGACCTGAAAATTTGCGCCAACATGGCCGTGGGCTACAACAACTTCGACGTCGACGCGATGGCAGCGCACGGCGTGCTGGGCACCAACGCACCCGACGTGCTCACCGAAACCACCGCCGACTTCGGCTTTGCGCTCTTGATGGCCACGGCCCGCCGCATTACCGAAAGCGAGCACTTTCTGCGCGCGGGCAAGTGGCAGAAGTGGAGCTTCGACATGTTCGCCGGCTCCGACATCCATGGCTCCACGCTCGGCATCATCGGCATGGGCCGTATCGGGCAGGGCATTGCCAAGCGCGGTGCGCACGGCTTTGGCATGAAGGTGGTCTATCACAACCGCTCGCGGCTGGAGGCGTCCCTCGAGGCCGAGTGCAAGGCCAGCTATGTCAGCAAGGAAGAGCTTCTCAAGACGGCCGATCATGTGGTGCTGGTGGTGCCTTATTCGCCGGCTTCGCACCACACCATCGGCGCTGCCGAAATTGCGCTCATGAAGCCGACCGCCACGCTGGTGAACATTGCGCGGGGCGGCATCGTCGACGACGCGGCGCTGGCGGTGGCGCTGCGCGAAAAGCGCATTGCGGCAGCGGGGCTCGATGTGTTCGAAGGCGAGCCCAAGGTCCACCCCGATCTGCTGACGGTGCCTAACGTGGTGCTCACGCCGCACATTGCGAGCGCCACCGTGCCCACGCGCCGCGCCATGGCCGAGCTTGCAGCCGACAACCTCATCGCATGGTTCAGCGGCAAGGGGCCCCTGACGCCCGTCACGCCCGTTCCTGCCGCCCGCACGTAACCACTACGGCAAGCATTACAGCAAGGCAACGCAGCGTTCGATTTTGCAATCCACCGACTTGATTCTTCTTCTGTTGGCTGCATTCGCCCTGGTGCAGCTCGTGCTGGTGATCTGGCTGCTTGCACGCCGCCAGCCAAAGCCCGACCACAGCGAGATGCTCGCCGTGCTGGCCACCATGGGCGCGGCCAACGAGCGCACCGAGCGTGAGCTGCGCCACGAAATCGGCGAGAGCTCGCGCGGCGCGCGGCAGGAAACCGCGCAAGCCTTTGCCACCTTTCAGCAGGCACTGGTGCAGCAGGGCGCCGAGGCCACGCGCACGCAAAACGCGCAGCTCGATGCGTTTTCGCTGCAGCTGGCGTCCTTGCAGAAGAGCCTGGCCGACACGCTCAACACCCAGCTGCACGAGTTGAGCGAATCGAACGCGCGCCGCCTTGCAGAGGTGCGCGAAACCATGGAAGCGCAGCTGGCCCAGCTGCAGCAAACCAACACCGCCAAGCTCGACGAGATGCGCAAGACCGTCGACGAAAAGCTGCAGAGCACGCTCGAGGCGCGTTTGGGCGAGAGCTTCAAGCAGGTGGCCGACCGGCTGGAGCAGGTGCACAAGGGCCTTGGCGAAATGCAGACGCTGGCCGTCGGCGTGGGCAGCCTGCAGCGCGTGTTGACCAACGTGAAGACGCGCGGCGTTTTCGGTGAAGTGCAGCTCGAGGCGCTGCTCGAACAGGTGCTTACCGCAGACCAGTACGCCAAGCAGATCGAGACCAAGCCGCGCAGCGGCCAGCGGGTCGACTTTGCCATTCGCTTTCCGGGTCGGGGCGACGACGGTGCCGCGGTGTGGCTGCCGATCGACGCCAAGTTTCCGCGCGACGACTACGAGCGCCTCATCGATGCGCATGAGCGCGCCGACGCGGCCGGTGCCGAGCTTGCGGCCAAGGCGCTCGAGGCGCGCATCCGCAGCGAGGCGCGCTCGATTGCGGAGAACTACCTTGCCGCGCCGCACACCACCGATTTCGCCATCCTGTTCCTGCCGGTCGAAAGCCTTTACGCCGAGGTGCTTCGCCGTCCGGGCCTGATGGATGCCATCCAGCGGCAGCATCGCGTGACGCTGGCCGGCCCGACCACATTGCTGGCCATGCTCAACAGCTTGCATATGGGCTTTCGCACGCTGGCACTGGAGCAGCAGGCTTCTGAAGTGTGGAAGGTGCTGGGCGCGGTCAAGACCGAGTTCGAGCGCTATGGAGAGTGGGTGTCGCGCATCAAGGAGCAAGTGGCCAAGGCCTCCGACACGCTCGACAAGGCCGACACGCGCGCCAAGCAGATGCGCCTCGCACTGCGCAAGGTAGAGGCGCTGCCCGAGGCCCAGTCGCAGGTACTGCTGCCCCCCACGGCCGACACCGAGGGCGACGACATCCCGTGAAAGGTTCTGAACTGCTGCGCGTGATCGGGGCCCAGGTGTGCCTGCACGCCACCATGGCCGGCATGCGGCTCGCAACGCCGCTCCTGGCGCTCCAGCAGGGGTACAGCGCCGCAGCTGTCGGCGTGCTGATTGCGCTGTTCGCTCTTACGCAGGTCTTCCTAGCGCTGCCGGCGGGGCGCTTCGCCGACCGGCACGGCTTCAAGCGGCCGCTGTGGCTGTCGGTGCTGGCGGCGTCTGCCGGTGCGGGGCTCGCAGTGGTCTTTCCGACCTTCCCGGTGATGTGCCTCGCCGCCCTGTTGACGGGCGGCGCCACCGGTGCAACGGTCATCGCGCTGCAGCGCCATGTGGGCCGCTCGGCCACCAACGCTACACAACTCAAGCGCGTGTTCAGCTGGCTCGCAATTGCGCCCGCGGTCGCCAATTTTGTCGGTCCGTTCCTCGCCGGCCTGCTGATCGACCATGCCGGCCGGGCACCCGCGGACATGCTGGCGTTTCGGGTCTGCTTTGCCGCAATGGCTGTGCTGCCCATCATCTGCTGGCTGCTTGCACGCGGTGCGTATGAGCCGCCGCGCACTGCGCCTGCGGCAGGGGCAACGCCAACGCGAGCCTGGGATCTGCTGCGCGAGCCGATGTTCCGGCGCCTGCTGTTCGTGAACTGGCTGCAGTCGTCGAGCTGGGACGTGCATGCCTTCGTGCTGCCCGTGCTGGGGCACGACCGTGGCATCAGCGCATCGGTCATCGGCTCCATTCTTGGCGCCTTTGCCATTGCGGCCGCCGCCATCCGGGTCGTGCTGCCCCTCATCGCCTCGCGCGCTTCAGAACGCAGCGTGATCCTCAGTTCGACCCTCGTCACGGCGGCGGTGTTCGCGGTCTACCCGCTGCTCGACTCGGCATTGACCATGGGCTTGTGCTCCGTGGTGCTGGGGTTTGCGCTGGGGGCGGTGCAGCCAATGGTGATGAGCATGCTTCACCAGATCACGCCGCATGAGCGGCACGGTGAGGCGCTGGGCCTGCGGCTCATGACCATCAATGCCTCGAGCGTGGCCATGCCAATGCTGTTCGGATCGATAGGTGCGCTGATTGGCATTGCCGGCGTCTTCTGGGTGGTCGGCGGCGTTGTCGTGCTGGGCGCCCGCGCGACCTGGGGCTTGAAAGTCTGACAGTGCCCGGCGTGCCTGCAGCGACTAAAGCTTGTAGAAGCGCTTGATTGCGTCCCACGCGTCTTCGGGCGCGTCGACGTATTCGAAGAGCTTCACGTCCGTTGGCGAGATCACGCCTTCGTCGACCAGAAAGTCGAAGTCGATCAGCTTCTTCCAGTAGGCCGAGCCGAACAGCACGATCGGCACCGGCTTCGACTTCTTGGTCTGCACCAGCGTAATCACTTCGAACAGCTCGTCGAGCGTGCCAAAGCCGCCCGGAAAGGCCACCAGCGCCTTTGCACGCATCATGAAGTGCATCTTGCGGATGGCGAAGTAATGAAACTTGAAGCTCAGCGCCGGCGTGACGTACGGGTTGGCTTCTTCTTCCATTGGCAGCGCAATGGCAAGGCCGACGGAAATGCCGCCGCCTTCGTGCGCGCCGCGGTTGGCCGCCTGCATGATGCCGGGGCCGCCGCCGGTGCAGACGAACAGCTTGTCTTCGGGCTCCTTGCCCTCGCTGTATTGCGCAACCAGCTTGCCGAAGGCGCGGGCCTTCTCGTAGTAGTGCGAACTGCGCGCGAGGCGACGCCAGCGCTCGGCCGCGACGGCATCGCCACTGGCTTCGGCCTGCGCGACCAGCGCCGCGGCTTCTTCTTCGCTGCGAAAGCGGGCACTGCCAAAGACCACCACGGTGTTTTCGATGCCGTGGGCGCGCTGTTCCAGGTCGGGCTTCATCAGTTCGAGCTGCATGCGAATGCCGCGGGTTTCGCGGCGCAGCAGGAACTCGGGGTCGGCGAAAGCGATGCGCGAAGGGTCGGGATCGAGCGGAAGGCCTTTTTCCGAGTGCGTCTTGAGCGTGGCCCAGGCATCGGCAAGGCGTTTGTCGTGAAGGTCGTGCGTGTTGTTCATGAAGGAATCAGACAGGAAGACTTGTGGATTGTGCAGCCTTGCAACCGGCGTGCCCGCCGGTTCAGAAAGTGCCGTGCCGCCCCGCGCCCTGAACAAAGCGCTCGGCGCCGGCGGCGCCTTCGGCCGCGACGATCGGAACGCCCAGGCGCCCTTCCTGTTGCAGTGCCTCGGGCAGCGGCAGATTCCACTGTGCATAGGCGGAATGGCGGTCCGCCAGCATGCACTGCTGCGGAAAGGCGGCAATCTCGCGTGCGAGGGCTTGGGCGGTTTCGCGGGCCTTGCCGCTGGGCACCAGCCGGTTCACCAATCCCATTGCAAAGGCCTCCTGGGCGCTCACCGGCCGTCCGGTCAGGATGAGATCGAGCGCGCGGCCCATGCCGACGATGCGCGGCAGGCGCACGGTACCACCGTCGATCAGCGGCACGCCCCAGCGGCGGCAGAAAACGCCCAGCACCGCGTCTTCCTCGGCCACCCGAAGATCGGCCAGTAGCGCGAGCTCCAGGCCGCCGGCCACCGCATGGCCGCTGATGGCAGCGATGAGCGGCTTGCGCAGAGCCATGCGGGTCGGGCCCATGGGGGCGGCGGCGCCGCCGTCGGGGTCGAGCTCGTTGCGCCGGGCAGGGTCGTTGACAGCGCCAAGGTCGGCGCCCGCGCAGAAGGTGCCGTGCTCGCCCCACAGCACGGCCACGCGTTGGCTTTCGTCGGCTTCGAAGTGCTCGAAGGCGGCGTGCAGCGCGTCGGCCATGGGCCGGTCCACGGCGTTGCGCTGCTTCGGGCGGTTCATGACGATGGTGCTGACCGGTCCATCGATTTCGGTGCGGACGCTGGCGGACATGTTCATGAGGGCCAAGGGTACGCCCATCAACGAAAAAAGGCTCCTTTCGGAGCCTTTGTCGGGTTGGCGGTTCAGCCAGCCAGCAAGCGGTTAGACGCGCTTGCGGTATTCGCCGGTGCGGGTGTCGATTTCGATCTTGTCGCCTTGCGAAACGAAGAGCGGAACCGGCACTTCGAAGCCGGTTGCGATCTTGGCGGGCTTGAGCACCTTGCCCGAGGTGTCGCCCTTGACGGCCGGCTCGGTCCAGGTGATTTCGCGCTCGACGCTGGTCGGCAGTTCGACTGAAATGGCCTTGCCGTCGTAGAACACCACTTCGACCGGCATGCCGTCTTCGAGGTAGTTGAGGGCGTCGCCCATGTTCTCGGCTTCGACTTCGTACTGGTTGTACTCGGTGTCCATGCAGACGTACATCGGGTCGGCAAAGTAGGAGTAGGTGCACTCCTTCTTGTCGAGCACGATCTGGTCGATCTTGTCGTCGGCCTTGAAGACCACTTCGGTGTTGAAGTTGGCAATCAGGCTCTTGAGCTTCATGCGAACGGTGGCGGAGTTGCGGCCGCCGCGGCTGTATTCGGTCTTGAGGACGACCATCGGGTCCTTGCCGTGCATGATGACGTTGCCGGCGCGGATTTCTTGAGCGATTTTCATATCAGGTTCTCTGGATGTTGGCCGCTCGGTGCACGGGGCCATGGGCGACGTTTGCAATGTTGCGATGCAACGTCTTGCCGGCGTTCTTGGCCCCGCGGTACATGTCCCGCGGCAGGTTTGGCGGACAGCATCTCGGATCTGTGTAAATCCGGGCCGAAATCCGCAAAGCCCACTATTTTAGCTTTTTCCGGCGACCAGATGCCGCAGTTGCGTCACCAAGTCCTCTTGTGCGCATAGCTTTTGGCGGGCGCCCAGCACCGTTTCATGCCATGGGCCCAGGGTTTCGAGAGGGGGCAGGGGGCCGTCGCCAAAGCCGTTCCAGGCGTGGTGAAACTGCCGAAGCGAAGGCGGAGCGCCAAGCCAGTCCAGCCACGCGCCGAGCTTTACATGGTGTGCGTCGTCGTCCTGCGGGTAAATCTGCCAGACCAGCGGCGCGCCGGCCCAAAGGGCGCGCACCAGCGAATCTTCGCCGCGCACAAAGTTGAGGTCGCAGGCCCATAAAAGATGGTCGAAATCGGGCTGCGTAAGGTAAGGCAGATATGAAATTGATAGCGCTCCGCAGCCCGAAAGCCCGCGGTCGAGCCGTTGCCGGGCTGAAAAGAACGCCTTGACCGCATGTGCCGCCCGGCCCGCGGTGACCAGGAGCCGGGTGGGTTGCGAATCCGCCGCCAGTTGTTCGAGCAGGCTCGCCAGTGCCGGAGGCTCGTAGCAGAAGAGCGAAACGAGGCGCTCGCCCCCGGACCAGGGGATTTCCTTTGCTGCCAGCCATTGCGCACGATCGAAATGCGCCCGCCGTTCCAGCAGGCCGGGCTCCCGCAACAGCCCTCCGGTGGCGGGCGTGAAGCCTGGGTAGAAAAAGCGTTTGGTCAGCCCTGCGCCCGGCCCCTTGAATACCGGCGAAGGCAGCCCGTGCAGCCGTTCCACATAGGGCTCCGCCGACAGGTATTCGAGATTGATCCATGCTCCTCCCGGCCCGCCTGCCGTTTGCGGCTCGGCGAAGCGGGCGATCAATTCAGGTGCCGGTTCGCAGCCGAAGGCTTCGATCAGCACGTCGGGCGGCGGGGCTGCGGCCGCCTGCTGGATCGCGGCCGGATCGAGCCAGTCGACCACGCTCACACCCTCGCATCCGGTGGGGGCCATCCAATGCAGGGCAGTCGCATCGTCGATCCATAGCCGCACGCGCTCACCGAGCCCGGCCAATTGGCTGGCCAGCCGCCAGCACACGCCAAGGTCGCCGTGGTTGTCGATGACCTTGCAGAAGATGTCCCATTGCATGGCGCCAGTGTGCCTGTCTTCGGCGCGCCAGGGCGGCGGTGTCTGCTTGGTATGCTGGCCGGCACCACAACACCCTGGAGCGAGAAACCATGCGCATGAAGACCCGTTGTTCGCCGCTTTTTCCTGGTGCCTTTCGTGCAGCGAGAAGCGTGCTTGCGCTTTCGCTGGCCCTGGGCGGGCTGGCCGGCGCTTCGGCGCAAACGAGCCCGTCGCTCGCGCCGCAGCAGCAACGCTTTCATGACATCTACAAGGAGTTGATCGAGATCAACACCAGCCATTCGGTGGGCGACAACACGCTGGCGGCGCGCGCGATGGAAAAGCGGCTGGTCGAGTCCGGATTTGCGGCGGGCGATATCCAGATATTCGAGCCGTTCCCGAAGAAGGGCAACCTGGTGCTGCGTTTCAAGGGCAACGGCAGCAAGAAGCCGTTGCTGCTGCTGGCCCATATCGACGTGGTCGAGGCCAGGCGCGAGGACTGGAAGACCGACCCGTTCAAGCTGCAGGAAACGGGCGGCTACTTCACGGCACGAGGTTCCATCGACGACAAGGCCATGGCGTCTGCGCTGGTGTCGGTGCTGGGGCAGCTCAAGCAGGAAGGCTTCAAGCCGAGCCGGGACATCATCCTGGCGCTGACAGCCGACGAAGAACGCGGCGACGCGCTCAGCAACGGCGCCTTCTGGCTCATCAACAACAAGCCCGAACTGCTGCAGGCGGAATTCGGCATCAACGAAGGCGGTGGCGGTGAGCTGCGCGGCGGCAAGCCCAACCTGCACCGCATGCAGGTGGCCGAGAAGATGTACACCACCTACATGGTCGAGGCGCGCGACGTGGGCGGCCATAGTTCGGTGCCGACAAAGAGCAATCCGATCTACGCGCTTTCCGCAGGACTCGAGCGGCTCGGAAACTACGCGTTCCCGGTCAAGCTGGCCGACGTCACCAAAACCTACTTCGCACGCAGCGCACCGTTTGCCACAGGCCAGCTGGCCGACGACATGCGCGCCATTGGCGGCGGCAACCCCGATGCCGCTGTGATCGAGCGGCTTTCCGCCAACCCGGCCTACAACGCGCAGTTGCGCACCACCTGCGTGGCAACGATGGTGCAGGCGGGACATGCCGAAAACGCACTGCCGCAATCGGCCAAGGCCACGGTCAACTGCCGCATCCTGCCGCACGACGATCCCGAGGAAATCGAGCGGCTGCTGACCCAGGCCATCGGCAACGACAAGATCGTGGTGCGCAACCTCGGCAAGCCATTGCGCAGCCCCGCATCGCCGCTGAACGGCGACCTTGTGAAGACGGTTGAATCGGTGACGCAGGCCATGTGGCCCGGCGTTCCCGTGGTGCCTGCAATGAGCACGGGCGCCACCGACAGCCGCTTCATGCGCAATGCCGGCATTCCGATGTACGGCGTGACGGGCATGTTTCTCGACCCGGCCGACGCGCGCGCCCACGGCTTGGACGAGCGCATCGAGATCCAGCGGCTGTACGACGGCCGCGAGTTCCTGTACCGGCTGGTGAGCGAACTCGCGAAATAATCCGGAGTCCTGCAAGGGCGGTGGCCGTGCCGGCCGCCGGCCCTTTCGCTTTCTTCAGCGCGCCACAATAGCCGCCATGTCAGACGTGCATTCCGATCAATTGCTCAGCGAAGTTGCGGCGTTGCCGCAGCTGCCGGGCGTCTACCGCTATTTCGACGCAGCCGGCGCGGTGCTCTACGTGGGCAAGGCGCGCAACCTGAAGAAGCGGGTTGCCAACTACTTCCAGAAGAGCCATGGCGGCACGCGCATCGGCCACATGATCTCGAAGATCGCGCGCATGGAGACCACCGTGGTGCGCTCCGAGGCCGAGGCGCTGCTGCTCGAGAACAATCTCATCAAGACGCTCAAGCCGCGCTACAACATCCTGTTTCGCGACGACAAGAGCTATCCGTACCTGAAGATCGCTTCGCACGAGTTTCCGCGGCTGGCCTACTACCGCGGTGCGGTCGACAAGAAGCATCGCTACTTCGGGCCGTACCCGAGCGCCTGGGCGGTGAAGGAATCGATCCAGCTGCTGCAGAAGGTGTTCAAGCTGCGCACCTGCGAAGACACGGTGTACGCCAACCGCACACGGCCCTGCCTGCTGTACCAGATCAAGCGGTGCACCGGACCCTGCGTGGGCTACATCACGCCTGAAGCGTATGCGCAGGACGTGGCCAGCGCCGAAGCCTTTTTGATGGGCGACACCCAACTCGTGCTGTCCAAGCTCGAGGCGCGCATGACCGACCACGCCGAGAAGCTCGAGTTCGAGCAGGCCGCCGAGTTGCGCAACCAGATGTCGGCAATATCGCGCGTGCTGCACCAGCAGTCGATTGAAATTGCCTCCGACAAGGACGTGGACATCCTCGCCGTCAAGGTGCAGGGCGGCAAGGCCTGCGTCAATCTGGCGATGGTGCGCGGCGGCCGGCACCTGGGCGACCGCGCCTACTTTCCCGTGCATGTGGAAGACGCCGCGCAAATACACCATGGCGAGCTCGATGCGGAGGAGGGCGTGGTGCCAGCGCCGGCCGATTCGATCGAGGTGCAGGTGCTGGAAGCCTTTATTGCCCAGCACTACATCGACGTGCCGGTGCCCGCCACCCTGGTGCTGAGCCATCTGGTCGGCCGCGAGTTGATCGAGGCCATTTCGCAGCAGGCCGGCTCCCGCGTGACCGCCGTGTTCCAGCCGCGCGAGCAGCGCCGGCATTGGCTCGAAATGGCCGAGACGAACGCGGGCCTGCAGCTCGCACGTCTCCTGGCCGAAGAAGGATCGCAGCAGGCGCGCACCCGCGCGCTGGCCGACGCGCTCGAACTCGCGCCCGACGACCTCGACAACTTCCGCATCGAGTGCTTCGACATCTCGCACACGGCGGGCGAGGCCACGCAAGCATCCTGCGTGGTGTTCGAACACCACACCATGCAGAACCGCGAATACCGCCGCTACAACATCGAGGGCATCACCCCCGGCGACGACTACGCCGCGATGCGCCAGGTGCTGCACCGCCGCTACGGCAAGCTTGCCGAGGCCATGGCGGCAGAGACCGACGCGCCGCCCATGGGCGATGCCGCGGGCGCGGGCAGCGACGCGCCGGCAAGGACCAAGGCCGCGCGCATGCCCGACCTGGTGCTGGTCGATGGCGGCAAGGGCCAGGTGTCGATGGCGCGCGAAGTGTTCAGCGAACTGGGCCTGGCGCTCTCGCTCATCGTGGGGGTCGAGAAGGGCGAGGGCCGCAAGGTCGGGTTGGAGGAACTGGTGTTTGCCGACGGCCGCGAGAAGGTCTACCTGGGCAAGGACTCCGCCGCGCTGATGCTGATTGCGCAGATCCGCGACGAGGCGCACCGTTTCGCCATCACCGGCATGCGGGCCAAGCGCGCCAAGGTTCGCGTGGGCGGCAGCCAGCTCGAGGACATTCCCGGCATCGGCCCGAAGCGCCGGGCGCGCCTGCTGCAGCGTTTCGGCGGCATTCGCGGCGTGGCGGCCGCGAGCGTCGAAGACATCGCATCGGTCGAAGGCATTGCCACCGATCTTGCCGAGGAAATCTATCGCGCACTGCACTGACGCCGATTTGCCCCCTGGCTTTCGGCCCGTCACGCGTGCATGACACAATCGCCCGCATGTTCTGGACCCTCCCGACCATCATGACCTGGACGCGCATCGTCGCGATTCCATTGATTGTTGGCGTGTTCTACCTGCCGATGGCCGAGCCGACGCGCAACCTGATTGCCACGGTGATGTTCATCGTCTTTGCCGCCACCGACTGGCTCGACGGCTACCTGGCGCGCAAGCTCAACCAGACCTCGGCCTTTGGCGCCTTCCTCGATCCTGTGGCGGACAAGTTCCTGGTGTGCGCCGCGTTGCTGGTTCTGGTGCACCTGCAGCGTGCCGACGTGTTCGTGGCGCTGATCATCATCGGCCGTGAGATCGCCATCTCGGCGCTGCGCGAATGGATGGCGCGGATCGGCGCCGGCAAGAGCGTGGCGGTCCATATGATCGGCAAGGTGAAGACCACTGTGCAGATGGTCGCGATCCCTTTCCTGCTTTATGACGGGAGTCTGTTCAAGGTCATCGACACGGGCCTCTGGGGCCAGTGGCTGATCTGGATCTCGGCGGTGCTCACCGTGTGGTCGATGGTCTATTACCTGCAGAAGGCCATTCCCGAGATTCGGGCGCACAGCAAATGACGGCGGCGGCCGCCGGACCGGGTGGCTCGGGCTGGCTGCGTGCCATGCCTGCAGTCTTCGTGCTCATATGGAGCACGGGTTTCATCGTTGCGCGCTACGGCATGCCCTATGCGCCGCCGCTCAAGTTCCTGGCCGTGCGCTATGCGCTTTCTTTCGCGTGCTTCTGCATCTGGGTCGCGATGGCGCGGGTTGCTTGGCCCAAGGCGCGGGCGCAGTGGGGGCACCTTGCGGCCACCGGCGTGTTGATGCAGGCGGGGTATCTGGGCGGCGTGTGGGCGGCCGTGCATGCGGGCATGGGCGCGGGGCTTGTGGCGCTGATGGTCGGCGTTCAGCCGGTGCTGACAGCCATCTGGCTTTCATTCACCGGCGGTCGCATCTCGCAGCGCCAATGGGGCGGGCTCGTCCTGGGTTTTGCGGGCCTGGTGCTCGTGGTTTCGCGCAAGTTCGGGCAGGGCACCGAGGTCAGCGCGCTGACGATGGGGCTCGCGGTGATGGCGCTCCTTTCGATAACCGCCGGCACGCTGTATCAGAAGCGCTTCGTCGCGCCCTGCGACGTTCGAAGCGCAAGCGCCGTGCAGATGGCGGCGGCGTTGCTCGTGACGCTGCCCTTTGCCGCGATGGAATCGCAAGGCATCGAATGGAACGTGTACTCGACCGGCGCAATGGCCTGGTCGGTGCTGGCGCTCTCACTCGGCGGGAGTTCGCTGCTCTATATGCTGATTCAGCGCGGCACGGCCACCGCGGTCACGAGCCTGCTCTACCTGGTGCCCCCGTGCACGGCGGTGATGGCCTGGCTGCTGTTCCGGGAGCCGATTACGTTGGTGACCCTGCTCGGCATCGGGCTGACTGCGGCGGGCGTGAGCCTGGTGGTGCGCAGCGAACGCTGACCTCTTCCTGGCGCGCCTCTTTCAGCGCGCCGAGCCGGCCTTGCCCGGTTTCCAGGGCTCGCCGCGAAACTGTTCCGCCAAATGGTCGAGCAGCAGGCGCACGCGGCGCGGCGTCTTGGGCCGCCATGGGGCAATCCAATGGATGTCGGCGTCGGGCATGGCGTAGTGGGGCAATACGCGCACCAGCTCGCCAGAAGCCAGCTGCGGCGCAATGTCCCACAGGCTGCGCAGCATGATCCCGTGTCCGGCCAGGCACCAGTCGCGCACCATTTCGCCGGAATTGCTCGTCAAAGGCCCCTGGACGCGCACGCGTGCCGTGCTGCCGTCGCGCACGTGGCGCAGCGTCCATAGCGCGAACTGGTGCTGGTTGACCTCGCCGTTCTCTCGCGCCACCAGGCAGTCGTGCGTGCCCAGCGCGTCGACCGAGGCGGGCATGCCGTGCCGCTCTATATATGCGGGCGACGCAGCAAGCACGCGCTGGTTGCGAGCAATGCGGCGCGTCACCCAGTCGGCCGCTCGGCGTTGCTGCACAGCCCAGAGCCAGAGCGCGCCGTCATAGCCTTCGGCGCCAAGGTCGGGAAGCCGCTCGGTCAGGAGCAGTTCGATCTGCAGCCCGGAGTGCCGTGCCTGGAAGCTTGCCAGCGCGGGGCCGAGCCAGCGCCGGCCGAAGCCGAACGTGGCTGCCAGCCGTATCGTGCCGACGAGTTCGTTCTGCCGCTCGCCGAGTTCGCTTTCGAGCGCTGCAAAACCTTCAAGCAGCGTTTTTGCATGCAGGCAAATCGCCTCGCCCTCAGCCGTGACGCTGAGCCGGCGCGTGGTGCGTTCGAACAGCCGCTGGCCCAGGCGTGCTTCGAGCGCACCAAGCCGCTTGGTCACCACGGAGGGCACCACGTTAAGCGTGGCGGACGCGCCTGCGAGGCTGCCCTGGTCGCGGATGGCCATCACCAGCTCCAGGTCGCCCCGGTCCATCGACAATGGATTCATGCAGGATTGGAAAGTATGAATTGGCTTATTGTTGCTTGATGGCTGCGGCAGCGCAACGCACAATCGGCGCGTGACAGCTTCTTTCTTCGACTTTCCTGAATTCGACATCGAGCGCAACGGTGTTCGCGTCCATGGCCGCATCGGCGGTCGCGGCGCGCCCTTGTTGCTTTTGCACGGACATCCGCAGACTCACCTGATCTGGCATCGCGTGGCGCCGGCGCTGGCCGAGCGGTTCACGGTGGTGGCGGTAGACCTGCGCGGCTATGGCGAATCGGGGCGGCCCGCAGACGACGCCGAACATGCGGCCTATAGCAAGCGCGAGATGGCGCTCGATGCGCTTGCCGCCATGCGGCACCACGGCTTCGAGCGTTTCGGCGTGCTCGCACACGATCGCGGCGCGCGCGTGGCGCACCGCCTGGCGGCAGACCATGCCGCTGCGGTCGACCGCATGATGCTGCTGGACATCGCGCCCACGCTCTCGATGTACGAGAACACCACCGAGGCGTTTGCCCGCGCTTACTGGCACTGGTTCTTCCTGATTCAGCCGCCACCACTGCCCGAGGCGCTGATTGCCTCCGACCCAGTGCGCTACCTGCGCAGCGTGATGGGTGGGCGCCATGCGGGGCTCGCGCCTTTTGCGCCCGAGGTGCTGGCCGAGTACGAGCGCTGCGCCGCAATTGCGGGCACGGCCGAGTCCATTTGCGGCGACTACCGTGCTTCCGCCACCATCGACCTGGTGCACGACCGTGCCGACATCGCCGCCGGCCGCCGGCTCGAGCAACCCTTGCGCGTGCTCTGGGGGGAGCATGGCGCAGTGGGCAAGTGCTTCGACGTGCTGGCGCTCTGGGGCGAATGCGCCCGGCAGATTTCGGGCCGCGCATTGCCTTGCGGCCACTACGTTCCAGAGGAGGCCCCCGGCGAACTGCTTGCCGAGGCTCTCCAGTTTTTTTCTCCCCCTCTTCAGCAAGAAGGAACCAGATCATGACCACCCACAGAATCGCAGTCATCGCCGGTGACGGCATCGGCAAGGAAACCATGCCCGAAGGCCTGCGCGTGGTCGATGCCGCGGCGCGCAAGTTCGGTATCGACCTGAAGTTCGACCACTTCGATTTCTCCAGCTGGGACTACTGCGAGAAGCACGGCAAGATGCTGCCCGACAACTGGAAGGACCAGATCGGCGGCCACGATGCGATCTACTTCGGCGCAGTGGGCTGGCCCGAAAAGATTGCCGACCATGTGTCGCTCTGGGGTTCGCTGCTGTTGTTCCGCCGCGAGTTCGACCAGTACATCAACCTGCGGCCCGCGCGGCTGATGCCCGGCATCATCGCTCCTGTGGTGCGCCGTGACGGCACCCCGCGAGAGCCGGGCGAGATCGACATGTACATCGTGCGCGAGAACACCGAGGGCGAATACTCCAGCATCGGCGGTCGCATGTACGAAGGCACGCCCAGGGAGATCGTGGTGCAAGAAACGGTGATGTCGCGCGTGGGCGTCGACCGGGTGCTCAAGTTCGCTTTCGAGCTGGCGCAGTCGCGCCCCAAGAAGCACCTGACCAGCGCCACCAAGTCGAACGGCATCTCGATCACCATGCCTTACTGGGACGAGCGCGTGGCAGAAATGGCCAGGAACTACCCGGGTGTGAAGCTCGACAAGTTTCACATCGACATTCTCACGGCCCACTTCGTGCAGCGGCCCGACTTCTTCGATGTGGTGGTGGCCAGCAACCTGTTCGGAGACATCCTGTCCGACCTTGGCCCTGCGTGCACCGGCACCATCGGCATTGCGCCCAGCGCCAATCTGAACCCCGAGCGCACCACGCCTTCGCTGTTCGAGCCGGTGCACGGTTCGGCGCCAGACATCGCTGGCAAGGGCATCGCCAACCCCATCGGGCAGATCTGGTGCGGCGCAATGATGCTCGAGTTCCTTGGGCACAAGGAGGCTCACGACGCGATTCTTGCCACCATCGAAAAGGTGCTCGCGCCCCAAAGCGGAGCACCGCGCACGCCCGACATCGGCGGAAACGCGAGCACCAGCGACCTTGGCAAGGCAATTGCCGAAGCGCTTTAAATAGAGTTCACGAAACGCCCCTAAAATCGCGCGCTCCGCTGTTCTGCATGGCCTCGTGTCGTATTGACACCCTGCAGACCAGTGGTTGTAATCCTCGCTGGCAGCGCGCTGCCGAGGCGTCAGTCCTGCCAAATTTCTTGCGCCGCGTCATTTCGTGGCCGGGGTCGCACTGACGAAAGCCGACCAACTTTATTTCTTCGACAAGGGGCCCTTGTGAACAAGACCGAACTGATTGAGCACATCGCAAAAAACGCCGATATTTCCAAGGCAGCCGCCACGCGCGCGCTTGAATCCACCATCGGCGCCATTCGTACCACGCTCAAAAAAGGCGGCTCCGTGTCGCTGGTCGGTTTCGGCACTTTCGCTGTTGGCAAACGGGCCGCTCGCACCGGCCGCAATCCCCGGACCGGCGACGCGATTAAAATCAAGGCAGCCAAGATTCCGAAGTTCCGTCCGGGCAAGGCGCTGAAAGACGCGCTCAACTAAGACGTAGACTAGGAGAGTTTCCCGGTGGGGTGCTTAGCTCAGTTGGTAGAGCGGCGCCCTTACAAGGCGTAGGTCGGGGGTTCGAGCCCCTCAGCACCCACCACCACCGATCCAAAGGCGAACACAGGTTCGCCTTTTTTATTGCCGTTCGACATCCGTCGCTAGAGAGTGTTCAAGCATGTTTGATTTCTTCCGCAAGTACAACAAGATCGTCATGATTTTCTTGTTCTTGCTGATCATTCCCTCGTTCGTCCTCTTTGGCGTGGACCGCTACCAGGGCTCCGGCAACGAGGAAAAGGTTGCGCGTGTCGATGGCCACAACATCACCCGTTCCGAATGGGATATGCAGCACCGCAACGAGGTCGACCGCATTCGGCAGCAGTCGCCCAACGTCGATCCGACGCTGCTCGATTCCGACGTGATGCGTTATGCCACGCTGGAGCGGCTGGTGCGCGACCGCGTGCTCGCGGCGGCTGCAGCCAAGTCGAACATGACCATTTCCGAAGAGCGTCTGTCCCGCATCTTTGCGCAGGACTCCGGCCTTGCAGCATTCCGCACGCCCGACGGAAAGTTTGACCGAGAGACCTTTCAGCGCGTGACCGGCCGCACGCCGGAGCAGTACGAAGCCTCGATGCGTGCCGACCTTGCAACGCAGCAGGTGCTGCTGGGCATTTCGGGTACGGCATTCACGCCGCCTGCACTGGCAGCCGCCACCATCAACGCTTTTTACGACAGCCGCGAAATCCAGGTGGCGCGCTTCGCCCCGGAGAGCTTTGCGTCGAAGGTAACGATCAGCGATGCCGACATCGAGACTTACTACAAGGACCACACGGCACAGTTCCAGGCGCCCGAGCAGGCCAGCATCGAATACCTTGTGCTCGACCTCGAGGCAGCCAAGAAGAACGTGTCGGTGAACGAGGCCGACCTCAAGTCTTACTATGAACAGAACAAGGCGCGCTTCGGCACCAAGGAAGAGCGCCGCGCCAGCCACATTCTCATTACCGCGCCGGCCAGCGCATCGGCGGCCGATCGCGAGAAGGCCAAGGCAAAGGCCGAGCAGCTGCTGGCTGAAGTGAAGAAGGCGCCGGCTACTTTTGCCGATGTTGCGCGCAAGAACTCTCAAGACCCGGGCTCTGCCGAAAAAGGCGGAGATCTCGATTTCGTGACCCGCGGCGCCATGGTCAAGCCATTCGACGATGCGATGTTCGCGCTCAAGAAGGGCGACATCAGCGACCTGATCGAAACCGAGTTCGGCTACCACATCATTCGCCTGACCGACATCAAGCCGGCTGTGGTGCCTCCGTTCGAGCAGGTGCGCGCCACCATCGAGAACGACGTTCGTGCACAGCAGGCAACGCAGGAGTTCGCAAAGGCTGCAGAAGCCTTCACCGATGCGGTGTACCAGCAGCCGGACAGCCTCAAGCCGGCGGCCGAGAAGCTGAAGCTCACCATCCAGACGGCCGCCAATGTGGCCCGCACGCCGGCACCGGGTGCCACCGGCCCGCTGGCGAGCCGTAATTTCCTGAGCGCGTTGTTTGCTCCCGATTCGCTGGAGCGCAAGCAAAACACCGAAGCCATCGAGGTCGGCTCGAACCAGCTGGCGTCCGGCCGTGTGACGCAGTATTCGCCCGCACATCCTGTTCCCCTGGCCGAAGTGAAAGACAAGATCCGTGCACAGCTCGTTACCGAGCGCGCAGCGGTGCTGGCCAAGGCCGAAGGCGAAGCCAAGCTCGCCGCCTGGACCACGAAAGCCGACGATGCGAGCTTCGGCACGCCGCTTACCGTTTCGCGCCGCGAATCGAAGAACCAGCCCCTCACGGTCATCGATGCCGCACTGCGCGCCGACGCATCGAAGCTGCCCGCGTTGGTGGGCGTCGATCTGGGTACCCAAGGCTATGCGGTGGTTCGCGTGACCAAGGTTGTTCCGCGCACGGCGTCGGCACCTGAGCAGGCGCAGCAAGAGAACGCGCAAATCGGCCAGTCGGTGGCAGCCGCGGAGGACGTTGCGTACTACAACCTGCTGAAGGAACGCTTCAAGGCCGAGATCCTCGTGCCGAAGCCGGCCGACACGCTGCCGGTAGCACGCTGACCCACAAGCGCGCCGTGTCGCGTCCGGGTCAGCGGCGCGACGCCGGCACGGCGTTTCGTCGCACGAGGGACAAGCGCGCAATGCGCTTGTCGCCAGAATCGTGTGCATGGGAACCCTCTACCTCGTGCGCCATGGGCAGGCCAGTTTTGGCGCTGCCGACTACGACAACCTGAGCGAACTTGGGCACAAGCAGTCGGTGCGCCTGGGTGAATACTGGCGCGAACGCGGCATGCATTTCGATGCCGTGATCACCGGCACCTTGAAGCGCCATCGGCAAACCTGGGAGGGCATTGCCAAGGGGCTCGGCCTGCAGCGCGACGACGTGCTCCCGTGGCCAGGGCTCAATGAGTACGACAGCGAAGCCGTCATTGCCACCATTCATGAAGGCAAGCTCGAGAAACCGGATTCGCCCGAGATGTACCGGCACCACTTTCGCCTTTTGCGCGACGGCCTCGGGGCCTGGATGCAAGGCAAGACCCAACCCGCCGGCATGCCGAGCTATGTCGATTTTCTGGCGGGCGTGACGACGGCGCTCGACCATGTGCGCGACCGTCATCATGGCGCCAAGGTGCTTGTGGTGTCGAGCGGCGGGCCGATCAGCACAGCGGTGGGCCACGTGCTTGGCACGAGCCCGGAAACCACCATCGAACTCAATCTTCGTATCCGCAATACCGCGGTGACGGAGTTTGCATTTACGCCCAAGCGCCACATGCTGGTGACGTACAACACGCTGCCGCATCTGGACGCTCCGGCTTACGAAGGCTGGGTCACCTACACTTGACCCCCCGAGGGCGCGGGGCGTCAGATCAGGCCTGCCAGACGCCATAGCCGTTCGCGCGCAGCCTGATGCCGAGCTCTACCTCCATCGAACGCGCGTCTTCGTAGCTCATGGGGTTGTAGCGTTCGTAGAGCGCCGGCAACAGCCGAAGGCCGAATTCCTGCACGAAGCTGTTCGCCTGTATGCCGGCTTTGTGCTTGTCGAAGCGAATGTCGGGATCGAGCCCGGTCATTCCGACATAGACGAAAGGCTTGCCGAGTTGATAGTCGGGATTGGCCCGCCGGAAGCGGCCATGGTTCCAAACGCGATCGTCAAGCTCGACCACGTAGACATGATGCTTGGCTCTTGTCTTGCGCGGCATCAGTGCGCACTGCGCAAAATCAGCTCTTGCGCTTGATGAGGCCGTAAAGAATGAGCAGCACGATCGCGCCGAGCACCGATGCGATGAAGCCGGCTCCCTGGCCTGCGGTGTACCAGCCCATGGCTTGGCCGACATAGGTCACGATCAATGAACCTGCAACGCCGATCAACGTGGTCACGATGAAGCCCGCGGAATCATCGCCCGGCTTGACTGCCCGCGCGACGAGACCCACGATGAACCCGATCAGAATAGTCCAGACGATGCTCATGAAGAAGTTCCTTTGGCGGTGAATTGAAGTCAAGCGGTAAAAGCGTGCCTGGTCGATTCAGGCGGAGACCATGATAGCGGAGCAAAACCGCCGCCAAGAGCAGGAAAGCACATCGAATCGGCGATCGAGAAATTTGACGCGGACTACAGCCATCTCTCGCTTGCAGCCGCGTCCTACAGGGTGAGCTGGCGCGCGGGGCTATACCGAAAGCATGCTCGAAAAGTTGCCTGAAGTCATCGGCCATGCATTGCACGGAATGCGTGCGGGTCTGGACAAGATTATTTTCAATACGCTCGGCATGCGGCAGGGGACGGCCTCGATTGCGCTGACCAGCGTGGCCTTTGCGGACCATGGACCGCTGCCTTCGCGTTACACGGCCGACGGCGAGGGCTTGTCGCCGCCGCTTCAATGGGCCGGCCTGCCGGCGGAAACAACCTCGTTGGTGCTGGTGGTCGAGGATGCCGATTCCCCGACGCCCAATCCGCTGGTGCATGCGATCGTCGTAGGGTTGCGGCCGAGCGATGGAAAGCTCGACGAGGCTGCCATTCCCGGTGGCGACAACGAAGGAGCCACCGGCCTGCATGTCGGGCGCAACTCCGGGCTGCAGGCTGCATGGCTCCCGCCCGATCCTCCGCCGGGGCACGGCGCGCACCGCTATGCTTTTCAATTGTTTGCGCTGGACAGCGCGCCGCCGTTCTCCTCGACGCCAGGGCGTGACGAGATAGTTGAGGCGCTGCGTGAGCACGCGCTCGCCAGCGGCCTGCTGATCGGCACCTGCGAAAGGCCGGATGGTTCCATCAAGATCGAGCAAGGCGCTCCGGCGGGCCCTTTGGCGGCGGGTTGAAAGGATTTCAGGGGTTCCCGATGGCTTGGTGGGCAAAACGGACTTTTTTGCCGCTACAATTGCGGGCTCTTCGGTGGCTGTAGCTCAGCTGGTAGAGTCCCAGATTGTGATTCTGGTCGTCGTGGGTTCGAGTCCCATCAGCCACCCCAAAATTTCGCGCATGTAGCCTCGCTACTCTGCTATCGCAAAGATAGCGGCGCCGCTACCGACCCGGCTCCTTATTCCCACCGTGGGAATTCGCCGCTGTCAGCCAGGCCCAGTTCCTGCCGGTCTTAATGTCACGGACGCTCCACTTGCTGACATTGAATCTCTTTCCAATTGCGGCGTAAGACCCAATTGAATTGAATATCTCCAATACTTCGGCTTCGGTCAAAACCGCGCGTCCGTTTTCCTCGCCTTTTGCTCCGCGATCTTTTGCAGCACGGTCCGCATTGTTGTCGCGCTGACGGGCCGCAATCACGTGGTCGGGGTGGCAGCATGGCGGGTTGTCGCACGAGTGCATGACCACCTCACCCGGTTTTAAGGACTCGCGGTTGAAGCGCTCCCAGGCCGTGCGGTGCACACGCTCTCGGCCCTCGTAACCGTAGCCGTCCGAATCCACCGGGCCCTTCCATGGCCAGCAGGCCTCGGGCCCGCCCGACATGTCGACCTGGGACCAGAAAGGCGATTCGGCGGCGCCGGCCATGATGCTTTCGACGGTGTGCGGGGTCATAGCGATGTGCGGCGTACCTCTCTGTTGCGGTCGTACACCTTAGCCGTGGTCGCGGGATTGGTGTGCAGGTCGGGCAGTTCACCGTGCACCTGCTTGTGAAGCGTCGCGTAATAGGCGCGCAGGTCGTGGAAAGTGAATCTGTCGCTTTCGGCCAACACCTTTTTCTCTATTGCGAGAACCACGCAGCGCTGCCAAAGCGTCTTGAATCCGCGGGCCGAGTAGGCGTTATTGTCGCGGGTAGGAAACACATACAGGCAGTCCACGCCGCGCTGCAGGTGCAGCTCATGTAGGCGGTCCAGGAGCGCGCCGAGCGCCGGCGTGATCGCGATGATTTCCACGATCCGCTCCCGCTTCTTGCCGCGCTGCTTCGCACGGAAAACGCGGATTTCGCCTGCCTTC
This sequence comes from Variovorax sp. 3319, assembly GCF_031456585.1. Taxonomy (NCBI): domain Bacteria; kingdom Pseudomonadati; phylum Pseudomonadota; class Betaproteobacteria; order Burkholderiales; family Comamonadaceae; genus Variovorax; species Variovorax sp. 3319. The sequence continues at coordinate 69,666 of NZ_JAVDUZ010000005.1, forward strand.
CGGTCGACCTGGGGCCATGTGAGGGGCAGGAATTCGACTTTCCGATTCCCGGCCAGGCTGGCGTATTCCGCGGCCATGCCGATGATTTGGCGCTGCGGCGTCTGCTCGCCCAGCCACTTCAGGAATCGCGCAAGCACGGCGGGATCTGGCGCCTCGGTGCGTGCCTCGCTGCCGTGCGGCTCGACTCCGATGGTGCTGTTGATCGTGCACACGCCGAGCTTGATGGCGTGGCCGAAAAGCCGCGAAAGCAGGCTTTTTTCGATGTCGGCGCGCCGGGGCGACCCCGCGCGCTCGATGTGCACATAGTGCGCCACCACGGTGGTGGTGATTTCGGTCATGTGCATGTGGCCGAGCCGATCGTCGATCTGCTTCCACGCCAGCGCGTAGTCATCCCGGGTGCCTTGTGTAAGTTTTTTCCAACGTGGCGACTCTTGGAACCTGGTCCACACCCATCGGAGGGTGCCCATGCCGTCCCCAGGCGCTCCGCCGTTCATGTCCAACACCTTGCGCAGCGCGGCCGCGAGGTCCGTCCCGAGGTTGATCGGCTTGCCACCGACCGGATGGAACCGGTAGGTGACCGTTTTGCCGTTGGACCACGGCCGGGCCTCCATGCGCGGCAGCAGCCCGGCCGCCGACGCGCGATCTCGAACCCTGCCCATCAGCGTGCTCCCACCGGTGTTTTCCAGCGCGGACCGTTGCTCGCAGCTGGCGGCGTCGATGTAGCGGCAGGACCATACAGGCGCGCCCACTCGATGCGCGCTACTAGAGGCCTGCCGTTGGGCCTCCGGTCGACGCGGAGCCCGAGCCGGCGCAGATGGCGCACCTTGGCCGCGTTCTGGGTCAGACCGTGGCAGATCAGGTCGATTTCTTCGTCGCTCATGTCGGGGCGATTCGGGTCTGTAGTCATGTAAAAAAATGCAAAAGTGCCGGATCAGACTTCTTGAGTGTTGCCCTCGGAAGGCGCCGTGGTGGGTTCCGGGTCGCCGCAGATCCAGACCAGGTCGGCGCGCGGCAGCGTGCGCTCTGCGGGGAACGGCCAGCCGGGTGTATGAGTGCGAAGCAGCACCAGGTCGCCGGTGCGCTCCAGTTCAACGCCGAACGCGTCTTCGCCTTTCACCTTGAAAGTGCGCGTCACGCGGTGGCTCCCCGGTGCGGCTGCTCGTAGGGGCTGCGGACCCGGCTCCGCTTCGCATAGAGCGCCGCGCGCGTGAGCGGCGGTCGCGGCATGTTCGCGCCGGGGCCCGCGAAGTAGATGGCGATCGGCTTTCCTCCGCGCGGCTGCTGCAGCCAGTCGCCTATGTGGGCTTCGCGCCCGGCCAGCACCAGGGTGCCGAGCTCGATGCTCACGGTCTTGATGCTGCGCTGCACACGCTGGGCGATCTGCGCTTGCGTGCCTGGCATCGCGCTGATGATGGTGGCGCGGCAGCTCATGTGCCGGCCCCGGCAAGGTACGCATCAATGGCGCGGCAGACCACGATGCGGTCGTCGCTGTGAATCGCGTCGCGGCCGATGCCCTCGACCGTGCGCCAGATGCCGACCTGAGAGCCAGGCTTTCTGCGGTTGTCGAAGATCACGGGTACACCACGATAGAGCCAGCGGTTCACGTCGCCTGTCGGCTGCATGGTGAAGTCTTCGCCCCCGGCGCGCGCGGGGCAGACGGGCGGCGCCGAGGGTTTCGGCGCAGCGGCCGGCTCAATGTCTGCAAAGAGGTCGAAGGTCATGGGCCGGCTCTCTCTGCCCGCGGCTGCACGGCCGGCGAGAGGGCGGTGGGCAATGGCGAATGCTTTGGCTTGGCGGCCTGCTTCGCGCGAATCTTCGCGGTGATGTCTGGCGCATTGATCCGCGCCAGTTCAGTTTCGCCCGCGGCGTGCATGTCGAGGCCTTGCGCCAGACACAGCGCGGCGAGCGTGACCATGACGCCGCCGACCTCCTGCGCCTTCTCGCCCACCGGCCGCGCGAAGACATAGTCGACAAGCTGGTGCGCTTCGCTGGCAGTGCAGCCGCAGGCCTGCACCAGCTCGAGCGCCTCTTCGATGAACCGGTGATTTCGCTCCTCGCGGTCGCCGGCAATCATTTCGCCGAAGCATGCCAGCAGCCAAGGCTGCACGCGCTTCTGAAACGGCTGCTCGCCCTTGAGCGCTGCGACGATGCGGCGCTGCTCGCTGCCGGCATGGATGACTGCGAGCAGCCTGTCGTCGGTGACAGCGCGCACCTCGGTGTCAGCATAGAGAGCGTTGAACTTCCACGCCGCGTTCATCGCCGCCGCCTGCTGCACGGGCGCATCGACGCTATCGCCTGCGGGAGGGGCTTCTTCCTCATCGCGCAAAGGGGTTCCGCGCAGGGCCATGGCCGCTACGGTGCCGTCTTCAACGGTGGCGGTGCCGGCCTCGTCGCACCAGAAGTTCGACGGCTCGCCGCTCACGGTGTCCCACGCGTCTTCTTCGGCGATGTTGAAGTGGCTGCGGTCGGCGTAGAACTGGAGCGCTTCGCGCCAGCCTTCCGGCTCTGCCCGCTGCACGGTGGTGGGCTGGGTGAGGGCGGCGCGGTGGCCTTCCACGTAGGCGTCCGCGCTCTCACCTGGATACTCGTGACCATGGGTACGCGCCCATGCCCGGCCGACTTCACGAAGCGCTTCGCTCGAGACGTCCGGTGTTGCGGCGATTAGCGCGAGGCCCTTCATGTCGAGCTGACCGTGATAGATCGCGTGGTCGTAGCCTGCTGCGCGCAGCAACTGCGCGATTTCTGCGTGCGCGGCCGGGCTGATTTCCAAGAGGGCGGAGGTATGCGTCATGCTGCTTTTTCCTTCTGGTGATGGGCGATCCACTGCTGCACAGCGCGAGCGGCGGCGACATAGGCTTCGCTGGGGGTTTTCGTGATCTCTTGGCCGGGCCGGTAGGTCCGCCAGATGTCGTCGCGCAGCGCCTTCGGCAGCGTGAACCAGTGCGGGCTGCAGCCCCACATGGCGGGCGGAACCGCTCGTGAGCAGCCGGGCCAGTGGCAGGTGTGGCGGTGTGCCGGCGCGGCGCCGCGGGCTTTGATGGCCGCAAGGACGGCGCGGCACTGGTCGACGCCGAACCACCCGATATGGCATTCCGCGACGTTCTCGATGCCCAGCGCGGCCGCGAGCCAGCCGTAGGCGGCCGTGCGGGTCATCTGCGCACCGTCGCCTTCCCACAGCGGGTTGAAGGCTGCTTTCGCCTCCTTCCGGGCCGCGCGGATCTCGGGCGTGGCCAAGGTGCCGAGCGGAATGCCGGTGAACGGGTGCAGGCCGACGTAGGAGTCGCAGCCTGTGCACATCAGGGCCCAGGGCCACTCGCCATACTCGCGGCCGCCGTAGATGGTGGCGTTCGAGCCGATCCAGACTTTGGAGCCGCAAGTCGGGCAGCAGTCCGGTACCGGCAGCGGGTTTTTCACGCGCGCGGTGGCGCGGCGCGATGGATTCCAAGGGGTGATGGGCTCGTGTGGCGCAGTCACGGCAACCTCCGGAACTCGATCACCCATACCCAGGGATTCGCGGCCCAGGTGCCGTCGCCGTTGATCGATTCCCACAGGAGCGCGTATCCGTTTGCCCAAGGGCGGTTAACGGTCTTCAGGGGCCAATCGAACAGATCGGCCGGGCCAGGCTCCCCGTCCCACGTCAGGCAGTCGCAGCCTTCGGCCTTTGCGTCCGCTTCGCTGATGTCCTGCAGGCGCTCGACGCGCACGCCGGTGATTTCGAGCGTGATGCGGCTGGCCCAGCGGAACATGTGAATGCCCGGCTTCCAGCCCTGCCGCGGCCGATCGTCGGCGTCTAGGTACTCGGGCCGCGGTCCGCCGTCGGCAGCGTAGCGGCAGTACTCCGGCTTCTGGAACGCCAACATGCTGCCTCCGCTCCGTTCAAAGGTGTCGCCGTCGACGAGCGGGCCTTGCCATGACTCGCGCACCCATAGCCTGTCCCCGATGCCGCCGTAGGGCATCACCTCCGGCACCAGCGCACCGATACCGATCTCGCCGAGCCGCTTGTGCTGGATGAAGGCGCCGCCGGCGAAAGCGGGGTGCTCTACCGGCTGCGGCTTCACCACACGCCGCGTCTGCGTCTTGCTGCCGTCGAGCAGCGCGCGCACCATGTGTGCGGAGAACAAGATCGGCCGCTCTACCGCAGTGGTTGCCGGCATCTGAATCGGCTGATACTCGTTGGCTTGGATGCGCCGGGGGGAGGTGTCGAGAAGTTGCATACTCAGATCCTCTGGAGGACGAAGAGATGAAGAGGGAACTGGGAACGACCGGCGCGTCGATCGGCGCGACCGTGCTCGCATGCCTGTTCGGTGGGTTGGCGCTGGCGATCTATCCAGGCTGGGCGGCAATTGGCCACTGGAGCGAAAGGGCAGACGCTCCAGCTTGGGTACAAGCGGTGGGGTCTGTTGCAGCAATATTGGCTGCCGTCGGAATCGCTGCATGGCAGCGGCATGCCGACAAGAAAGAAGCGCAAAGGACCGCTCGCGCTACCGTAATGGTGGTCGGAGCATCCACCGATTCGAAGGTGCATACGCTGATTGCCACGGCTACAGCAATGCTCGCCGAACACACGCTTCCGGGTCACCCAACGGCAGTTGAGCGAGCGCGCCACTTTCAAATTCTCTTCGCCAAGGCTGAGTTGCCTACGGAACAGCAAATGCTGCTTTTGGCGGGCGCGGTCCCGAATGCAGCCGCGACCATGGCCAACGGAGTGGCGGCGTTGAAGAAGGTGATCCTCCTCCTCGACTACGTCGTTTCTGCACCCACACTCACCACGCTCAACGAAAAAAACCTCTTGGGTCACTATCTCAGCACAAGACAAAACTTGGTCTTGGGCTTGAGATACCTCGAGTCGGCGCGTGCCGAGTTGCTCGCCTTTGCCAACGAGCAATAAATGGCCAAGCCGACCCGTACCGCCGCGCAGCTGAAGCAGATGTTGGTCATGCGCATCGAGGCGCTGCCAGGCCTTCGAGGTCAGCAGACCGACGTGCACCGTGGCGGGGTGATCGGAATCCCAGCGGAGGAAGGCGGGCCCAACTGGACCGTTCGCGTTGTCAGCGACCGAGGCACGCACCGCGCAGACATCGCGCAGATCATCCGCACGCTGCAGATGCAGTTCGACCTGGAGGATTGAGGCAGCAGCTGCGGCGCGCGATAGGATGCGCGCCAAACGAGGAGAACCGAAATGTCTGCGCCCGAGTACTGCTTTCTCTGGATCGATTGGTGGCCGCTGTGCATGACCAAAGCGGAGTGGTCGGGCTGGGTGCAGGCGATTGGAGCCGTGATCGCCATCCTCGCTGGAGCCTACGCCGTTTGGTACCAGGTCCGAAAGGCTCGGGTTGCCACATTGGAGTTCCAGCGTGCAGATGACGTCCGAAAGCTGAAGCTGATCGCGGTCGCCAACCTCGGGTGCATCCAGGCGCTGAAAGTAGCCAGGCTCCAAGTAGCTGACATTCAATTGTTCACAAGAACGTTTGAGGGTTTCCAAGCCCAGTGCGACGTCCTCGCCGAGGTACCGCTTCTTGAAATCCCTGATGTCTGGGTGGCGATGATTAAAAGCCGCGCAGTACAAGAGCGAGAGCGCTTGTCCGAGAAGATCGCGGCTGCACATAGTGCCAATGCGAGGATCGACGCGATTGAGTTGTCGCTCCGCGAGTTCGTTGAATGCGAGCGGGTTGTCGGTGCTGCTTTGGCTCAGCATGGAGCTGAACTTCCATACAGCACGCTCGTCGGTGCAGGAGGTATGGTCCTGCACCAAAGGCCCGACAGCTTTGAGCTCAAGGTGAGCCCCGGCTGACCTCTCCCGGCCATTCACGCGTCGCGCCTGCGCCAGGAACACTCGAGCTATGTGCCGGTTCACGCGGCACCGCCGATCGCTTGAGGCTGCGGATCGAGCTCGGCCAGCGCCCAGCGGAGCGCCGTGAGTTCGGCCTCGTCGTAGCTCAGCCGCTTCTCCACAGCTGCCTCGATCCGGCGCTGCAGGTGCGCTGCGCGGCGGCGCAGCATGCCGAGCCGCCGAGCGCGCTTCTTTTCGGAAATCGCGTGCATGGTCAGGCCGCCTGCGTCGCCGCGAACTTTTTAAACGGCAGCGACTTGATGCGCTGGCCGAAGAAAGTGCCGATGGACTCGGCGGCGAGGAAGTCGGCGTGCAGCTGCGGCTCGACGTTCTGGTACTGGTAGACGGTGCCGGGCCCGCGCGTGAAGGTCGCGGCGAGGGTCTTGCTCGCAGCGTCGTAGCCGATGGAGGCCAACTGGTTCGACTTCACCGGCTGCATCGCGATAACGATGAGCTCGGCCTCGCCGATGGGAGCCGGGGAGACGGAAGAGGGCTTGGACATGGGTGCTCCTGTCGGTAATGGATCAGGCCGCCAGCGGCTGCATATGCGCGGCCTTCGCCTCGGCGGCGCGGCGCGCGATGGCGTCGCAGATTTGCGGGAACTGGTGCTCGTGATAGAGCGTGGCGCCGCGCTCGCGGGCTGCGGGCTCGATGCCGAGAATGCGCAGCTGCTCGGCGGTCATGGTCCAGCCGAGGCGCGCGGCGATGTCGCCGATGCGGAGCGTGGGAGTGGTCACGGCGGCGGATTCGTTTGCCGCAGGCGCGACGGGAAGCGGCTGCTGGACTGGGGCTGGCGCGGCAACAGGATCGCGCATCGCGCGACCGGCCGAGTAGCTGGCCAGCGTCGGCCGCGGGCGCACCGGCTCGGCCTCTTGGCGCTGCTCTTCGACCTGATCGGCTGGCGCGTCGGTCGGCTCTGCTGCCGGCGCCGCGGCGGGCTGCTGGCGCTTCAGTTCGTCGAGTTGGGCCTGCAGCCGTTCGTTCTCCAGGCGCAGCGCCTCTGCTGCGGCGCGCTCGCGCGCTTCGGCGATCATCTTTTCCAGCGCGCGGATGGTCGCGTCCTTCTGTGCCGAGGCGCGCACTGCGAAGTCCGCGAAGACTTCCGCGCTCACGTCGATTTCCCGCACGTAGGCCAACCCGGCTTCGATGCGTTCGATGGGCAGCCCCTCGGCCATGACGACGTAGCCCTCGATCTTGGCGATGGCGTCCAGGTGCTTCTGCTTGCGCTCGGCTTCGATGCGCTCGCGCTCGGCCTTCTCCTCGGCCAGCTTCTTCTCGTGCGCCTTGATCTGGCCGTCGATGAAGGTTTCGACGGGCTCCACGATTTCGATCAAGCGCGTGGCCTCGTCTTCGATGACCTTCTTGCAGTCGTTGAGCTGGTCCTTCGTCTTGTCGCGCAGGCGCTGAACCGCGAACCGACCGGACTCGCGCAGCTCCAGGCGCGCGTCCTTGGCGGCCTTGAAGCCCTTGGGCGTGCTCATGTCGAAGACGACGTTGCGGTGGCGATCTGCCAGCGTGGTGACATCGGTCTCCAGTGGGGAGAAGAGAGCCAGGGCCGCCTGGGCGATGGAGTGCGGCTTGACGGCTACTTCGTTGGGGGTGGGGGTGGATACCTCGGACATAGGGCCTCTCAAAAGGGGTTGTCGACAACTGCATGGCCGCGTGCGGGCGCGGTGGGCTCGGGGAAGAGGGAGAACGTGGGTGCGGGCGCCGGAGCTGGCGCAGCGCTCGCTGCGGGTGCCGCGGGTGCATCTGCCGGCGCGACCTTGGGAGCTCCGGACATCTTTGCGGGCGTGCGCAGCACCTCGAGGTGGCTGTCCACCAGCCGCATGAAGCCGATCAGGTCGGCTTCAAGGGCGGCGATGGCCTCCTCATTGCGGTAGATGCGCTTAACGAACAGGTCTTTGCCGACCGGTTCGAGCCATGGGCAATAGACCACCAGGTCGCACCACTGGCGCCCCGTGATCCAGAGCCCGCCGTTGATCTGGTCGATGTATTCGAGGTGCGCCGTTTCGGGGCTGGCCCAGACCTGCCCCAGCTTGTCGCACGAGAACGGGCATTTGATTTCGACCATGCCTTCGTCGTCGATCAGGCCGTCGGACGAGTACCCGAACCGCTCGTCATCGGTCAGGATCAGGCTGACCTCCTCAACCAGCGCGCCCGTACGCTTCTCGTAGACCATGCGCGCCCTGGGTTCGAGATCCCGCCCGCGGCGCATTGCGTACGTGACGAATGTGTCGTCGAGCGGTTCGCGGCTGATCGTTTCGAAGGCCACGAGCCAGGCGTACTTGATCGCCGCGGCGCCGGGCTCTTCCGTCGGCTCGCCGTTCAGCGCCTTGGCGATGGCGCCCGCCACCGGCTTGGTCTTGTAACCGGCCTTGGCGCGCGCATCAGGCTCATCCATGCCCAGCTGCAGCGCTTCGACATAGAGGCGCTGCTGGTCGGTCAGGCCGCCCACCTTCTCGCGCGCCTCGCTGAAACGGGAGGCCGTGGCCACGCCACAGCGTGCCCGCAGCCAGTCTTCGCTGCCCTGGGTGTAGTTCAGCAGGATCACGAGGGGCGACCTCCTGCCTTCAGCTTCCGGCGGTGGGCGATGACTGCGTCCTTGAACTCGGTGTAGAGGTCGCGGCGCTTCGTATCCGCCAACGCGATGCAACCTTCTGCCCACAGCGACGCGGCTTCGCCATCGGTCTTGGTGCCCTGGAGGCGATGGAACAGCGAATCGGCGAGGCGATCCGCATCACTGACCTGCCGCGGGTCGTTGGGGCCGGGGCCGGCCCCGTTGCCGTCGTCGTCGTTCTCCCCGATGGCCACGTTGAAGATCAGCTTCAGCAGGTAGCGCTGGCCATAAGTCATGGCCGAGCCGAAGGCGTGGGTTTTGGTCATCACGTCGCCGCCCTTGGCGCCCTTGCCGTCGGCGGGCATGTCGCACTTGTAGGTGCGCATGTGGCCGGCCGCGTGCGAGACGTAGCAGAGGATTCGGACGTGGCCCGCCTGGTCGCTGGTGGCGGTGTCGAAGCTGAGCGCGAAGCCGTTCTTCGTGTAGATCGGGCGCAGGGCGCGGTTGAGCTGCGCGTAGCTGGCGTAAGTGCTGCGGGTCTGCGGATTGACCGCGTCAGCCGAAATTGGACCCATGGCGGCCTGGGCCTTTGTCATCGCCGCGTTGAACTTCTGCTCGTTGGCGCGGGCGTGCATGCGTTCGTGCATGCTCAACAGCCGCTCCATCTTGTCGATGTCGACGTTCGGGTCGTTGGCCGCCGCCGTGATGGCGTGCATGACCGTCGCAATCTCGTTGCGCGGCGGGAGGACCACATGCGCTTGCGGCGCGAGAACCTCCGGCTCTGGGCGGGCGAGTGCGGCTGTCACTTTGCGGTGCCCCAGAGAGCGAACCAGGATTCGCGCGGGCCCTCGCCGTACATGGCGAGCAACGCGGCGGGCAGGATGAGCAGCAATACCAGGGCGAGGACGATAAGGTTGTCGCGGCCGGTCGACGGGAACCATAGACCGCCGATGGATTCGTCGTTGGCTGCTGGCGGGAAGCCGGTCGGCGCGGCGGTTGTACCGGCCTGCGGGCGCGGAGGGTGGACGAGGCGAACGCTCACGATGCGATCCTTTCGTAGATGAGGAGGGTGATGACGAAGAGGCCGGCCAGGGCGGATGCGGCGATCACCGCCGCTTCTTCAACCTGTTGGCGGCGCGGCACTTCGACGAAGAGGCGGGCGGTGCTGGAGCGCTGCCCGGGCCCGAAGGCGTCCTCGAGCGAGCGAGGGAGGCGGCCGGGACTGTGGTCGTCTGCGTGCACGGTGCCCACCAACGTGGGCTGGCCAGCCGGCGCGGGGACAAGAGGGAAGGAGTAGCCGGGCGGCTTCTGGGCGTCTCCCTTGGCGATGGCGGTGCGCTGCTGTTCCCGATAGAGGGCGATGCAAAGCACGTCAGCCATGCAGCTAGCGCCGTCGACCAGCATGGCGTCAACGTGCGTGCCATCGGGCGTATCGTGGGAGTCCGTCAACGAGTTGTAGGACACCCATGGCCGCGGCGTGTGCTGCACGGTGCTCATGCCGCGCACCATTCAAGGGGAGCCATGGCGCGCTCGCGGCGCACCTCGGCGTAACGGCGCCGCATGGCGGCGATCTGGCGCTGGATTTCCAGCAGTTGAGCTTGCAAGACTGCCTTCATGCCAGCCTCGCCGAGCGGTTGTGGGAGAGCTCGAGGCTCAGGGCAGACGCGACCTGCAGCTGGTCCAGTGCGCCGGTGCCCTTGGCGAGCGCATAGGCGCGGTCGAAAGCGATCAGTTGCTCTTCAGTGAAGTCGGCGGCAGGCGGCGATACCGCGGCCGGCAGGGCGTGGGCAGTTCGTCCTGGGTTGTTGTGCATTTGCGCTCCTCGTAGGCCGATTGGTGGCCGTGAGAAGTAATTTAGCGAAACGCAAAATGGGTGTCAATAGCGAAACGCGAAAGAATTTGCGATACTTCGGCCGCGCCATGTCGGCGAACGCAAAAAAGCCCGCGCACGGCGGGCCTAGGAGTGCTTATGGATCTGTCAGAACGCGCGCAGGAGTTCCTGTGCTCCCTCGATCCCGAGGGTTTGGAGGTCGGCGATGGAAGCGATCACCTGCCGGTGTGGATCGGCGTCGACGCAGAGGCGGGCAAGGTCTTCAAGGTCTATGCCAGTGGCTTGGCCACGGGCTTTGGGAATGGGCGTCTGTCCATAGCGAACGGTCTGCAGCTTGCGCAGTGGCGGGTGCGGCAGGGTTCTCAGATTACTGCGGGCCGCCAGATTGTTCTCAGCGGAGAAAGTGGGCTTCGCATCGTCGAAGCTGATGCAGTACCGCTCAAGTCACCGGGGGATCCACTCTCCCACAATGGTGGTGCGGGCGACGCCATGCCCGTCGCCTCCTAGCTCATCCGATTTCGGGCCACGAAGCACCCAGAGCCGGTTCGGCCCGGACTCTTTTGCATGCCTGCTGGCTTTTGCCTTGAATTCGCTGCGGCTGATTTCGACCATTTCCATGATCGCTGTGTCGGCTACTTCATCGATGGCGAACTGAGTGCATTCAACGCAATCGAAGCGCTTCCCTTTGGCGGGGTGCCGCATTTCGGTGTAGCTCGCGGGCCGGTTGCAGAGAGGGCATGGTTCAACGCCTGGCATGGTTTCCTTCGAGTGGTCAGTATTGCTCGCTCTTCCAGACCGTCAGGATCTTCCCGATGATGTGCAAATGCGGGTTTTTGGGCGAGATGTCGTAGGGCGGGAAGTCGTCCTTGTTCTTCGAGATCACGCGCAGGACGAAGCCAGGGCCGTTGAACTCGGGCACGCGCTGAAGGCTCTTGATGTAGCCCTCATCACCAACTCGGAAGAAGTAGACGCCTTCGTGATCGACGCGGTTCACTCCGCGGTCCATCAGCAGCGGGTCGCCTGGATTGAACATTCCCTTCATCGAGGGGCCGAACCCGGTGACGATGCACAGGTTTGCGAGGCTGGTATACGACCTGACGTTGAGCTGCAACCATTCGCGATCTACGCGCCAACTCTTGATGATGCCCGGCGGCTCTGCTTCCAGAAGCAGCTTGCCACGCGTGTCCATGCCGCCGCCCACTGCGTACTGGGCGATGACGACCTCGTCGCCGCTCGCGCTCGGCGCGAGTGAAGGTGGCGGTGGGGCCGTCGAGGGATGGTGTTCCTGATCCAGCCAGCCTTCGGGCTTTTCAGCCGCCTCTTCGATGCGACGCGCGGTTTCTTTTCGCATTCCGCGCGGCTTGCCTGTCTTTGAGTCCTTCGCTCCATCCCGCAAGTTTGCGAACTGAGCGGCTGACATGTTGACGGCGCGGGCCGCTTCTGCTGGCCCGCCCCGTTCCTGCTCGATCAATCGCAGGTTCTCTCGCCTGATCTCGTCAATGTCTTTCATGGGCGGGATTCGATAGCAAAACGCAAAAAGCGTATATGCGCGTTTCGCTATTGACGAGTGTTTTGCGTAACGCTAAATTCGAGGCTATGGACCTGAAAACATACCTCTCCGGCGCCGGCCGGGGCGCCGCTTCCCGGCTCAGCCGCGAAATCGGTGTCTCGCCTGTTTTGATCTCCCAGTGGGCATCGGACGCGCGGCCAGTCCCCGCCGAGAGGTGCCCGCCCATCGAGCGGGCTACTAGCGGCGTGGTGACCTGCGAGACGCTGAACCCGAACGAACCCTGGCGCCGCATACCTGATTCGACCTGGCCCAACCCTGAGGGGCGCCCCGTCCTCGATTTCGCCGCGAAAGCCAATGCTGAGGAGGCCGTCTGATGCACGTCAAACCTCTCTCCTCATTGAGCCACGAAGAGGTCGCCGACCTCGCTGGGCAGGCCGCCGAGCGGGGGGAAGAGCTCCCCCTGGCGAATCCTTTCCCCGAGGGCACATGGCGCCACACCGTCTTCCGCGACGTGTTCGTTGCCCGCCTTGCCGACCAGCAGCCGATCGGCTGACCACTTCACCCCCACCACGAGTTCGAGATGTCCACCATCGACCAAGACCAAGAGCCGGCCTTCGCCCGCGGCATCGCCGGGCCACTCGGAAAGCTGACCGAGGACCTGAAGACCAAGGTTGACCAGACGACTGACGAGGTATTCCGTCGTCACTGCGCTTTGAGCAACACCGACACGGCCACGCTGCTGCGCGACTTCATTTACCTGACCTGCTACGGCAAGACGTGGCGACAAATGGTTGCGGAGAAGTTGATTCATGACGGCGAGCGTACCGACGCGATGCGCAAACTGACAGGGCCTTTTGAGGGCCCCGAATTCGCGCAGCGGGGAGGGCACCACTGATGGACTGGCTCAACCGCTGCCACTTCGGTGACGTGCGCGCTGTGCTGCGCCGCATGATTGCGGACGGCGTGCAGGTGCACACCATCGTGACCTCGCCGCCCTACTGGGGCCTGCGCTCCTACCTGCCGGCCGAGCATCCCGACAAGGCGTTTGAAATCGGCGCCGAGCCGACCATCGGCGAGTTCATTGTGGGCATGGTTGAGGTGTTCGACCTCGCGCGCCAGGTGCTGCGCGACGACGGGACCATGTGGGTGAACATGGGTGACAGCTACGCTGCATCCAGCCTTTCCAACCACGGCCGAGGAAAGGCTACACCGGCAACCAACAGCCGCGGCGAGCCACAGCCCGGCGCTGGATGGGAGAACCCGCCGCGTCGAATGCCTGGTGACGGTCTCAAGTCCAAAGACCTGATCGGGCAGCCGTGGCGTCTCGCCTTTGCGCTGCAGGACGCTGGCTGGTGGCTGCGCCAGGACATCATTTGGCACAAGCCCAATCCCATGCCAGAGTCGATCAAGGATCGATGCACGAAGGCTCACGAGTACGTCTTTCTGCTCTCGAAGTCGGAGCGGTATCACTTCGATCACGAGGCCATCAAGGAACAGGGCACGGGCCAGGTGCCGGGCAACGTCAATCCCGTCAAGGGAGCGATTGCCTACGGCGACGGCGATGAACGTCTGCGCACGAGATCCGGCCTCAATGCCTATGCCGACCGAGCGCGATCCAAGCGCAACAGCTTCGCCCGCGAGACCAAGTACAGCGACGGGGAGCATGGTCAGAAGCCGCAAGCCCGCCCAGGACGCGAAGACATTGACTACTTCGGCGAACGACACAAGCGTAGCGTCTGGACCGTAGCCACGGCGCCGTACAAGGGCGCCCATTTCGCGACATTCCCGCCCGCTCTGATCGAGCCCTGCATCCTGGCCGGCGCGCCCGGTGGCGGCATCGTGCTGGATCCGTTCTTCGGCAGCGGGACCACCGGACAGGTTGCTCAGCAGCTCGGGCGCAACTTCATCGGCATCGAGCTCAACGCGGCGAACGACTCCCTGCAGGCCGAGCGCCTGCGGCAGGCGTCGCTTCGTTTGGAGGCTGCATGAGCGTTTCCGAAACCTCTGCCGAAGCCTACCGCTCCTTGTCGCCGGCGCTCTACCTCTCGCCAAAGGAGCAGCAGGTCATGCGCCTGTTCCGTCCCGGCGTGTCGCTGAGCCGCCAGCAGATCAGCCAGAAGGCCCGCATGCCGATAAACGGCGTGTGCGGCCGCGTCGATTCCCTGCTGGCGGCGGGCCGGCTTGAAGAGCGCGGATTCCGTATCGACCCCAAGACCAACAAGCGCCAGAAGTTGCTGCGCGTTCCGCAGCCCGATCAGGCCCCACTTTTCCCGGAGACACGCCCGTGCGTGGAGGCTCATTGACCCGCGACCCGTTCAAATTGACTGGCCCCACCTGCCTGAGTTTCTCCGGCGGGAGCACGAGCGGCTACATGCTCTGGCGCACGCTGCAGGCCAACACACCCGAAGACATCGGCCGTTGGTTGATCGTGTGCTTTGCCAACACCGGGCGCGAAGCCGAACAAACGTTGGTCTTCGTGCGCGAGTGCGCCCAGCGCTGGGCCATAGCTATCGTTTGGCTGGAGTGGCGCGACAGCGAGGAGGGCTTTGCACGCGTCGATTTCGACACAGCGAGCCGAGATGGAGAGCCCTTTGAAGCGCTGATCCGAAAGCGCAACTACCTGCCGAACCCCGTAACGCGTTTCTGCACCTCCGAACTGAAGATTCGCACGATGCACCGCTACCTGCGGACGCTCGGCTGGCATGACATGGAGGATGGATGGGACCAGTTCATCGGCATTCGCGCTGACGAGCCGGTGCGCGTCTCGAAGATCCGCGCACGTGGTCGAAGCACCGAGTCGTCGAAGGAGACGATGTGCATGCCGCTGGCCGAGGAGGGGGTGTCTTATCAGAAGGTCGATGCGTTTTGGGCGCAGCAACCTTTCAAATTGGAGTTGGTTCGCTACAACGGCCGCACCCTGGAGGGCAACTGCGACTACTGCTTCCTCAAGCCGCCGGCGCAGCGGCTGAGCCTGGCGCGCGCAGAACCGGCGCCGCGGCCGCGCCTGACGTGGTGGGCCCGCATCGAACGCGATGCGGTCAAGACCATCGCTCCGCGAATGGTGGAGTCTGGCTTCCTCGATGAACGGGGCGAGCCGTTGCTGGTGGAAGCTCGGGGAGACGGCGCCATCTTCTGCAAGGACGGGCCGACCTATTCGCAAATCGCCGTCTACGCTGACCGCCAGGACGAAATGTTCGACCACGACCAGGAAGCCCTGGCGTGCTACTGCGGGGACTGACGTGATGAGACCAGTTCCATACCCCGCGGACACCCGTGCGAAGGGCTGGCGCTTCGAGCTGGACCACGAGCGCATCGAACAGTCAGACACGTGGGCGCTCGCGCCATCCGACGTGAAGCCGTGGCTGCTCATGCTGTGGCTTTCGTCCTGGCGCCAAGAGCCGTGCGGCTCCCTTCCCAACGAAGACGAACTCATCGCCGTGCGCATCGGCATGCCCATGAAGACCTTCGCCAAGGTGCGCTCCAAGCTCATGCGTGGCTGGTGGGAGGCCGAGGACGGCCGCCTGTATCACGACACGGTGACGAAGCGCGTCCTGGAGATGCTGGCCGCCCGCGAGGCGGAGCGCCGCCGGAAGGCTGAGTACCGCCAACGGAAGGAGGCGGAAAGGACAGGTCTGTCCCGTGGGACAGACGATGGACACCAGCAGGACGACACCCGGAAGGACGCCGGGAGAGACGACACCGGAACCGGAACCGGAACCAGTACTGGTAAAGAAGGAAACCACCACCATGCCCGAACTACGGGCGGATCGGTGGGGGGTGATGGGCAAAGCCCAACGAAAGCGGGAGAGGTCTGCCGCGCGATCAAGGCTCGCAAGGTGGCCGACGTGAACCCGTCGAACCCGGAGCTCAACGCGCTCATCGCGAAGGGCGTGCCGGTCGAAACGTTCGAAGCCGCCGCCGACATCTGCGCCAAGTCCACCCCGCCCAAGGGCTTCGCCTACCTGCTGGGCATCGTGAAGCGCCAGCTTGGCGAGGCGGCTGCCATCGCATCGGGCGTGGGCATGCCGGAGAAGCCATGGGACGAGAACCGTTCGACCATCGAAGCGAAGGGCGAAGAGCTTGGCCTGGGCCGATGGAACGAGCACGACCTGAGCGTCGATCGCGAGACCTTCCCGCAATACACCGCCCGCATCCGCCGCGCGGTGGAACAACGACAAGGAGTCCCCGCATGACCAAAGCACTTGCCATTGCTGGCGTTGCCGTGTCCGCGCAGCGGCAACTGCACGCGATTGCCTGCATGGAGCGTTCGCTGCATCAACGCGGCCTGCTTTCCGGTGCGGCAGTCGATGCCTTCAACCGATATAGCGCCGTGCAGCAGAGCCGCCTTGCGGTGTGCGCCGAGCACTTCGCAGCACTGGTGCCGGCGAACGACGGCGCCTTTATTCCAACCCAGGAGCCTGAACCGGCATGAACACGCGCCGCCCCATCACCAAATTCGACCTGGACGAGGTTTTCGCCTGCATCCGGGAAGCGCCGGTTCGCTGGAGCGACCTGGCAAGAACCAAGACCGCACGCCGCTTGCTGCACCCGATCATCGACCAACTGCTGGCCAGTGGTGCCGTGATGTTCGTGCGCTTTGGTGGCAGCCGACACATTGCGGCGGCGGGATGGCGCCCGTCGAAGCAGGAGCAGCTGGACGAGATCTACGGCCGCTGCCGTGCGGTCGACGGCTGCATGTTGTGGATTGGACGCATCGACCCCGAACGGGGCCCCGCCATGTACGCCGCCTGGGCAGGCACCGAGCGCTCCGTGCGCCGGCGCATCTGGGGAGTCAGGCAACGGAAGCTCGACCGCTCCACCACGATCACGATGACCTGTGCAAATCCGGACGACTGCGTGCTGTTCGAGCACATGCAGCGCGCCAACCGCGGCGTGAAGCTGAAGGGCAAGCCCAAGACGCTGCTGCATCGGAACGCCATTGCGGCAGCGAAGCGCAAGGCCACGGGGAAGCTCACCGACGAGAGAGTCGCCCTGATCCTCACGAGCGAGAAGAGCACCCGGTGTCTCGCGCGGGAGATGGACGTGAGCCAGGCCACGGTACAGGCAGTGCGGTCTGGCGATCGCTGGCGCAACTACCGCGCCACGCCTTTTACAGGCCTTGAAGCCGCCAACGATGCGGAAAGGCGCCGCGCATGACGTGCTCGAACTGTGCCCGCGCGGCCGTGCGCGCTGACTGGCCGGGCTACACCGCCAACTGCCGCGAATGCCTCGCCCGCGGCATCGCCAACGGGCCAGAGTACTGGCGCTCCCGCAAGGATGGCACGCTGCGCGACGAGTACAAGACGGCGCTGCGAACCATCTGGGGCGAGGAGTGGAAGGACGGGCACGACGCGGTCAAGACCGCGGCCGCGCGCATGGAAGCTTTGCGCAGCTCGCCGCAAGGAGCGTTGCTGTGACGGTCCACATCCTCGGCATCGACCCCGGCGCGAGCACCGGGCTGGCCGCCTTCGACGGTGGCGCCATCACGTTCCTAAAGACCATCACGCCTCATTCCATCGAGCACAACCTGCGCCACTACATGCCGGCGCGCGTGGTGTTCGAGGACAGCCGGCTCGAGCGACGTGCCTGGAACGCGCGCACGAAGAAGGACTACGGCGCGGCGCTGGCCACCGCCCGCTCGCTGGGCCAGGTGGATGCCTGGTGCAGCCTCATCACTGCCATCTGCGCTGACCTCGGCATTCCCGCACACGGCATCAGCCCAACCACCAAGGGCGCCAAGCTGGATGCGAAGGCCTTTGCGCTCGTGACCCGCTGGTCCGCGCGCAGCAACCAACACGAACGCGACGCTGCAATGGTGGCGTGGCCATACCGGAGAACCTCTCGATGACCGACCTCGCCCTCAATGTCGTTTGGCCCGACCAGGAGCGGGCCCGCACCAGTTTCCTCGAACGTGTCGCGCCGTGGTGCAAGGAGCAGTGGGCCGCGGGCCGGCGCCTGGAGATTGAGATCCGCCTGCACGAGGACGCGAAGACCGACCGGCAGCGGAAGTACTACCACGGCGTGGTGCTGAAGAGCATCGCGGCCCAGGCGCGGCCGCAGGGCGCACAGTTCTCGCTGGCGGTCTGGAAGGAACACTTTCGCGCCGAGTACCTGGGCCACAAGACAGTCACGTCCAAGAATCCCCTCACGGGCAAGAAGGTGCGCCGCCGCGAGCGCGTGAGCAGCGAGGACCTGGGCGTGAAGGGCTACAGCCAGCTCATCGACCGGGTGAGCGCGTTCGCCGCGACCGAGCTGGGCGTTACGTTCCCCGCCAGCTTCGAGCAGTGGGAGCGTATGCAGGTCGACCCGGACACGGGCGAAATCGTCGGAGCGGTTTGCCCGTGACGGTTGTTCTGTTCCCGAGCCCGGCCGCGGCGCAGCTGGAAGGCGGCATCACCCACGAGCAGGCGGCCGAGGTGTTTCGCCGCTTCTGGGAGCAAGGTCAGGCCGCGCCAACTATCGCGCACGAAATGCGCGCGCCGTACGACGCGGTGTGCAAGGTACTTGGCGGCACCATCTTCCGCGACCTCTGGCGACATTGGTGCGATCGGGTCATGCCATGAAGCGCAGCGCGCCGCTCGAACGCACTGCCTTCAAGCGCCGGCAGCCGAGGCTGATCGGGGTGGACCTTGCCACAAAGCCGAGCGTCACTGTGCTGGTCCGAATGGAGCCTGTGCCCGGCCGCATCGTGAGCATGGTCGCGATCAACGATGCCGACTTCCGCGGGGCAATGCCAAAGACCGTGAAGCAGGAGAACCGCACGCTGTTGAACATGGCCAAGGGCCAGCGCTGCCTGCTGCAGGTGCCCGGTACGTGCTCGGGCGACACCGCCACCACGGTCGCGTGTCACAGCAACTGGTCGGTGCACGGCAAGGCCGGCGCGCGCAAGGCGGACGACCAGTACACCGTCTACGGGTGCTTCGCATGCCATACCTGGCTCGACCAGGGCCCGGCCCCGGCCGCCGAGAAGATCGAGCGGTTCGCCGCCGCTCACCGCTGGATGGTGGCCATCTGGCAAGACATCGTGGCTGGCATGCAGCCGGCCACGCCACGCGAACGCCGCGCCGCACAATGGGCGCTCGACCATTTGAAGGAGAGCAGGGATGACGCCTGAGGAGATCAAGTTTCTGGTGGGCCTGTTGCCCGGTTTCGGCGTGGGAGTGCTGGTGGCTGCCGCCGTCGCCTACCTGCTGGTCAAGCACTTTGCGTCCGGCTACCTCGGTCAAAAGGGAAAGAACCTCGCTGACAAGGAAGACATCGCGGACCTGACCAGCCAGGTCGAAGAGATCAAGCGGCAACAGGCCGAAATGATCGAGGCCGTGAAGGCCCGAAACCAGTTGCGCATGGCGGCGGTTGATCGTCGTCTACAGGCGCACCAGGAGGCATTTGCGTTGCTTCGCGTGTTGATGCAACAGGCTCACGGGCCGGAGCTCGGCAAGCAGGTCATGGCGTGCCAGGAATGGTGGGAAAAGAACTGCCTCTACCTCGAACCGCAGGCTCGCGAGGCCTTCAGCAATGCCTACTTTGCGGCAAACGTGCACCAAACTCTTTTGCAGGCCTCCCAGTTCCAGATGAATGCATCGCCAGAGCAGGCCAAGCAGGGCATCGAGAACATCACGACCAACTGGGCACGTGTCACAGGAGCGCTCAACGTCGTGCTCGAGTCGGTGGCGTTGCCCCCTTTGACGTTGAAAGAGGCTGATCCGATCAAGCCATCGGCCGCAACCTGACGAGCGCACGATTTTTGAACGAGGAGAACAATCAAATGGCAGATGCCCGCAAATCCACAACCGCCCTGGTGCTCGAGGCCGTGCAAGACCTCTACAACCAGGAGCAGATCGTCACCCGCGAGACGCTCGCCGAACTCACGGGCCTGAAATTGAGCGTGATCGACGACCGCCTGGGCACCTTGGCCGACGACGGCGCCATCCTGCGCGTGCAGCGCGGGGTGTACGTGCCGGCGCCGCAGCATCCGCCGGCCCGGCCGATGTCGAAGACCGTGATGCCTGACGGCATGGTCAAGATCGAGATCGGCGACGAGGTGCTCACACTGACGCCGCGCGAGGACCGCGCGCTCGCCAACCTCATGGCCGGTGCCGCCGCGCAGGCCGCTGCCATCGAGACGGGACGCAACACCGCCCTCATGGCGGCCGAGCTCGGCGAGGAGGTGAAGCGCCTGCGCCGCCAGGTCGCCGCCCTTGAGGTTCGCATCGACCCGAACCAAGCCCAGCTGTTCGAGACCCCCTGTAGGGCGGGCGCCAAGGCGGCCAACGGGGCAAAGTTCGGTCGCGGTGTAGCTCAGCCTGGTAGAGCACAGGGCTCATAACCCAGAGGTCGGCGGTTCGATTCCGTCCCCCGCAACCGGAACCAACCCCGGTACATGGCGTCAGCCCTGGCGTCGGAGTGGGGGGCAAGCCGCTCCACGATTACCCCTTGCGCATCCCAGGGGCTTCAGGGTGGGATGAAAACCGCACGATCCAGCGCTTCACCGCGCAGCCGGATGGATCGAACCCGGCGCCTTCGCCGGACAGTTGTCTCCTCGCCTGCTATCTTGCGGGTGATTCGCCCACCGGGTTCGCCCGGTGGGTTTTTCTTTGGGCTTAGGCCTTCGCGGATGGTGCCTTCGCAAGGTGGATGAGAGCTTCGGCCTGAACCTTGGCCAGCAGGCGAAGGGCTTCTTCCGGGTTCGACTTCGCAAACTGTGCGAGCCAACCTTCGAGGTCTGCCTGTTCAAACTGAAAGTGCACGAGGAACGCGCCGCCGAGCGTTAGATTGTTGACCTTGCCGTAGGCCGAGGTTGCATCGTCCCAGATCAATGCCTTGTTCGACTCTGTCCTGATTCCCCCTCCAGCGGCCTTTCGCACTGGTGTAACCGGATGGCTATGCAGAGTGGTGGCCCGCTGCCAGCCTCGAAAAGTGAGTTTCATGCTGTCTCCATTGTTGTTACAGCATCGTAACGAATAGATCGCGATTAGGGCGAAGGCTCTGCAGTCCCCCTATAGGGTTCGACCCACCAGCCGTCGCCCGGAACACTCGCGCGCATGGCAACTCGCAAGCCGGCCAAGAAGCAGGCACCCGCACCGAAGAAGACCACCACCAAGCCCGCAGCCCCCAAGAAGGCCGCGAGCGCACCTGCGCGCAAGAAGGCACCGCCCGCTAAGGTGACGAAGAAGAAGCCAGCACGACCCGCCCGAGTAGTTCCAGTACCAGCATCCCAACCTGCGCAGCTCGTAGTCACTGACCTGCAGCAGCGCTTCGTCGACGAGTACTTGGTGGACCTGAATGGGACTCAGGCTGCCATCCGAGCCGGCTACAGCCCTGACAGCGCCCGGCAGATGGCGTCCGAGAACCTGTCAAAACCGTACATCCAGGCTGCGATTGCTGCCGCCCGGAAGCTGCAACAGGAGCGCACTCAGGTCGATGCCGATCGCGTGGTGACGGAAGCGTGGAACATCATGCTGGCCGACCCGCGCGAACTGGTGCAGGTGAAGGTCGGTTGCTGCCGGCATTGCTGGGGCGAGGGCTTCAAGTTCCAACGCACCATCGGCGAGTTCAATCACGACCAGGAGCACCACGCCCTGAAGGCTGGCAGCCTGGCCGACTTCGACGAGAAGGGCGGCATCGGCTTCGATCCGCTCAAGCCACCGCATCCATCCTGCCCAGACTGCGGCGGTGATGGGCACGCGCGCACCGTGCTGGCCGACACGCGGCGCCTCTCGCCCCGGGCGATCGCGCTCTACGCCGGCGCCAAGATGACCAAGTTCGGCATCGAGATCGCCATGCACGACAAGGGCGCGGCGATGGAGAAGCTGTTCAAGCACCTGGGCCTGTACGAGAAGGACAACCAGCAGAAGACCGATCCGCTGGCCGCGCTGCTGCACAGCATTGCGAACGGGAACGGCAACGGGTTCCGGCCTGTCGCCAACGATCCGGAGACGCCAGAAGCCCCAACGGGCCCTAACAGTCTGATGCCGCGGGAGGATGTCGACGATGGCCGCCCAGGCTAAGCAGGCCGCGCGCCTGGCCGACGCCGGCACGCTCGATGAAGACGACACCGCGCTGGACGTAGAGGCCGGCCGCGCGGTCGACTTGCAGCTCGGGCATCGCTGGGACAACCGGCGTCGCCCCAAGCGTGGGCCGCACATCGCAAAGCACGCCGAGCTCCTCCCTACCAATGCGGCGGAGCTCGAACGCTGCTTGCGCGACCCCGAATGGCGCCTGTTCAGCGGTTGCCTGTATCAGATCATCGTCAAGGGCGAGCCGGTCAAGAACGATGACGGCGAGGTCATCGACGAGGGCGATTCCTTCGTCATGCCGTTCAAGCCCAATCGGGCCCAGCGGCGCTTCATCACGCGGCTCTGGCACCGCAACGCCATCCTCAAGGCCCGGCAGCTCGGTTTTACGACGCTGATTGCCATCCTCTGGCTCGACCACGCCCTGTTCAACGGGAACCAGCGCTGCGGCATGATCGCCCAGGACCGCGAGACGGCCGAAGCCATCTTCCGCGACAAGGTCGTGTTCGCGTACGACCACTTGCCCGAGGAGATCCGCCAGCGCTTCCCGCTCGCCCGCGCCAGCACGAAGGAGCTGCTGTTCGGCCACAACAACAGCAGCATCCGCGTGGCTACCAGCGTGCGTGGCGGCACCATCCACCGCCTGCACGTCTCCGAGTTCGGGAAGATCTGCGCCAAGTTCCCCGCGAAGGCTAACGAAGTCGTCACCGGTTCCTTCCAGGCCGTGCCGCTGTCCGGCATCCTGGTCATCGAGAGCACCGCCGAAGGCACCGAGGGCGAGTTCTACGAGATATGCCAGCGTGCGCAGGCACTCGTGGCAGGAGCGCGCAAGCTCACGCCCAGCCAATACCGCTTCCACTTCTACGCCTGGTGGCAGGACCCGAACTACTCGATCGACCCGGTCGGCGTGCCGATCAGCCCCGAGCAGCACGACTACTTCGACGAGCTCGAGACGAAGGTCGACGTCAAGATCGACCTGGGCCAGCGCGCCTGGTACGTTGAAAAGCTGCGCAACGACTTCTCCGGCAAAGAGGAGCGGATGTGGCAGGAGTACCCTTCGACGCCCGAGGAGGCCTTCCAGCAGTCCACAGCCGGCCACTACTACGCGAAAGACATGGTGCTGCTGCGCAAGCGCGGCGCCATTTGCCAGGTGCCACTGCTGGACCTGCCCGTGTTCACCTTCTGGGACATCGGGAACAGCGACGGCACGGCGATCTGGTTCATGCAGATGCTGCGCAACGAAGACCGCTTCATCGGCTACTACGAGGAGCACGAGGAGGACCTGCGCCACTATGCGCGGCACCTCCAAGAGCGCGGCTACCTCTACGGTGGCCACTTCCTGCCCCATGACGCCGACCACAAGCGGCTCGGCGACTACAACCGCAGCACCCGAGAGCAGCTGCAGCTCCTGATGCCCGGCCAGGCCTTCTTCATCGTGCCGCGCGTCACCGAGCTGATGACCGGCATCTACTCTGTGCGCAAGCACATCAAGGGCGCCTTCTTCGACCTCGATGGCACGAAGCAGGGCATCGAGCGCATCCAGGGCTACAAGAAGAAGTACAGCACCTCCGAGAACCGCTTCATCGACCAGCCCGACAAGAGCAACGGTTGCACTGAAGGCGCGGACGCGCTGCGCCAGTGGGCCCAGGCCAAGGAGCTGGGCATGTTGGCCAACCTCACCCAGAACACCGCCTACGTCGAAGCGCCGGTCTCCGACTGGCGCGCGTAGGAGCACCCAATGAACATGAACAACAGCACCACCACCCCGAGCATCGAGGAAGAGATGGACGCCGATGGCGCACTCACCCTGGAGGAATACCGCCAGTTCATCTACGAGATCGAGCAGCAGCCGCCGTGGCGCGCGGTGGCGGACAAGGAGCTCGACTATGCCGACGGCAACCAGCTCGACACCGAGCTGCTGCGCGCGCAGAAGGACCTCGGCATCCCGCCGGCGAAGGAAGACCTGATCGGGCCCGCGCTGCTGGCCATTCAGGGCTACGAGGCCTCGGTGCGCACTGACTGGCGTGTCTCCCCCAACGGGCAGCCGGACGGGCAGGACGTCGCCGACGCTCTGAACTTCCGACTGAACGAGGCAGAGCGTCACTCGAAGGCTGACCAGGCGTGCTCGAAGGCCTTCCGCCCCCAGGCGGCCGTGGGTCTCGGCTGGGTGGAGGTTTCGCGCGAATCGGACCCCTTCAAGTATCCGTACCGGTGCTCCTCTGTGCACCGCAACGAGATCCATTGGGACTTCTACGCCAAGGAGGACGACCTGAGCGATGCGCGCTACGTCCGGCGCGAACGCTGGTTGCCTCCGA
Organism: Variovorax sp. 3319; assembly: GCF_031456585.1. Classification (NCBI taxonomy): domain Bacteria; kingdom Pseudomonadati; phylum Pseudomonadota; class Betaproteobacteria; order Burkholderiales; family Comamonadaceae; genus Variovorax; species Variovorax sp. 3319. The sequence goes on from NZ_JAVDUZ010000005.1 coordinate 93,725, forward strand.
GCCGCATCGCCAAGGTGTTCCCGCAGCATCGCCAGCTCATTCTCGAATGCGGTCGACATGGTCAATCCTGGTGGGTGAACCTGTCGCCCGAGGCGCTGGACGGTGGCAGCTCGACCGGCCTGACGGGTGGAGCCTGGGACGCGGCGCGCGGTTGGACCGTGGCCGAGCACAACTGGTACGACCCGGTCAGCAAGGACATGTGCGTGGCAGAGGTCTGGTACCGCCGCTGGGCGGAGGTGACGGTGCTGCGATCGCCCGACGGCCGCGTGGTGGAGTACGACGCCGAGAACCCGGTGCACAACTACTCGCTGGCCCGTGGTCTGGTGCGGCCGCAGCACGCTGTCATCCCTCGCGTGCGCCGCAGCTTCTGGCTCGGGCCGCATCGCCTGCACGACGGCCCCAGCCCGTACACCCATCGGCACTTCCCCTACGTGCCGTTCTGGGGATACCGCGAGGACGGCACGCGCGTGCCATACGGCTTGGTGCGCGGCATGATCTTCCAGCAGGACCGGCTCAACAGCGGCACGGCCGCGATGACATGGGGCATGACCGCCTATCGCGTGGAGCGCACCAAGGGCGCGGTGGCCATGACCGACGAGCAGCTGCGCCGCCAGGTGGGTCGTCGCAACGCCGACATCGTGCTGGACCCGGCCCAGATGGCGCAGCCGGGCGCCCGGTTCGAGGTGAAGCGGGACGTGCAGCTCACCGACCAGCAACTGCAAATGCTCAATGACGCGCGCATGGCGCTGGAGCGCGTGTCGCCGGCGGCTGCCTCTGCCTTCTCCGGCCGGCGCGGCACCGCCACGAGCGGCGTGCAGGAAGAGACGCAGGTGGAGCAGGCGAACCAAGGCCTCGCTCACCTGATGGACAACTTCAAGGCCGCGCGCACCCAGGTCGGCGAATTGCTGCTGGCCATGGTCGTCGAGGACATGGGCCGCGAGCCGCACACCATCGTCATCGAGGGCGATGCCATCACGCCCGACCGCACGATCCTCATCAACAAGCCCGAGACCGATCCAAAGACGGGCGTGGCTTACCTGTCCAACGACCTGCAACGCACGCGCCTGAAGGTCGCGCTTGAGGATGTGCCGAGCAGCTCGAGCTACCGCGGCCAACAGCTCAACGCCATGAGCGAGGCAGTCAAGAGCCTGCCACCGCAGTACCAGGCCGCGGCGATGCCGTTCCTGGCCAGCCTCATGGACGTGCCGTTCAAGCGCGACTTGGTGGAGGCGCTGCGCGCCGCTGGGCAACAGGCCTCGCCGGAGGACATCGAGAAGCAGGTGCAGGAACGTGTGGCGCAGGAGGTCAAGCTGGCCGGCCACGACCTCAAGGCTCGCGAACTCGACATGAAAGAGCGGCTGACCGACGCGCAGATCAAGCAGCTGATGGCGCAGGCGGTGCAGACCGGCGTGCAGGCGGCCTTCGCGGCGATGCAGGGTGGCGCGCAGGTGGCGCAGATGCCGATGATCGCGCCGATCGCTGACGCCATCATGCAAGGCGCGGGCTACACGCGGCCCAGCCCGGGTGGCGACGATCCGAACTTCCCGACGCCGGCACAGACGGCGGCGATGAACATCAAGGACCCCTACATCCAGGGGCAGGGTGCCGCGCTGGTGGCGCCCGAGGCGCAGGAGGAGGCGGGCGCCGCACCGCCTGTGCGCGAGAACACCAGCCCGACGTTCCCCGCTCGGGCAGGCGCGGGCGGCAGCGGCATGGACGGAATCGAGACGGCGCGCACCGGGGACAATTTGGAGGCGGTGTCGTCCTAGCCGGTCTCAGGCCGATGCCGCTGGGCGCATGTACTCACCTCTCACGCTTTCGTACATGGGCGGCATGCCCAACTTGGCGAAGAATTCATCTGTAAAGGCCACTGCGGATCTGACTGCCCATGCCGCGCAGCCGGCGCCCAGCATCTTGTCCGGGTAGTAGGGGTTGCCGGGACCAGTCAGGGGATTGTTGGGAAACTTGCTCTGAAGTCCATCGAATGCGTGCGCCTGCGGCTTTTTGCCGTCGACCGCGGAGGTGATGGTTTCGGGCTCGAAGTGGACGAGGGCATTGCGCAGGTTGACGAGTTGCTTTGCGTCCTGATAGGGGCTGCGGCTGGTGTCGAAAGACGGCTTGCCGTTCAGTTGCAGCGCGATCTCGTATTTTTGAAGGATGGGATACCCGGCCCTGCGCGGTATTCCCTGTTTCCACATCGCCTCCATCAATGCTCGCGCTGGCAAGCAGGCGAGGCGCTCAAACTTCGGATCATCAACGCAATCCGAAAAGAGCTCATTGATTGTGGCCTCCAGGAAGGCGGCTGCCATCACGACAGCGGACGCCGAGGCCGCCGAGTGTTTCCGCCACTCTGGACCTTCGATTACTGGAGGCAAAGGCCTGTTTTCTACCTCCCTGCACTGATCCACGAAAAGCGCTGCTGCGGAAAGGTGGCGGATGGAAAAGTAGTGCCGAAAGGAAATGGTAACGCTCATCTAGGCTCGCTCATGGCGCCTTCAAAGTAGGTCGCTGCATTGTGCTCGGCCTGCCGGTCGGCCCCCCGTCGGGTTCGCACGAACTTCGTACGTTCCCGAGCATTGGCCGGTCAACGGTAGCGGCCACGACAACCAACCCAGAGCCCTGTGTTCTGGCATCCCACCTCCGCGACGAGGCGGCCGCAGCGCCGGCCGTACGCGAGAACAACAGCCGGACTTTCCCGCCGTGGCCATCAAGCGGTGCAGGGCGGCTGTAGGGTGCTGAGACGCGAGTGAAGCCGACAATTTCGCGACCGAAGGTGCTGCCAACTGACTGCTTCGCGCTTGCACTCGCTTGGATGGAATACATTCCCCCGAGCACGTGGACGTTCATCGGAACTGGATCAAGAATGAAAATTGAAGAAGGCAACTACTCGGTGGCCGAGTTGGTCGATTGGTACAAGGGAAGGACGCTCGTCGTTAACCCTGAATATCAACGCGGGGGGGGCCTGTGGCCGGTAGCAGCGAAGAGCTACTTCGTCGACACGATCTTGCGCGATTTTCCATTCCCAAAGGTCTACTTTCACGAGCTCGTCGATAGGGGAACAAAAAAGCCACGCAAAGAGATTGTCGATGGGCAGCAGCGGTTAACCACCATCGTCGAATTCACCGATGGCCAATTTGCATTGGGTAAGAATGCGCGAGAGTATGCCGGGAAGAGGTTCGCGGAACTGCCCGAAGAATTACAGGACCATTTTTGGGGATACACCGTCTCTGCGGATGTAATCAGGAATGCGACTCGTGCTGAAATACTTCAGATGTTTAGGCGCATGAATGCATTTACGCTGCCATTAAACGATGCGGAGAAGAGACACAGCGAGTTTTTTGGAGAGTTCAAGGACTGGGTCAACTTGGCATTGGATCGCTTTGGCGACGTGCTGATTAACTGGAAGATTCTGAGTAGCCGGCAGATTGTTCGAATGGTTGATGCCGAATTCATTGCCGATCTGGGCTTGGCGGTCGAAGAAGGGGCCGTGAGTTCTAGTCCGGCCAAGTTGAAGGCACTTTACAAAAAATACGACGAAGAATTTGATGCGCAAGAGGAGTTTGAGGCAAAGATTTTTGGGGCGTTTGAAACGGTTATCGACAACTTCTCGGATTTGCAGGGCACTCACGCCACCAAGCAACACGTCTTTCATTCACTGCTGTGCGCATTGATTTTGAACCGCTTTGGTCTACCGGAGGACCAGGCTGCGATAGGATTGACCTCAATTGATGCATATTTTGTTGATCGTGATCGCGCACTTGCGTCTATTAGGAGGCTCGCGGCCGCCCACGAAGAGAACGATGTCGGCGTCTTTGGCGAGTATGTAAAGGCAGCCTCGGAAGGCGGTAATCGTGGGCCGCAGCGGATTATTCGCATTCGTTGGTTGGCCAAAGCGCTTAGGGGTGAATTTGCATAAATGCCATGACGCTTTACGCAAGTTGGATCGAATTTGCTGACAGGACTTCAGATCTAATTATTCATCTGCGAGCTTTTGCAACCACTAAAGGGGCTGCTGCGCTGAGCGCCCCGTACGCGCTTGAGGAAGAGAGTCTTCTTGAGGGTCTGGTTTCAAAGGCGTGGCAAAGCTGGGGCCTATTTGCCCGTGAATATGTTGTGAAGTCCTGTATGGGGACCACGGATGGAAACGGTGCGGCAGTGGCCGCTCATCCCTCCGCCCTTACGGAGGAGCACGTTTCACAGGCGTCGGTGCTGGCTAAAGGGAAAAATAGTGCAGGCCCGTACTGGGCCGGTCAAAACTTTGTATTGCGGTACGAACCAACGTGGGGTGATGCCGATGTCTTGGTAAGAATGGCTCCCAGGCTCGCGCACGCGAATCAGGCGCTCTTCGTTGCTGCTGTATCAAGTTACGCGCAGCGTGCCAAGGTTCTACAGGCCATCCGAAATGCCAGCGCACACGTGAATATTGAAACGATGGGACTTGTGCTCACTTTTCGATCTCAATATGTTTCGTTTCCAATTGCCCATCCTGTCCAGGCCCTTTATTGGCATGACCCCAATGTACAGGACTTCTTATTCGCAGCCGTGCTTGATGAATTAGTAGAACTCGCATTAACCGCGATCTCTTAAACGCGAAAGGACAGGGCGTTTCGAAGCAATCGTCGGCCACAAGGAAACCATGCCACGCACAAGGTCAATGGTCTTCGCATGAAAACGTTATATCATGCGCAGACTATCAACTTTAGGTGCGAACTATGGCATTCCGAGCAGACGAAGCGGCGCAAGCCGGCTACCAGGAAGTGGAGGATTACTTGGTGGGTCGCCTTCATGGCGTCGACGCCGATGAGCGTGAGCTCAGCAAAAGCGTCCTACGTGAAATCGTGGACGAAATCGGGCCTGCCGTTGACTCTTACCCTTCGTGGCACCCACTCGTAAGCAACTACATCAACGATCACAGCCCAAGTACGACGCCAGGCGCGGACTGCGGGTATGCGGGACTGGACCACACAAGGTACTTCCGGAACGGCTTCATAAGCTGCCCCTACGGCGACGGCGCGGACGAGATCATCGCTTCTGTGAGCGAGCTCCCTGAGGGCCACGCCGCCCGTATCACAGCCCGCAAGCTCGACGCCAAGTTCTACAGCACCAACGCGACCCCCGTTCTGGTCAAGTGCGAGTGGGAACGTCGTCATCCATCTGATGGCCTGATTCCGTTGTCGATCGCGCTTCCTTTGATGCTGGAAAAGGAGGTTCCATGCTGGCGCTGGTCGCAGGTCGCCGAGACGTGGGAATCTATGCGCCACTACTTTCTGGGCGCTCCTCGCGGCAGCCGGTCGTCTCTGTTCGTGAGCCAAGAGACCGGGCAAGCCCTCAAGAAGGTCTGGGAACTGCTGATTAATACCGGGATGTTCGGAAACATCAAAGTGGACCGCCTGCCGCGCTGATCGAAGGATCGGTCATCCATCCGTACTGGTTGCCGAGCGCAACCCGAAGCCGCCCGTGAGGCGGCTTTTTTGTTCCCCCCTGTAGGGTTTCGCCTTTGTCTCCCGCTTCTTGAAACTGCCCCTCAAGCACCGCGCGCGAGCGTTGGGGCGACGTCACGGTGGCAACGCCGTGGATTCAAGGCAGATGGCGCGGGCCCATGTGGCTCGCACCGGATTGCTGGCCCCTTTGCGGCCACGGCGATATGTGGCGGGACAGGCATGACGACATCCAACGACTTTTTCCAGAACAACGAAATCACCGGCGCACTGACGCCGCAGCAGGCCGCGCAGCTCCTCGAGATCGCGGCATCGGGCGATACCAGCTTCGGGCTGGATGACGGTGGCGCGCCCGCGTCCACCACTGCTGCAGACGCCGCCGCTTCTACCGAAGCGGGTGCCGCCAACACGAACAGCAGCGCAGCCGCTCCGGCAGCTTCGCCTGCACCTTCCCCCGCTCCAGCGCCCGCTGCGGCGCCGGCAGCAGCTCCCGCAGCCGAGCCCGACGCGTCCAACGCCGTCTTGCTCGCGAAAGATGGCAAACACACCATCCCCTACGAGAAGCTGGTGCAGGCCCGGGAGGGCGAGCAGCACTGGAAGGCGCAAGCGGAGACGGCCCAGCGCCAACTCGCTGACCTGCAGACCCAAGCGCAGCAGCGCGCTGATGCGGGGCAAGCGCCGACGAAGACGGACAACCAGGTGGCGGCTGCGCAAGCGGCGATCGCCAGCGGGGTGGACCCGGCTCTCTTCGGCGACTTCTCCGAGGAGGCGCTGGCGAACGGCATTGCGACGCTGGTGGACCAGCGCGTGGAGGAGCGGATCAACAAGGCGATCGCTCCGCTACAGCAGCAACAGCAGCACACCGCTCGCAACGCGCACTACGAAGCCATCTACAAGGCACACCCTGACGCGGACTCGGTGGCGGAGAGCGCCGAGTTGCAACAGTGGATCGGCGCTCAACCCAGCTACCTGCAGCCCACGCTGCGTGGCGTGCTGGAGAAGGGCACCACGTCGCAGGTGGTCGAGCTGTTCAACGATTTCAAGAAGGCCACTGCCGCGCCCGCCGCGGCGCCGGCCTTTGGAAAAGGCCAAGCCGCCGTGACCGATCCCAAGGTCGCGGCGCAAGCCGCCATCGCTGCCGCGGCACCAGCCGTGCCGGCCTCCCTCTCGGACATTCCGGGCGGGCGGGCCGACGCGCTGTCGCCGCACGAGCGACTGGCGGCCATGGACCCCGTATCGATGGCCGACGCCATGCAAGGCATGTCGCCCGCGCAGATCGATGCGTTCCTGAACCGATCCCTGTGAGCCATCAGGCCCACGCAGCACCACACACAAGGAGGTCTAGATGACCGCAACGAAGACGCAAACCGCGTATGGCGACCCGAAAGCGATGGTCCAGCAAGCAGCTGGCGTATTCGCCGTCAGCCAGCAACGCAACACCACCATGAACCGGCTGGTCGGCAAGATGCCCAAGCTGGAAGGTGCGATCAGCACGATCAAGAAGCAGTCCAGCAACCACATGCCCATCGTGCAGGCGCAGGACTTGGGCCAGGGCAAGGGCGACGAGGTGAAGTTCAACCTCATCAACCCGAGCGGTGGCTACCCGATCATGGGCAGCGCGTACGCCAAGGGCCGCGGCGTGGGCATCAAGCTGTCCGAAGACCGCCTGCGCGTCAACCAGGCGCGCTTCCCGATCGACATGGGCGATGTGATGTCGCAGATCCGCAGCCCCGTGGACCTGCGCCGTGTCGGGCGCCCGCTGGCGCAGCAGAAGATGGACGACTACCTAGACCAGTCCACCCTGGTCCACGCGGCCGGCGCGCGCGGCTTCCACGACAACATCGAGTGGCGCGTGCCGGTCGAGACGCACCCCGCGTTCTCCGAGATCCTGGTTAACCGCGTCAAGGCGCCGACCAAGAACCGCCACTTCATGGCCAAGGCCGGCGCGATCGACCAGTTCACCGTCAATGCCGGCGAGGTCGACATCGCTTCGACCGACCTGCTGAAGATGGGAACTGTCGATGCCGTGCGCACCTACATCGACCAGATTCCGCTGCCCCCGCCCCCGGTCAAGTTCGACGACGACCAGGCCGCGACCGACAGCCCGATCCGGGTGATGCTGCTTTCCCCTGCGCAGTACAGCGGCTTCGCCACCGACCCGGCATTCCGCAATTTCCAGGCGAATGCGGTGGCCCGTGCGCGTCTGGCCAAGGACCATCCGCTGTTCCTGATGGAAGCTGGCCTGTGGGGCGGCATCCTCATGGTGAAGATGCCCAAGCCGATCCGCTTCTACGCCGGCGACACCATCCGCTACTGCGCCGCGTACGACTCCGAGAACGAGACGGCCGCTGTCGTGCCGGCGAGCTTCACCACGAAGTTCGCCATCGACCGCGCCATCCTGATGGGCGGCCAAGGTCTCGCGCAGGCGTTCGGCGCCTCGGAGCACAGCGGCATGCCGTTCTTCTGGAGCGAAGAGAAGGACGACCACGGCGACAAGCTGGAAATCCTGATCGGCGCGATCTTGGGCATGTCCAAGGTCCGCTTCGCTATCGACCATGGCGACGAGACCCAGTTCACCGACCACGGTGTGACGGTCCTCGACACGGTGGTGCCGATCATCAAGCCGCGCGGCTGATGACCCAGGGCCGGGGCAACCCGGCCTCTCTCCCCTCACCCCATCAAGGAGCCACACATGGCCAACATCAAACTCAAGGGACTGGGCATCAACCAGTTCGGCGGCATGGCCGCCTACGGCAACGTCACCACGCTGCGGGCCACGCTCGAAACCGACGCCACCGGCGCAGCTGTACGTGCGAATGCGACCACGCCTCTCGGCGTCGGCGACAAGGTGTACCTGCAGAGCCTGCCGGCGGGCTTCCGTCTCGAAGACCTGCAATCGATCGTTTCGATCGCCATGACGGCGGCCGTGACCGGCTCTGTCGGTTTCGAGTATGCCGACGGCGAAGACAGTGCCGAGGTGCCTCAGGACCTCGCTTACTTCGGTGCCGGCATCGTGCTCAATGCCGCCGCCCGCCTGCGCACGAGCTCGTCGAAGGCACCGGTGACGCTGGCGAAGGAAGCCTTTCTGGTGCTGACGCTGGCGGGCGCGGTTAACGCCAAGGTCAGCCGCATCGACTTCATCGTCCACGGCGAGCGCCTGGGCGCGAAGTGATGTCGACGGGGAGGGCGGTATCGCCTTCCCTTGTTCCCTCTACTCAAGGACCTCTCATGCCCACCAACACGAATGGCGTGCCCGTGAAGTACATCGGGCGCGAAGACCCGTTCTATGACCGGCTCTACGGCTCGAACCTTCCGTTCGTGCCTGGCCAGGTGCGCCTCATCACCGATCTGGATCTCGTCGCGAAGTTTCTGCGGCACGGCGACTGCTTCGAGAAGGCCGTGCTCGAACCGGTAGCTCCGCCGCCTGCTCCGGTCCCGGCTCCCGCGCAACCGCCTGTCGCAGCGACGGGCGACGGCGACTCTGGCGAGAGTGGTGCCGCCGCCCAGACCTCCGATGCGCCGACAGGCGACGGGGCGCAGGGCAAGACCGAGTCCACGCAGCAACCTGAGGATGACACGCAGGAACGCCTCGCCGCGGCCAAGAAGCTCGAAGACGATCAGAAGCTCGCAGAGCAGAACCGACTCGACCTTGTGCAGACCCTCGACTCGATGGACAAGGACGGGCTGCAAGAGTTCGGCGTCACCAAGTTCAGCCAGAAGGTGCCGAAGAACCTCTCTGTCGAGAACATGCGCGCGCGCATCGTCGAAATGATCGACCAGTACGGCGTGCCCTGATCCATGACGCTGCAGGACCTGATCCGTCGCTTTCGCACGCTCGCGTTCGATCGTGAAATCCCGCCGTTCTGGCCGGACGCCGACGTGCGCGACTGGCTCAATGACGCGCAGGCGCAGGCGGCCGTGCGCGGTCGGCTTCTGCTTGAGGACGCCAAGCCGGAAATCTGCGAGGTCGCGATCGAAGCCGGCCGGCATACCTACCCGCTGCACGCAGCCCTCTATGAGCTGGTGCACCTGCAGGTGGAGGGTGCCCAGTTCGAGACGACGACGCCGAAACTGGTGACGCGGGAATGGCTCGATCGCAAAAGCCCGGGCTGGCGCGCCGGCGAGCACCTGCAAGCCGGCGAGATCCTGTTCGCCATCCAGGGGGAAACGACCATCAGGCTCGTGAGCACGCCTGTGCGCGCTGGCGTCCTTCGCATCGAGGGGTACCGCTTGCCGCTCGCGCCAATGGTGGAGAACACCGACGCTCCGGAAATTCACGCGGCCCACCACGAGCACCTGGTGCAGTGGGCGCTGCATCGCGGTTTCTCGATCCCCGATACCGAGACGTTCGACCCAGCCCGCTCGGCAGCTGCCGAGGCCGAGTTCTCGGCCTACTTCGGTCCGCTGCCTGATTCGGACCTGCGGCGCAGCACGCGCGACGACACCGACCACGTCACGGTGGTGCACTCGTAATGGCCAGCACCCTTCACCACATCGAACTGCGCGCGGGCGAGACCGTGCGCATCGGCGACGTGATGGTCACGCTCACCCAGAAGTCGGGCCAGCGCGCGCGCCTCGCGATTTGCGCTGACCCCAAGACCCCGATCGTGCGCCCAGGCGGGCGCATCCACACCGGCGCGCAGGAGTGCGCCTCTTCTACTGAAGAGGCCGCAAATGGCAAACACCCTGTATGACGCTGCTCGGCAGCGCTTTTTGGAAGGCCAGTTCAACTGGCTGACCGACACCATCAAGATCATCTTGGTGGACACCGGCGCTTACACGCCGCAGACGGCAATCCACCAGTACCTGTCCGACATCCCGACCTCGGCGCGCATTGCCGGGCCGGTGACGTTGACCGCGAAGACGACCTCGGGTGGCGCGGCCGACGGCGCCGACGTGACCTTCACCGCGGTGTCGGGCGCGAGCATCGAGGCCATCGTGATCTACCGTGACACCGGCACCGAGTCCACCTCGCCCCTGATCGCCTACATCGACACGGCCACGGGCCTGCCCATCACCCCCAACGGCGGCGACATCATCGTCACCTGGGACAACGGCACCAACAAGATCTTCAAGGTCTGACGACCATGAGCGCAGGAGTGCAAGACACGCAACCCGCCGCGGCCGAGCCGCAGAAGCCAGCGCCGCAGCGCGTCGGCGTTGAAGGCATCGCGCCGAAGCCCATCGAGCTCACGCCGGCCGCGCCTGTTGCCATCGACTGGCGCAAGGTCGGCGCGCTGCCGCCATTCCAGATGTTCGTGCACGAGCTGGCGCCGTGCCCGCCCGAGCGCGACTCGCAGCAGTGGGCCATCGACTATGCGCTGCGCTATGCCGCTCAGCGCGGCGATGACGCGCTGCTGGGGGAGTACGGCTCCTGGCACGATGCCAAGGGCTATTGGCCCAACGAGACGCCATTTGGCGTGTTGAAGGACGGCGCGTGAGCCCCGCGAGTCACCTTTCCGGCGGACGCTGAAGGAGGACGAACATGGGCCATCGTATGTCGGGCATCTTCTACGGCGAAAACATCATGGGGCGGATCCTTGAGATGCGGCAAGGGCTCGATCCGCTGCTGGTGTCTTCGGATTCGATCACCTACCCCAGTGTTGGTAGTAACGGTGCATTTGCAGCGCTCGCGCCGGATCTGAAAGCCGGCGTGGTGACGTTCAACTCCAGCACCTCCGGCGCCAATTTCCGGTACTACCCAGACATGAACACACTGGCAAATCCGGTCACCCCTGCGGCTGGCTTTGCATCGACTGCGAACGTTTGCGCGATCTCCAACGACTTCTACGCAATTGGAGGATCTGGTTCGCCGTTCCTATATGTGTTCAGACGCAGCGACCACTCTCTTGTGAGCGTGTCTGCGACCGGACTTGGCAGCATTTACGGGATCGACTTTTCGCCCGACGGCACCAAGATGGTGGTGACGCACGGCAACACGCCCTATATCCGCATGTACAACACGTCAACGTGGGCCTACACCGACGCGGTGACGGTGCCTGGCGGCGGAAGCAATTACGGTCTCGCCTTCACCTCGGACAGCACACGCTTCCTGGTCATGTGTTCGTCGTCCCCGTACTTGGCGATTTACAACGCATCGACAATGGTGCGGAGCTTCGGATACACGGCGAGCACCAAGTACACCCCTGCTACCTCGTACATCAAGCCAATCGTGCGGCATCCGACGACCGCCAACTCGTTCTTGCTTGCATTCAGCTCGTCGCCCTACATCGCCGAGTTCAACGCGGATACGCAGACTTTCAACGACTTCACGGCGCTGACTGCGGGAGGCGTGATCGGCGCGGGCTATAGCCTGACCGTTGATCCTGACCCGACGGAAGATGCGGTCTATCTGCGGCACAGCAATGGTTCCACGTTACCGTCGCGCACCATGTCGAAGTTCAAGATTTCGACGCGGGCGCCGTACCCCATTCAGTCGCCTGTTTACCGAAACGCCGTGTGGGGCGCCGTTTCGGGGCTGACGCCATTCGTCATCACCTACGACACCCCCTACAAGATCACCGGCACGGTGCGCGACATCAGCAACAACCCGGTGGCGCGCGTGGTGCGCGCGCATCGGCGCGATACCGGTGAGCTTGCCGCTCAGACGACCTCGAACGCAGCCACCGGAAACTATGATTTGCGTGTGCCGGACATCGGGCCGTTCGACGTGCAATTCATGACGGCCGCGGGCGAGCTACTGAACGACCTGTTCTTCGCGCAGACGGAGCCGCAGCCGGTCTAGCGATGCCGTACACGCCCCCGACCAGCCCGCTGAACACTTCGTGGGTCGGGGCACCGACCTATCGCGGTCCCGCGCGCGCCATCCTTGGCACCTGGGTCACGCCAACTCAGTGGATCTACCAGCCGGCGAGCGCCGAAGGCGCCGTGGGCACGCCGGGCGTAATCGGGCAGCAGCGCGCGGCTGGCGCCGGCGCTGGCGAGCAAACCCGGTGGGGCACGACGTTTGCGCTCACGAAGGTCTTCAATTACCGGCCGCCGCAGTACGACCTCGTGGCGTCCTGGGTCGGGAAGCCTGTCTACATCCGAACCATCGGCGCGTCGCTTTCGGTGACGTGGGATCAGCAGCGTGCTTATGCCAACCCGCCGGGCTTCCACTCGGAGGCAATGGGCGAGCCGGTCATCACGCAGCAGCAGTTCGTGCGGCCGGCAGGATTTTCCCAACTGGTGTTCGGCGACACCTACGCCATCTTCCCCTACCAGTACGCGCCGCCGCGATGGACGATCAATGCGAGCTGGGTTGGCAAAGCGGCCTACACGCCTGCGGTCGGCGTGCGCGATGGCCTGTGGACGCTGCCTTCCGAGGACAAGTATGTCCCGCTGACTGGCTGGGACTCCAACAGCTTCGGTGCGGCCGCGCTCCAGAGCTACCTGACCTTCGCGGCGCCCAACGGCTTCGACAGCCTCAACATGGGCACGCACCAGGTGCGCAACGCAGCTGGTGCGTTGCGACCCTCGGGCATTGCGAGCCAGCTCGCGTTCGGCACCGCGCTGGTGGCATTCGGTCAACGCAGGATCACGCCGCCTGGCAGCGATCACAGCGCCATCGGCGCCAGCGCGGTGGTGCTGAAGAATCGCCGCCTGTTCCCGGGCGGCTTCGTCGCATCGTACGCTGGCGATCCGACCATCATCAACCGGAACCGCTACGTCGCCGCTGGCAACATCGCGGCGCCAACGTGGGGTGCGAACCCGACCATCTGGCTGTACACGCGCTACCTGTTGCCGACCGGGCTGGTGGCCACCGGCATCTCCAACACGAACCGGGTTAGTCACGACAGGCAGTACGCCCAGCTGAACGCGGGCATCCCGACACCGGGCTTCGGCACGGCCTGGATCAGCCAGGGCACGCGCCTGGTCGCGCCCGCGGGAGCGTTCCTCGATGCGGTGGCGCGGCCGAATGTGGGCGGCACGCGCTTCCTCGCGCCGCTCGGGTGGGACTCGTCAGCTTTCGGCACGCGCATCATCCCGATCTCGCAGACTGTGGCGCCGCAGGGCTTCCGCGAGGTTTGGGGCGCGACTGCGATCAAGAACTACCTGACCTACGTACGGCCGCCCGGCTTCGAGACCAACGTGCAGGAGCAGTACCGTTGGGGGCGCGCCCAGGCCTATAACCTGCGGCAGTTCGTGCTGCAGGCCTACGACCCGAATGACGGGCTGAATCCGCCTCCATGGTCGCAGTGGACAGCCATCGAGAACCGGAACAAGACGGTCGCCACATTCAGCACCGCGCCACCGCGGCCGGGCGAGCCGCTGGTCTACAACAACGCACGGGTGATCGCGCCATCGGGTATGACGCCTCCCGGCTTCCCGGGCACCGCGCCCGCCGGCCTCGTGGCATATGGCGTGCGGCGCCTTCCGATGGACGGCATCGAGCCGCCGCCGGTGCTCAGTTGGACCGCGGTCTACAACGCCGCGCGCGTACTAGCGCCCGCCGGTGCTGGCGTTCAGCTGTTCGGCACGGCCGCGCTGGAGAACACGCGGCGCTATTACCAGCGCGTCGGGGACTTTGACTCGGCGGCGTTCGGCGTCGCCTTCATCGACTTTGCCATTCGGACCGTGGCGCTGGAGCCGCGGTATGCCATCCAGCCGCCCGACGTGCCGCTGCCTGAGGTCAAGTTGTACACGCGCTACGTCGATCCGAAGGGCGATGACATGGTGCGCGTCGGCCTGGCCGCGCTGACCATCCACTTCAACATCGTGGCGCCGAAGTGGGCGCACCAGGACATCTTCGGCGAACCACGCGTGCACAACGTCACCCCGGAGATGCGCGGCTACGGCTGGAATGCCGAGGAGTTCGGCGACGCCTTCGTGCGCCTGCAGTTCCGCCCCGTGGCGCCTGATGGCAACAGCATGCAGCTGTTCGGCCAGGCCAAGATCGCGGACCGCAAGCAGAGCCTTGCGGTGCCGGGCAACAACTTCATGCGCATCGGCGACAAGCTGGTGGTGACTCGGACCGGCGCACCGCCGTACTCGCCGCAGTGGATCATTCAGGATGGCGAGCCGGTGGACTCGTTGAGCGCATTCGGCAAGCCGGGGCTGAACCAGTACGTCCTCTATCCCTTCGGCATTGACGCGCTGAAGGTGGGCGACGCAACGGTGCGCAGCAACGGAATCATGGTCGATGCCGGTATCAAGGTGGACGGCTATGGCGTGCCGACCGTGGGCCTGAAGAGGCGCGTGCTCACGGTTCAGGAGTGGCCGGGCGCCGAGGTGTTTGAGCCTTCCCCAGCGCGGATCACGCCGCACACGATCTGGGCCGTGGTGGAGGCGCCGGCGCAGGCCATCCGCAACCACGGGGCCAACAATCTTCACTACGTCGGCCAAACAGTGGAATACGGGCCGGGCACGCGCTTCGGGCGGCATTCGGTGCGTACATACCGCGGTGTCCTATCGCCCAACTCGGTGGGGAACACCGCGCTGTACGGCACCGCGTCTGTGCAGTTGCACCGCCGCTACCTGGAGCCGGCCGGCATGCAGGCCTATCGCATGGGCTGGGTCATCGTCGGCGACGGCACGCAGTTCGTGAAGCAGTTCGGCGGTGCAGACATGCAGGTGTTCGGGCAGACGGCCGTGGCGCGTGGGCCGTACCTCGGGCCGCAGACCGTGAAGCCGGTAGGCTTGGTGCCGCCGGACTTCGGTGTGACCTGGATTTCGCTGCTGCACCGGAGCTTCCCGCTCATCGGCTTCAATGCACTCGGAATGGGCTCCTCGCGCGGTGACCCGCCGTACCAGTGGCAGTCGCTGCATGTGGGCCCGCTGATGCCCACCATACCCAGCGGGTTTGACGCGAAGCTCTTCGGGTCGGCGTGGATCTCGCTGCGCATCCGCGGGCTCGAGCCGCTCGGCTTCGAGGCCTTCGCCAGCGAGTACGACCCCGAGAACTTCGCCGCGCGCATGCACGTGCGCAACGCTTTCATGCCGCCGGGCCCGGCCACGCGCACCTTGGCGCCTGTGGGTGTGGACCTGCCCGCCTTGGGCGTGCCCAATGCCAAGCCCGCGGTGCACTTCATTCGTCCCGACGGCAACGCAGACCAGTACCGGAAAGGAGCCTTCTGATGGACGACATCTCCCTCATGCCGCTGGCCGGCATCAACAACGTGGCCGAGGACGAGGCGATGAAGCGCGGCGGGGACTCGGCCCGGGTGTACCTGCGCGACGCGGTGAACGTGGACATCACGCCGGCGGGCCGGGCGAGCGTGCGCGCGGGCGAGCGGCGCGTTTCGACGGTCCGGTACCGCGACGTGTGGCAGAGCCCGCTGCATCGCGATACCTTCGGGACGCTCGATGGCCAGTGGGTCAAGATCGACCCGGCAAACTGGACTCACGAGACGCTGGCTACCGTGGGCGAGGGAGCGGGGCACGTCGTACTCAACAGCCTGGTGTGCGTTGCTGGACCCGCCGGTCTGTTCACCTACGACGGCAGCGCGGCGCAGCGGCTGACCGTGGAGACACCGCCCGCGCCATTGCTGACGGCCGGAAGCGGCTCCCTGGAGCCCGGCACCTACGGCGCGGCGCTGGCCTGGCTACGCGGCACCCAGGAATCCGCCACCTCCGAGCTCGCCACGGTCGAAGTGGGAGCGAGCGGCGCGCTTGAGGTCGCGCTGCCAATTTGGCTCGACCCCGCGCTCACTGGCGCCCGGCTGTACCTGACACGACAAGACGGTGGTGAGCTGCTGCGCGCCGGAGATTGGCCGGCCGGCACCGCGACGATCCACCTGCCGCTGCTGCCGCAGCTTGGCGCGGCTGCGCAGTTCCGCCACCTGTCGCCGATGCCTACGGGGCGGTTTCTTGCGCAGTGGCGCGGCCGGCTGCTGACCGCCCGTGGCAACGTTCTTCGATGGTCCGAGGCGCTGGCCTATCACCTGCACGACGAGCGGCACGGGTTCGTGCAGATGCCGCAGCGCATCACGTTCGTGCAGCCGGTCGACGCCGGCGTGTGGGTCGGCCAGGTCGATCACGTGGCGTTCCTGCGGGGCAGCACTCCCGATGAGTTCTCGGTGGAGAAGAAGGGCGGCCGTGCGCCTGTGCTAGGCAGCGCCATCCTCGTGTCCCCGGATGCCCTCGGCGCCGATCTCACGTCCGGCGGAAGTGAGGCCGCGGTCTGGCTGGCGGACAACGGCTACGTGGTGGGCACGGCCGCCGGTGCGCTGGTTGAGCTGCAGGCCGGCGTGCTGAAGGGCATAGCGGCGCGGGCCGGGACCTCTGTAGTGTTTGGCCGCCGGCTGCTGACCGCGGTAGCCTGAGGCTTTCATGCCCGGCGAACTGTCGGGCCCATTTAGCTGCGCAGGAGTGCGGCATAGGACCACTGGAGCTTCCTATGACCCTGCGCAACAAGCTGGCCCGCGCGCTCGTTCGGGCCCTCGATCGCGAGATCTTCGACGTCACCGAGACCGGGCTCGCATTTCCGACCTTGGGCGTGCACGCCGCCGGCGAGTACTTCGACCGCATCAACCGTGGCGCCTGGCAGCGCACGCCCAATCTGATCGTGACGGAAGGCCTCGCGCATATCCTGAACGTGGCGCTGGGTGGCAAGGCGAAGCCTGCGGGCGCCTACTTGGCGCTGTTCAGCGGCGCGGCTGCACCTGCGGCGAACTGGACCGCGGCGAGCTTTGCCGCTGTCGCATCTGAAAACGTCAGCCTGACCGAGGGCTACACGAGCCCGACCCGCCCGGTGTGGACGCCGGTCGACACGGCCGGCAACAGCATCGACAACATGGCTGCGGTCGCAACCGTCACGATTGCCACCGCCGGGCAGCTGAATGTCACTGGCGCGGCATTGCTCACGAACAACACCAGGGGCGGCACCACCGGCGCGTTGGTGTCGGCGACGAAGTACGCCGCGGCGCGCGTGTTCCAGAACGCCGACACCTACGACGTGGGCTACCGGCTGAGCCTGACCGTCTGATCCATGCACGCGCCGCGCCCCTATGGGCGCTTTGCCGAGCAGGCGGAGCTGTCCCCCGAAGACGCCGCCGCTGTCGAGCGGCTGGCCAGGGCCGTGACCAACTTCAAGCAGTTGTCCGCGCTGGACAGCCTGAAGCGCGTCGCGGACCTGCCCAGCGGCCGGCAGGCGGTGGCGATCGACATGGGCGGCGTGTTCCGCGTGCTGGTGCTCGAGCGGCACGAGAGCCCAGAGCACGAAGTCACCGGTCTGGCCGAGACGAACGTGCCCATGCTGTTCTCGGGCGTCATCACGCGCGCACAAGTGCTGGAGGGCGAGGGCGTAGGTATCAAGCTGACCGAGCAGACGCGGCGGCGCCTCGTGGGCTACCAGGAGGATGAAGACTTGCCGCCCAAGGATGTGGCACTGCAGCGCTTCCGCATCGACTACCAGGACCGGTTTGCCTACTTTCGCCCCGAATACAGCGGCATCTACACCTTCACCCAATTCGTGAAGCACCGGCCGACCTGGTACAGCGGCGCGATGGCCGAGGTGGCGCAGGTTGTTGGTGGCTACGGCCGGCAGCTGTTGGTCGACCTGCCGGATGACCCGATCGAGCGGGCCCGCATGCGTGTGCCGGAGCGCTTCATGCGAGAGATCCGGCGTGAGATTGCGGGCCTGCGCCTGCCGGGCTACACGGGCTTCCCGGATCGCGAGGGCCAGTTCCAGTATGGCTATCAGCATGCGGAGGGGAACGCCGTGTCCTTCGACAGCGGCAACAAGCCATGGCTGCTGCGCATCAATGCCCGCGGCGTTTTCGCCATGCCCCTTCCGTTGGTGCCGGCTACCACCGCCGCGGCCTTCCGTGACTACGTGGAGGAGGTCGGCGATGGAGAGCTGCTGAAGGTGCTCGACCGCTTCGGAGGCCTTCCCTCGGGAGAGACCTTCCCAAACGACGAGCAGGACTTCGAGGCGTGGCGGCGAGCCGGGGTGTTCATCAAGGTTTGCGACTGTTCAGACTTCTATTCGCACCAAGCCTTCTATGCCGCCGGCGGATGGTCCTTCAACAGCCGCGGGCGCGAGGGCTTCAACACCTGCTGGGACCGAGACGGCACAGGCCTGCTGCGCGCGCACGCCTACAAGATGAAGCTGCAGCTGGGCGTGGCCGCCAACGGCGGGCGATTGAAGGCCTCATGGCAGTTCGACGGCGAAGACGAGACGGCCCGTGCTCAAGGCTACCTGACCCGCCTCTTCGAGCAACTGCGCGACGGATCGCACCGCGCGCGCGCGATCGCGTACAAGGTCCGCCGCGCGACGGCTGCTCAGATTCTGGCGCGAGCCGGAGTGTCGAACGGGCCCGACAAGGACTACTGGGACGCGCTCGAGCTTGAGCCGATCGCCGCTCACCAGGGCAACGTGGCGCAGGTTGGCTCGGGCCCGATGTATTGGCCCGGCAAGAACCCAAAGTCGATGGGGCGCCTGAAATTTCCCGAGCTGAGCGGCAAAGGCTGCGAGTCGTTCGTGATGGTGTCCGATGACTACGCGGGCCCGGCGGTGAAGTGCGACACCATCGTCTTCGGCTGCTACGTCGACGACGAGCTGCAGGTCGTCAAGTATTTCTACGACGAGCGCAAGGTTCAAGAGAAGGTGCAGAGCACCTTCGAGAAGTACATGATCGTCGGGCAGTGGGAAAAGACCGAGACCACCGGGCTTTCCGGCCTGATGGGCTACTTCTACACCTCGGCTTTCGACGACCGGCAGGTGGCGCCGCCGGTCAGCACCACGACCCACATCACCGGCACGGACATGGGCTATGGCCAGCCCGCGTTCGCGACGCCACCGATCCTGTACTGCGTGGGCTCGCTCTCGCGGGCCCGCTACTACATGCACCGCACTACGGTGAAGAGTACGTCGGGCTTCGGCATCGACGTGGCAGCGTGTGTGCCGGTGTTCGAGCGCGACTGCATCCTCTATCCCTACACCGCTGGCACTTCGGGCCGGGCTGAGACTGAAAAGACCGAGCAGTTCGCGATGGCGGACCCGACCTCCTACCAGCTCTGGTGCTACGACAACCTGTTCCATTGGATGGGCCAGACGGACAACCACAACAAGGGCGACCCGCCTTCGAAAGACGGCGTGCCCGTGTACATCGACACGCTGGTCTATTCGCCCACCGAGGTGAGCGACTACGCGGACAGCGGTAACTGGTACAACCTGCCTCCGGGCGGATTCCTCGACGTGACGGCCATTTGCGGCCCCTACACCTCTCGCTCGTCGGGCACGCAGCGCTGGCGGGGTTGTCATCGGAGGCGAGGCTCCGGGCTTCGAGCCGTTCTCCAGTGAGAAGCTGTTCCCCGCTGAGCAGTCGGGACGGCTGAGCGTGTCGATGAAGGGCGCTGGCTCTGTCGTCGCGCACCGGGACATTCCCCACTCTTGGTACTTCGGCTTCTCGCCGGAAGAGCAGACCTACTTCTATCGCGATGCGGTGCATGTGGCCATTGGCGACAGCAGCTACGCGAGCATCTACGAGCAGGACCAGAACGGGCTGCGCCGGCGTTGGGGATACACGGCGCTGGCCGACAACCGCAGCGCGCACCACTTCATCGGGGTCATCAATGAGTAGCTACCGAGACGACATTCAAGAAACCGCCGTTGCCAGCAGTTCCGTGTGGCTCGGGCTGGCCAGCGTGACCGAGGAAATCGCGCGCGCGTCGAGCGCGCTGCTGTTTGGACTCCTGGTGCTGCACACGGACATTGCCGTGGCATCCGACCTGGTGCTCGACCGGCCCGGAGGCATCGTGATCGAGCAGGCGATGCTGAGCGACCAGGTCATCGACGCCCGGACGAGCCGCGAGGCGATCGTGGAGCGCGCTGCCGCCTCCGACCTGACCCTCGGGCGACTGCGAGTCGTCCATGTCGACGGCGCACAGATCAGCGACCAGGTGATTGAGCGCACGGGCTCGTTGGTGATCGAGTCGGCTGTTGCGAGCGACCAGGTGCTGGCGCACCGCAGAGTCAGCAGCGTGGTCCTAGAGGTGGCGCGAATCTCCGACGCGGCGCCCAGCTTTGCCACGTCGCTGGTGCAGGAGACGGCGCAGGCCCAAGACTTCACCACCGGCGTGCTTCACGCGGCGGATTTGGCAGTGTCGGCGGCCGCGGCGACCGACGAGGTCTTCGACGCGCGCCAGACTGGCGCGCCTGTATCCGAGATGGCGCGAGTAGCTGACGAGGTGTTCGACCGACTCCGCGCCGTGGACGTGGTGCGCGACAGCGCGACGGCCGACGACCAGATGGTCGGGGAGCCGCTGCGAACACAGGCCTGGACGGCGAACACCGATTCCTGGGCGATGTCGCGCTATGACCCGGTGCCCTTTGCCGCGCTGGTGGTCATCGACGGCGCGCTCTATGGACTGGCCGAAGACGGCGTGTTCGCGCTCGACACGCCGACCACTCAAAGCGCTGTGCTGCGCACGGCGCCGGTCGACGTCGGGCAGGGCGTGCTGGCGCACCCGCTGCAGGCCTTCCTCGAATACGAACTGGAGGATGGGACCGCCACCATGGAGGTCACGACCACCCAGTCGGGCGAGGCCCAGACCTACGCCTATGCCCTGCAGCCAGAAGCCGCCAAGCGGCTGACCAACGGCCGCTTCGTGTTCGGCCGCGGCCTGCGCGGGCGGCATTTCAGCTTCGCGCTTCGGCTGAACGCCAAGCGAGGGCACATCAACGACCTGAGCGTCAATGTGGCGCCGACGAAAAGGAGAGTGTGATGGGTATTGCACCAGACAGCATCCTGGGTGTGGCGGTCGAGACCGTCACCGAGAAGATGGCCGAGATCGAGAGCTTGGCGAACCGCTACAACGCGATGCTGAGCAGCGCGCTTGCGCAGATCGGCGAGGTAAAGGTAGCGGACGTGCCCGCGCCGACGCGGCCGGCCGCGCCAGTGGCGAACCCGCCGACGATCAACCTCGGCGACGCACCGGTATTCAGCCCGCCAAACCTCTCGATGCCGTCGGCGCCCGACGACATCGACATCGACGCGCTGCTCAACGACCTGGATCTCGGCGACCTGGGCGACTTGCCCGAGCCGCCGACGGCCATCCCGATCAACATTCCGGAAGCACCTGGCATGGCCGACCTCGCGGCGCCGCTGCGGCCAGAGATCGACACCAATGTCGAGCTGCCCGCGGCGCCGGCGATCGTCATGCCGGAGATGGAGGCGCTGGAGCGCATCACGCTCCCTGCCTTCGAATTCCCGGAGTTGCCGACCTTCGACGCCGCACCGCCGAACGCCGATGGCATTACCGTGCCCAACGTCTTCATCAACTGGGCCGAGCCCGCCTACGAGTCCGAGGTCCTGGACGACCTGCAGGCAAAGGTGAAGGCCATGATGGCGGGCGGCACCGGACTACCGGCGCCGATCGAACAGGCCTTGTTTGCCCGTGCGCGCGAGCGCGACAGTGCGGAGACGACGCGCGCGGTGCAGGAAGCGGTCGACACCTGGGCCGCCCGCGGCTTCTCGATGCCGCCCGGCATGCTGGCGAAGCAGTCCGCGGTGATTCGCGAGCAGGGCCGCCTGAAGGCTTCCGAGCTGAACCGGGACATCCTGATTCAGGCCGCGCAGTGGGAGATTGAGAACATCCGCTTCGCGGTGCAGCAGGGCATGGCGCTCGAGCAACTGACCCAGAACCTCTACGAGAACATGGCCAAGCGCCTGTTCGAGGTCGCGCGCTTCGGCGCCGAGAGCCAGATCAACGTGTTCAACGCGCGCGTGAGCCTCTTCAACGCGCAGAACGCCGCGTTCGGGACGCTGGCGCAGGTCTTCCGCACGCGCCTTGACGCGGCGCTGGCCAAGCTGACGGCGTACAAGGCCGCCGTCGACGGCCAGGTGGCGCTGGGGCAGATCAACCAGCAGCGCGTCGAGGTGTTCAAGGCGAAGCTGGCCGGCGTGCAGTCGACGGTCGAGGTCTTCACGTCGCTGATGCGCGGCGCCCAGGTGCGCGCCGACGTCATCAAGAACCAGTTCGATGCCTACCGTGCTGACGTGCAGGCCTTCGCTGAACAGGTGGGCGCCGAGAAGGCGAAGTTCGATGCGTACGAGTCGCGCGTGAAGGGCGAAGCGGCCAAGGCCGGTGTGCTGGAGTCCCAGTCGCGTGCCTATGCGGCCACGGTGCAGGCCGTGACCAATAAGGCCGAAATCAAGGTCAAGGGCGCGCAGATCAAGATGGAAGCGGCGCGCACGAAGGTCTCGAAATTCCTGGCCGACGTGGACGGGTTCAAGGCACGGATCGACGCGAGCCTACGCGAGGTGCTCTACGGCACCCAGGTGTACCAGGCGCAGGTGGAGGGCTGGCGCGCGAAGACCAACGCGGTGGTGGCCGACGCCGAGATGCAGTCTCGCTTTGCCGACATGAACACGCGCACTAACATCGCCTACGCGCAGATGCAGATCAGCGAGTACCAGGCGCGCATTCAGAACGCGGTGCAGCAGGCGCAGATTGCGCTCGAGGCCGCCAAGGCGCTGGGGCAGTTCTCGGCGCAGCTCGCCGCTGGCGCGATGTCGGCCATGCATGTGTCGGCTGGCATCACTGGTGGGGGCTCTGCTACCTCGACTGAAACCAAGTCGTCGGGCACTAGCACCACCTACAACTACCAGTTCTGATGGCCGACGCGGCGTACGCTGATGGCAATTTCTACAGCGGGCACGTTGAGCTCACATACTTGGCATCTACGTTGGCTGTCTTGCACGTCCACGAGCCATTCAAGCCACGCGACCAAGTGATGGTCCCGGCGGGAGCCGCCTGCAACGGGCCGCCAGCAAGATTTCCGAATGTCGCAACGATGGTCGAAGCTGCAGTGGCAGATATGGTCACTTGAGGAACACCTGCACCCGATGTGGCAGCAATTGATGGCGCTGCGTTGCCTCCGGTAGCCTGGAGATTGGAACTGGTGGCTTGAGGGTCACAGTTAAGGGCAGCCGAAGGATCGCCAACACTAGTCTTGCCGCTTAACAAGCAAATATCCACCGCCGGCCGAATGGCACCAGCTTCCGCTACGACCCGTTGGACCTGCGATCGGAAAACATAAGCTTGATATTGAGGAATGGCGATCGCTGCAAGGATTCCGATGATCGCGACGACGATCATCAACTCGATCAGCGTGAACCCGCGTGCTTGTACATTGGCCCGATTCATGGAAGATCTCAAGAAGAATAAAAAAGCCGCCCTGAGGCGGCTTTACGAGCAGTGAAGGCTAAGCTTACGGAGCGACCGTGCAACCGACCGGAACATACTTTTGGTCGGCGTTGGTGGTGCAGGTCCACGTACCGGAGTCGCCCGCGCGAGTCCAAGTAATGGTCTTGGTCTTCAGCGGCTGAGCAGCAGCGTTGCCCAGAACTGCAGTGACGGTGGAGGTGGCGGCGGAAGTGGCGCCCAGTGCAACGGTCGGATAGCCGTTGACATTGGCAACAGCTGCAGGAGCACCAGCTTGAGCCGCACCGGTCAGAAGGGTCGAAGCGCTGGCAGCAGGGTCGCACTCACCAGCAGCAGTGCCCACAGCAGTCTTGCCGTCAAGCAGGCAGGTATCGACGGCCGTCTTCAGGCTGCCAGCTTCGCCCATTGCGCGGGTGAATTGCGACTTCGCAACGTAGGTTTGGTACTGGGGAATCGCAATAGCAGCCAAGATACCAATGATCGCCACAACGATCATCAATTCGATAAGGGTGAAGCCGGCTTGTGCGCGGTTGCGGATAGTGCGAACGTTCATGAGAGTCCTCAGTTTGTGAATTCACCAGGAGCCTTTCTCCCGGAGCGCATATCTAGTTGCAGAAGGTATGCCAGGTGCCAGCGGTGCCTCAAAATCGCGAAAAGTGTGCAAAAGTTCACACTCCAAGGGGCGGGGTGGGCGCAAAATGTCTTATGGACGCTGATGAAGTGCGACAAATTGTGTCTTGGAGTAACAATTTTGTCAGGTGGCCATCGAATTTGCGTATTACGTGATGAGGCGATCGCCGAGTTCAGCGCTCAGGTAAGCGCGCATCCCTGCTTCAAGATGGTTTCGCCCCCACGCGGCGGTCGGATAAGCAGCAGGCCTGGCTATCACGCCTTTTTCCATGCGCAGCACCCCATCGAAGGGAACACCAGATGGTGTCGGCGTGAAGTGCATGTCGAACTCCGACAGGATTGGCCCGGCATGGCTCCAATTGCTGCTGTAAGCTAAAACTGGCCGTGGAGCTCGTCCGGGGACCAAAACCACTGGTTCCCCGTCCAGCATTTCCGGGGAGTCGCCTTGGACCCTCGCGACCCAGAAATCCAGATTGCGCCCTGTTAGGTCCGACACTTTCGGCAGTGCGCCAAGGTCTTCTTCTGGGAGCAGTTCTCCAATCAATTGGTCGATGCTGACGCCAAAGTAGCGTGCCAGCGTCAAGAGGTCAGCGATGCCTGGCTCACCTTCTCCTTGTTCCCAGCGGACAATGGTACGTAGGGTTACCCCCAGCGCCTCACCCAACTGCTTTTGGGTCAGCTTGCGATCGTTTCGTAGCTTCTTTATGTTTGGTACGCGTGTCACGGGCATCCGACTAGGATACCTCTGTGGGGTTGGACAGCGATGGGCTTGCTTCGAAGAATCGAGTGCATGACTTCCCAGAGGCTGCCCATGCTCGGCTTTCGACCACAAATGAAGAGCGACCTATCGCAACACCTTGCCGAGGGAGGCCTCGTGCGGGGTCTCGTCCGTCGCGTGATGGGCATTCCAGAACCGGTCGACGCCGGTGCGGCAGCGCCAGCACCTGCGCCGATCGCGGCACCAGCTCCCGCCCCCGCACCCGAGAAAGCGTTGACCCAGTACGCAGGCATGAGCGCGACAGAGCGGCGCATGAAGGCGGCTGGCCTGAAGGACGGGGGGCCGGTGCGTGGGCCTGGCACCGGCACCTCCGACAGCATTGAAACCGAGGCCCGCCCGGGCAGCTACATCATGCCGGCCGACTCGACCGAGCAGATGGGCGAGCAGGGCGTTGCATCGTTGGGCTTTAGCCCGGAGAAGGTGCCTGTCAATCTGAGCAACGGCGAATTCCAGCTGCCCCCCGAGCAGGTGCATGCCGTCGGTGTGCAGGCGCTCGATGCGATCAAGGACGCAACGCATGCTCCTGCTGGCGCGCCGGGCGGCTTCCGCCCGGGCGGCGAGGACCAGGCGCTCTTTCTTGCCGACGGCGGCCTGGTTGACGAGGAGGCGCGCCGCCGGGCGGGCGGCGCGCCCATGAGAGGGGCGGATGTCAGCGCAAGCGTGCCGGCGCCCCTGCCGATGCTGACCGCGTCCATGGCGCCAAGCCCGCAGGCGCTTCCGGCACCTGCGCCCGTGGCCGCAGATGCACCGCGCTCCGAGACCAATCCGCTCGCGCAAACGCAAGGTGCTGCATTCGGCGTGTTCCGCCGCGAACCGACTGCGGGCACGCGCGGCGGCATGATGCAACCCTATGTGGCAACCGGACCTTCGGCCTTTGAACCGGCCAAGGTGCAGGAAGGAACGGGTCGCCTTGATGCATTCACCGACCCGCGCTCCACGCTGTTCAAGGGCGGCGACAGTGCCGCACCCGCGCCTACCAGCCGCGGGTTTGCCGGTGTCGGCGAGGGATGGGGCAATGGGGCACACCCGGCGGTTGCTGCCCCGGCCGCCGCCCCTGCCGTCCGACCTGCTTCGGCGGCACCCGTCGTTGCGCCGACTACCGCACCAACTTCGGCCGAGACGTCCGCGGACACTCCCGCCGCGAGCCAGGTCATGCCGGGCGTGTTCCGTCAGGGGAACAGCTACGGCGACTCGCCAGCTGCAGCCGCTGCTGGTTTTGCGCCGCGAAGCGGGCCCAGTGGCCAGAACATGGCCGCTGCAGATGCGCTCGATGCTCGCGGCGTGGCGGCGCGAGCCGGCGAGCGCGCGGCCGCCGCCGATGTTGCAGCCCGCGGCTTCAGCCCTGGCAATGGCCTCTCGGTGATCGGAGACGATACGCAGGCAGACCGCCTGCGCCGGAGCGCAATCGCGGCTGCCAGCACGGCATACAGGGGGTCGCCGAACGGGCAACTGACCGCGAATCAGTTGCGAACGCTGGCGGGAATGGACGAAGCCAACGGCCGCAACGCTGTGACGCGCGAAACCACCGCCGCCAACAACGCTTCGGCGCTTGAGCGCGAGGCCATGCAACAGGCCGGCGCGACCGGCCGTACGCTGGCCGGCGAGGCGGGCGCCAATGCGCGTGCAGGTGCCTCCAACGACGTTCAACGGGGAGAACTGGCGCTGCGCCAGGAGGCCCAGGGCTTCCAGACGCGCGGCGCGCAGCGGGTGGAGAAGCTGTACGAGCAATACGAGAAGGCCAAGCCTGAAGAGCGGGCCGCGATCGGCGAGCAGATCCGCACGCTCACCGGCAAGGACCACGCCAACCGCTTTACCGTTGTCGCCGGAGGCCAAGAGGTGGACCCGACCACGCAGCAGCTCACGACGCGACCGGCACGGGTGTTCAACAACCAGACCGGGCAGTTCGTCGATCAGCCGGCCGGCCAAGGGCAGCGCACCGCGATGCCGCCGGGCATGACGCGCCAAGTCGGCACGTCGGGGGGCAAGCCGGTCTACGAGGACTCGCAGGGCAAGCGCTTCATCGGAGGCTAAATTCGGCGCATTCCCGCTTGATTTCGAGGATTCCAATCCGAATT
The DNA here is from genome assembly GCF_031456585.1 of Variovorax sp. 3319. Lineage (NCBI taxonomy): Bacteria > Pseudomonadati > Pseudomonadota > Betaproteobacteria > Burkholderiales > Comamonadaceae > Variovorax > Variovorax sp. 3319. Next base: position 120,757 of record NZ_JAVDUZ010000005.1, read on the forward strand.
GGTTATCGCAGAGCCAACAGGTATGCCAATTGGGATTGCCGAACTCGATGGCCGAAACGCTCAAAGTAGAGCCGGTTGAAACGTGTAGCGTTACACGCTACAATTGACGAATGATAAGAACATGGCGCCACAAGGGGTTGGAAGAGTTCTACCTAACTGGCAAGAAGAAGGGCATTCAGCCACATCATGCGAACAAACTCAGTCGCCTTTTGGCTGTGCTGAATGCCGCTGCGGTCCCGGAAGCCATGAACCTACCCGGTTTCGGGTGGCATCCGCTAGACGGTGATCTCGCGGGGCACTGGGCCGTGTCGGTCAATGGAAATTGGCGCGTGACCTACAGCTTTGAGGGTGGAGACGCGATCCTGGTCGATTACCAGGACTACCACTGAAAGGAATTGAGATGGCTACTATGTTTAACCCCCCGCATCCGGGTTCGATTCTTCGTGAGGATGTGCTGCCCGCGCTCGGGCTGAGTGTGACTGATGCAGCGACGCAGTTGAAGATTTCGCGCCCGGCTTTGTCCCGTGTGCTGAATGAGCATGCAGCGATCAGTGCTGAGATGGCGATTCGTCTTGCTGAGTGGCTTGGAGGCGACGCCGGCACTTGGATGCGCATGCAGGCAGATTACGACCTGTGGGAAGCGAAGAAGCTGCACAAGGTCAAGATCAAGAAAGCAGAGGTCGCTGCTGCAGAAGACGAGCGCTTCGCACTAGCCGCCTGAGCAGAACGTTCGCGCGGCGCGGCGGCCCCATTGGGGCCGCTTTTTTTTGCCGCGGCGAAGCGCCCCCCGTAGGGTTCGACTCGTCCGCCCTCGGGAGGAAAACTGGCGCAATGGCCAGTTCCGACCTCAAACCCTTCGACGGGCAACTCGACGCCCCACCACAGAACCTCAAGCCGTTCTCGGGTGAGCTCGACTCGCCCGAGAGCCCGAAGCGCTCCGCCCTGGACGTCGCGAAGGACATTGGCGTCACTGCACTGAAGGGTGCCGTTGGGCTACCGCAGGCTGTCGTTGGCCTTGCCGACATTCCTACGGGCGGCCGAGTTGGTAAGGCGCTCGACGACGCAGGTGTCCGTTTCAAGGACACGCAGGACTTCCTCGCCGATCAGTACTCCGATGCCCAGAAAGCCGCGAACAAGAAGGTCGCTGCGGCGGATGGGTTCGTCGGTACCGCCCAGGCGATGATCGAGAACCCGAGCACGATCGCCACCAGCGTGGGTGAGTCCATCCCCCAAATGCTGGGTGGCGCAGGCGTTGCGCGTGGGCTGTTGAAAGTCGCGCCGAAGATCGGTGCCGCTGTCGCCGGCGCCGCCGGCGAAGGTGTGATCGGTGCTGGCTCGCAGGCAGAGCAGATCCGCGGCGAAACCAAGGACGGATTGCTCACGCCGACCCAGGCGGCCTTGGCTGCCGCGACGGGTGCCACGACCGCCGCCTTTGGCGCCGCAGGCGGCAAGCTGGCTCAGCGCCTTGGCATCGGTGATGCAGAAACGATGCTGGCCCAGGGCTCGATCCAAGGTCCTGGTCGCGCATCGCAGCGCTCCCTCGCGCGCCAGGTTGGTGAGGGCGTGCTGTCCGAAGGCGTGCTCGAAGAGGTGCCGCAGTCGATGGCCGAGCAGGCGCTGCAGAACCTTGCCCTGGACAAGCCGGTCGGTGAAGGCGTGGGCGCGGCCGCGGCGCAGGGGTTGCTCGCTGGCGGCGCAATGGGCGGGGGCGCGGCGCTGGTGCATGGTGCCGGGGCCCGCGGCGAGCCTGCGACGGCCGCGCCTGCTGACGGCATGGCGCTCGCGCCGCAGGAGCAACCACCCGCGGCGCCCGCTGAGACGCTTCCGGCCGTGGAAGGCGGGGCAGCCAGCATCCAGCGCACGTTCGATCCCCGCGACCCCGGCAGCCGGCCTCCCCTCGATGTGATGCCGCCGGTTCCTTCGGATGGCATGCCGTTCGAGGCGGGCCCCGCTGGTGCACGCCTCGAGTTCGACACGGGCGAACTTGCGCTGGCCGATCGCGCAGCACCACCGCGCCCTTCAGAAGCGATGGGCCTCGACCCGGCTGCGGGCCCGTTGTCCGCGGGCGCGGTGATCGCGGTAGATTCTGGTGCGCACGGCCAGCTGCTGCAGGATGCGCAGCGCCAGGTCGATGCGGCCGCACTGGCTGAACAAGAGCAAGCCGTGGCGGCGAACCGCGCCGCGCCGCCGGTGCTCGACTACTCCGACCTCGACGAGCGAGACCGCTCGCTCTACGACGACTACTACCGCACGCTGGACCGCGATACCGAAGGGCACATGGCCGCGGCGCTCGTGGACGACGTCCCCGACTTCGCTGACCAGCGCAACGTCACCGATGAACAATTCCTCCGCGCACTCGGCGCGAACGATCAGGAGATTGCAGATGCCATTCAAACTGCCCGCGGAGCCGCGGGCCCGGAAGAACGTGCTGGCGGCCCTATTGCGCCTGCGGCAGATGTCGCCGAAGGCGCGAGACCGGCTGCTGCAGCAGCTCCGATCGAGCAAGGACAAGCCCAGCCCGCGCAAGCAGTAGTCGCACCGCCTGCGGCCACGGCCGTCGCGACTGCTGCTCCAGCACCGGCCAGCGTGCAGGAGGGCATTGCGCGCGCGCGCGGCCGCCGTGCTGAGCAGGCGCCGGCAGCAGCGCCGGCGGCAGCGCCGACTGTGGCGCCAGTTGCGGCGCCTGCAGGTGTGGTTGGTACTGGCCAAGTGCCAGTGGCGAAGCGCGAGAAGGCGGTGCAGCGTGTGCAGCAAGGCAAGGCCTGGTTTCTGTCGCAGGAGAAGGCGGACGCCTTCGTAAACGATTCAGGTCTTGGCGACACGCACCAGGTGGTGCCCGACAACCGGCGGTTCGTGGTGCAACCGAAGTCCACCGAGCCGGTTGCCGCGACTACCTCCGAGGTAGCGCCGCCTGCTGAACCGAGCGGCAAGACGCCAAGCGGGGAGTGGGCGGCGTTCGCGAAGGACTCGGGCACCAGGGGCGTGCCGCGGGCTGAGATGCCGCAGATCAAGGCTGAACACCGCGGCGCCATGACCAACTTCATGAACGCGCGCGGAATCTCGCATGCGGAAGAGACGGTGCCGGCGGCGAGTCTCAAGCCTACGCAGGCCGAGTTCAGCCCGGCGCGCGTGCAGCAGGCGAAGGAGTTCCAAGGGGGCGACCGCGCCATTCTTGTGTCGCGCGACGGGCATGTGCTTGATGGCCACCACCAATGGCTCGCAGCGCGTGAGCGCGGCGGCGATGTCCGCGTCATCCGATTGGACGCACCGATCACCGACCTGCTCGCGGCTGCTCACGAGTTTCCCAGCTCCACAATCGACGCGGCGAGTGCGCGCGGTCCGGTACAAGCGGCTCCTGCGGCTACCGCCGCGCCTGCTGCCGAGCCTGCGAAGCCGGCACGAGGTGTTGTTGCCAAGGCTCGGGAGGCCAAAGCCAAGCGGGAACTGAAGGCTGACCGTATCGCTCGCGAGGCGGAGGAAGCCCGTGCCTCGTACTTCACGCCTGGCAACGTAGTGCGCAGCTACGGGCAAGGCTTCGATGAAGTTATCAGCCACAAGCCAGCCGACCAAGAGGGCAATTGGTCGGTCTCGGTGCGCGCCGTGCGCAAGATCGGCGCGGCGAAGTTTGAACCGATCCCGGGCGAAATTGAGCGTACGCACAGCACGCAGCCAAGCGAACGCGAACTGAAGGTCGGACCGGCGGCTCGCATGGCTGGGACGGCACCGAAGGCGCAGGTTCCGGCCGCGGCACCAACTGTTGCTCCTGCTGAGCCCGCGGCTGATGCCGGCAAGATTGTGGATTTCGGCGAGAAGATCGGCGGTGCACGTAAGGACCGTGCGGAGAAGACGGGTGCGCGCGGCGCAGCCGCGCCGAAGGACGACCGCCCGGCCTGGGCACGTCGCTTCCAGGTGTCGCAGATCGCGAAGAGCCGAGACGGCAGCGAGGACGGGCGATGGGTCATTCGTGATTCGCGTTCGCTCGATTTCATGAAGCAGCCCCGGCAGGTGGGCCGCGAAACCTATGCGACCCGCGAGGAGGCGGAGGCGGCCGTCCCTCTTGCGGCTGTTTCTCTGAAGCACCGCGTGACGTACACGCGAGACGGCAAGTTCGAGATCTGGCGCGACGTGACCGACCGAAAGCGCGTGAAGGTGGTGGAACAGTCCTTCGACACCCGCGAGGACGCACTGCGCCACCTGGCCGAGAACGCCTCGGCGATCATCGAGACCAACACCACTTTCGGGGAAGCGGACCTGCCACGCCCCGCCAGTGAGCAGCGTGTCGGTGCCGAGCGCCGCACCGGCGACGTGAAGGACGGCGACTTCGGCAGCACGTTCGGCTTCCGTGGTGTGGAGTTTGGCAACTGGAACAACCAGGCCGACCGGCAGCAACTGCTGAACGATGCATACGACGGCCTGCTGGACTTGGCCGATGTCATGGGCATCCCGCCGCGGGCCATCAGCCTGGACGGGGAACTGGCGTTGGCGTTCGGCGCCCGAGGCAGCGGCTTGAGCGGCGCGCGGGCGCACTACGAGCCTGAAAAGGCGGTCATCAACCTAACGAAGATGAACGGCGCTGGCTCCCTGGCGCACGAGTGGTTTCATGCGATGGACCACTACTTCGGGCGGCAGGATGGCAAGGCGCCCACCGAGTGGGTGACGGACAAGGACGGCACGCGCTCGCTGAAGGTGAACAACGACTTCGAGCGCAATGCCGCCAGTGGTGGCACGCGCGGAGAGCGGTCGGGCATGCGGGCGGAAGTGCAGGACGCGTACCGCAACTTGATGAACACCATCACGCGCAAGGCCGAGCAGTACACCGAGGACACGGCAAAGGCGGACAAGTTCGTCGGCACTGCGCGCAGTGAGGTGGAGGCCCGGCTGGCGGGCATCCGCAAATACCTCGCCGAGAAGCTGCCTGACTACTTCAAGCGCAACAACAAGCCGGCTACAGCCGAGCAGTTGGCCGAGTTCGACACCCTGGCCCAACAGATCATCAACGGCGAGGCACTCGAGCTCCGTGTGCAGTCGAAGAACCCCAAGGCCGCCGCGCGCCTGGCTGGATTCCGCTGGACCAATGACGTGCTGGAGAAGATGAGCGGCATCCTGAAGGCTGTGCGCGGCCAGGCTGGGTTCAGCGCAGATCAGAAGGGCACGCTGGATGCGCTGCGCGGCGACATGCAGCGCTACAGCCAGCGCCTGAAGATGCTGGCCGACGCACAGGGGAGCACCGAGAAGACGCGGGCCGTGCCCACTAGCTTTGCCATGGATGCGCGTGAGTTGGACCAGGGCCGCGGGCAAGACTACTGGACTACGCCGCACGAGATGGCCGCGCGAGCCTTCCAGGGCTACGTGGAGGACAAGATTGCAGAGCGTGGAGGCACGAGCCCATTCCTCAACTATGGCCCGGAGAATGCCGGCATCCTGACGCCTTGGGGGGTCAAGCGGCCGTTCCCGCACGGCGCCGAGCGTGTCGCCATCAACAGCGCGCTGGACAAGCTGGTCGACGTGATCCAGACGCGGGAAGGCGAGGGCGGCAACATGGCGTTGTTCCGCCGCTCCGACGACGGCCTGGCCAACATGACGCCGGCAGCCGCCGCGGCCATGCGTGCGCTCAGCCGGATGCCGTACTCGCCGAGAGCGCGCAGCCAGGCCGTGCAGAGCGTGCAGAAGACTGTCGATGCGGTTCGTGCGAACTGGGGCAATGCACCTGATGTGGTGGTGGCGTTCGACATGAACGATGCAGTCGTGCCCGAGGCAGCGCGTCGCGCCGACCTGCGTCAGCGCAGCGGCGGTGCACGCGGTGCGCCCGAGGGCTTCTACTACCGCGGCAAGGCCTACCTGATGGCATCGCGGCTGGCCAGCCAAGAGGACGCGGCGCGCGTGCTCTATCACGAAGTGCTCGGCCACCATGGGCTGCGCGGGCGGTTCGGCAAGCAGCTCGATGGCGTGCTCAACCAGATCGCGACGATGCGTCGCGCAGACGTGGACGCCAAGATCCGCGAGTACGGCCTGCGGGGCGTAAACAAGTTGGACCGCCGCGCGGCCGCCGAAGAGGTGCTGGCGGAGATGGCGCAGAACACGCCCGAACTGCACTTCGTGCGGCGCGCCGTGGCTGCCATCAGGACCTGGTTGCGCGCGCACGTGCCGGGTTTCCGTGGGCTGCGACTGACCGACGACGAGATCATCCGCAACTTCATCCTCCCAGCGCGCCAGTTCGTGGAGCGCGGTGCCGGTGCCGCCAAGCCAGGCGCGCAGCTCGCATTCAGCCGCGCAGAGGGCGTCGACGCGGATGCAGAGAGCCGCGTGTTCCTCGATGGCGCGCCGGTGGCGGAGATGAGCGGGAAGGAGTTTGCGTCCGACGGCGTGCCGCTGACCGAGAAGGTGACCCAGTTCTACGCGAGCACCGGCAACACGGAGGTGGACGTGGCGGGCATCGGCCTGGTGTCACTGGACCGTCAGGCGGTGAAGAGCAGCTTGTTCCACGGCATTGGTCGCGACAAGGCAACTGCCTTTGCTGCGGTGCCCGACGTGTTGAAGAACGGCAAGATCATCCACGCCGAGGCGATGGAAGGCTCGCGCGACGCTGGCATAGTCTACCACGTAGCCGCGCCGGTACGCATCGGCGATCGCGACATGGTGGAGGTGGTGCTGGTGAGGGCGGACTCGAATGCCAAGCGCATGTACGTGCACGAGGTAGTCCTGAAAGAAAAACTCCGGCAGACCGCCTTCAAAACTGGTGCAGATGCAGCGGAAGCTGGGGTGCAGGCCAGAGCGGGTGCCGGAGCAATCCGTAGTGTCCTCGATCGCATCTACAGCGTCAACCCAGCGGCCGAGGCCGCCGCGACCGATGACCAGACCGAGACGCCGGCGTTTCGTGCCTGGTTCGGGGACAGCAAGGTGGTCGACGCCGACGGCAAGCCGCTCAGGGTCTTCCACGGCACCGACCAATCCTTCACAGCCTTCGATGACGAATTCATTGGCGAGGGGAATGGAAACAGCGATTGGGGCAACGGCTTCTACTTCACCGACTCGAAGCAGGCGGCAGACGGCTATGCGCAGGGCGACGAAGGTCGAACACTCGAGGTCTACCTGTCGATCAAGAACCCCGCCCCGATGGAGGTGGTCAACGACGTCATGGAGCAGCCAGGGGCCGAAATGGACGCGGACTATGTCCGGCAGGAGCTGGCCAGCCGCGGCTACGACGGCATCATCGTGAACCACAAGGGCGGCGAGCGTGAGTTCGTTGCCTTCCAGCCGACGCAAATCAAGAGCGCGAACGGCAACATTGGCACCTTCGACGAGTCGAACCCGGACATTATGTTCAGCCGGTCGACCGTGGGCGAGTACGCGCGCACCGCGGCCGCCGAGTTGAACAAGACGTTCTCGGCGCCGGGCCGGCTCAGCTGGTGGCACAAGACGATCGGCACCATGTACAACCTGGCCGAACGCTCGCCGGCATTCAAGCCCGTGTTCGACGCTGCGCAGGGCTTCGTCGACGACGTGAGCCAATATGCGACCGACGCGGCCGAGCTGGCGCCCAAACTACTGCCGAAGCTGGAGACCTGGCGCGACATCAAAAAATCGCCAATCGCGGCCGCCGACAACACAGCGGTGGCCAAGCCCGTCTTCGAGGGCACGTTGACCTGGGCGCGAGACGAGCAGGGCCTGCCGGTGCAGGTGCAGACCCTGATCGACGCTGCCGCCGGCCTCACCGCCGAGCAGAAGGCCCAGCGCCTGCTGCGCAACGGCCAGATCGATGAGCGCATGCTGAAGGCTTGGCAGGGTATGCCGCTCGACTCCTACGAGAAGGCAGTGGCATCGCGCTACGAGTCGCGCATGCTGCAGCCCGGCGTGGTCTGGAGCGACGCCGAGCTGCGCAGCATGTTCCAGTTGAGCGACGACCAGATCGCGCTGTATCGGGAGTTCCGGGATGCCACGAACCGCAGCCTCGACACCATGGCGCGCGCCGACATGCTGCGCTTCGCAGGCGACGACGCGAAGGGCCTGCGCACGATGGTGATGGACGCGCCGGACGCGCAGACGGCGGCGGTGCTGATTCGCGACCACCTCGCGCAGTTGGCCAGCGACCAGCCGGACCGTTCCACGCTGCTGATGAACACCGCCAATGGCATCATCGATCGGGCCGATAAGGTGCGCGATCTGCAGGCCCGCGGCTACGCGCCTCTGTCGCGTTTCGGCCGCTACACCGTCGACGTGGTGGACGCGAAGGGCGAGCGACAGTACTTCGGACTCTTCGAGACCGCGCGCGAGGCGAACACGATGGCCGCGAACATGCGTGGCGAGTTCGGCGACGCTGCAGTGAGCCAAGGGACGCTGTCCGAGGAGGCCTTCAAGATGTTCGCCGGCGTGACGCCCGAGACGCTCGAACTCTTCGGCAGCGCCCTGGGCTTGGACGCGACCGGCGATCGCGCGCAAGACCAGGCGTTCCAGGAGTACCTCAAGCTCACGAAGACCAACCGTAGCGCGATGCGCCGGCTGATCCACCGCAAGGGCACCGCTGGCTTCAGCGAAGACGTGGGCCGTGTGCTGGCTTCGTTCATCTACAGCAATTCCCGCCAGACGGCGGCCGGCCTGAACATGGGCGACCTGGGCGAGGCGGTCAACGCGATCCCGAAGGAACAGGGCGAGCTGAAGGACGTGGCTGTGCGCCTGGCCGAGTACGTGAAGAACCCGCAGGAGGAGGCGCAGGCCGTGCGCGGCCTGTTGTTCGCGCAGTACTTGGGCGGCTCGATCGCATCGGCATTCGTGAACATGACGCAGCCAGCCGCCGTGACCTTCCCGTGGCTCAGCCAGTACGGCGGCGCGCGCAAGGCGGCCGCGGCGCTGGGGACTGCCGCCAAGCACATGGCCACTAAGGGCTTTCAGTACGAGCCGGATCTGGCGAAGGCGCTGAAGACCGCGGAGGAGGAGGGCGTGGTCAGCCCCCAGGAGGTGCACCAGCTGATGGCGCAGGCCCGCGGCTCGGGCTCGCTGCGTGCCGGCGACGGCACGCGGCTGGGCGAGGCACGCGCGGCCGGCCAGAACGCGCTGGCGCGGCTGTCCCTCGCATGGGGCAAAGTCTTCGGCGCGGCGGAGCAGGTGAACCGCCGCATCACCTTCATCGCCGCGTTTCGGGTGGCGCGCGATCGCGGAGAGACTAACCCTGCGGGCTTCGCCAATCGGGCGGTGAAGGAAACCCAGTTCGTCTATTCGAAGGCATCGAAGATGCAATGGGGACGCGGCGCCGTGGGCGGCACGCTGATGACCTTCAAGACCTATTCCATTGCCTATCTCGAGCTGCTGCACCGCATGTACACCCAGGGCGGCCCCGAAGGGAAGCGCGCCGCGCTTCTGGCGCTGGGCACACTGATGATGATGGGCGGTTCGGGCGGGCTGCCCTTCGCGGAAGACCTCGAGGACCTGGTCGACGGTCTTGCGCAACTGCTGGGCTACAACTTCTCGGCGAAGAAAGCGCGGCAAGAAGTTCTCGACGCCATGCTGCCGAAGGGCATCGCCGACTTCCTCGAAAAGGGCGTGAGCGGTCTGCCGGGCGCGCCACTGGACGTTTCGGGTCGGCTGGGCATGGGGAACCTGGTCCCGGGCACCGGGCTGCTGCAGCAGAAGACGAACCATACGCGCGACGTGCTGGAGATCGTCGGACCGGCCGGAGACTTCGCGAGCCGCATCTTTTCGGGCGCACTCAAGGTGGCGACGGGCAATGTGGGCGCCGGCCTTATGGAGGTTTCACCCGCGGCCGTGCGCAACGCTGCCAAGGGTGCCGACATGGCCGTGACCGGCATGTATCGGGATGCAAAGGGCTACAAGGTGCTGGACACCAACCACCTCGAGGCGGCGCTGAAAGCGATCGGATTCCAGCCGCAAAGCGTGGCCACCATCCAGGAGGCCAACAGCCTCAACCAGCAGGCGAAGGGTTTCTACAACCTGCGAGCACAGGAGATTCGCGCGCAGTGGGCGGCGGGCATCTTCGAGAAGAACGAGGACAAGGTGAGCGATGCGCGCGCGGCGGTGGCTGACTGGAACGCCAAGAACCCTGAGCAGAAGATGATCATTCGCATCCCCGACATCATGCGCCGGGTGCGGGAGATGCAAAAGTCCAAGGACCAGCGCATCGCTGATACCGCAGCCAAGGCGATGCGCGCTCAGATGCGCGAGGAGGCGGCTCGGGCGCGTGCTGAGGCTGCGTAGCGCGTCGAGGCTGTGGCCGCAGCCTCACGAGGTGCCCGACATCAGGTCGCAAGGGCTATGAGGTCCGGACTGTTGAGCAGTTCGTCGGCAAGGCGGCGAAGCATGCGAAAGTGATTGTTTTCGAGGGGCACCTGTGTTGTCGCGCCATCGGCGTTCGTCGTGTTCAAAAGCCACAGGTGTTCTCTGAAGGCTTTCAGGTCGTCATCTGCTTCATCAACGTGAGCACCGCCATCCTTGTGTGCCGCGGCGAGCGCAACCTGCGCGCGGTTAAAAGTCACTCCGTCGCGAAAGAAAATGGCTTCATTCCACCAAGCATCGGCGGCAATCGTAGGCGAGCCCGGAGGCACTGGCGTCGGGCGGATCGTATTGCCAAAATTCTGGCCTGCGAGAAGCTCGGCATAGTCGAAGTTGTGATTCGGAGGTAATGCCCGCGCAGTGGTCGTGACCTGCAGGGTGGCTTTTTGACCGAGTTGCTTCAGCAGCGACTTGCTTTTGCCGGTGTCGTGAAAGAGGACGCGGAGGGTCACTCCGATCCGGATCGCCTCCAACCCCGAATCGTCAGAGTCAAAGGCCGCGCAAGAGTTTTTGAGGAAAACTAGCTGACGCTTCAGGTGTTCGAGCAATTCCTGCTGGGTGAGAGCCATGGTGTGTTTCGACGGTTGGTGATCGCAAATTATGCGCAGACAACCGCTGGCATCCCCCTCTAGGGTTCGACGCCGAACGCCTGCCTCGAAATCATCGGGGCATGCGAAACGAAACCATCGACACCTTGGCCGCCGTCGGCGGGAAAGCATCCGTGACCGGGGTTGGCATGACCGGCGTAGGGTGGTTCCTCTCCAACGAATTCTTCGGGCTGGTCGGCGCTCTAGTCGCCGTCGGCGGCCTGGTGCTGGCGTGGTACTACAAGCGCGAGGCCAACTACCGGCAACTGGTCGAGCACGAACTACGTGTTGCGCGCCTGCGCCGCGGCATGAAGTCGGACACCGACCTTGGCGAACTGGGCAGGGTCGACTGATGAAGAGCGTGCGCACCGCGGTTGCCGCGCTCACCCTCTCGGCCGCAGGCTTCGCTGCCTGGGTGCAGCACGAGGGCTCAGGGCTCGTTGCCGTTCGTGCGGATGGTGTGGTGGTGTTGAAGCCCTACGTTCCGACTCAGGGCGATGTGCCCACCATTGGGCACGGCTCGACTCGCTACGAGGACGGCACGCGGGTGACACTGGCGGACCCGCCGATCACGCGCCGGCGCGCCGCGGAGCTGGCGCGCAACTTGAACCTGGCCGAAGAGCGCCGCTTCGCTGAGTCGCTGCCTGGTGTGCAGCTGACGCAGGAAGAGTTTGACCTCTACATGGATTTCATTGGGCAGTACGGCATGCCCAACTGGTTGAGCTCGAGCATGCGTGGCGAGCTGCTGGCCGGCCGGACGCGCGCTGCGTGCGATGCGCTGCTGCGCTATCGCTTCCAGGCCGGTCGCGACTGCGCGTTGCCGCAGAACTGGGGCCCGAAGGGCTGCAAGGGTGTGTGGCTGCGCCAGCAGGCGAGGCACGGCGCCTGCATCGATGCCCATTAGGAGAAGCGATGCTGCCCGACCTCAAGACGCCTCTGCTGTGGATTCTCGGTGTCGCTCTCGTGGGCGCCTTGGCCACGGCCGGCGTTGAGCGCACCCGTGCTGCTGGCGCACACGCTGATGCCGCCTCGGCACAAAAGGATCTCGCCGACTACCGCGCCACGCAGGCCGAATCCGGCCGCTTGGCTGAACGGGCCGCCCGTACCCACGAACAGACCTGGCGCGCTCGCGTCGATGGAGTGATTCAAGATGGTCAAGAACAAATTGCCCGTGCTCGGGACGATGCTGATCGTGCTGGCGCTGCTGAGCGCCGGATGCGCGCACAACTCGCCGCCTTCCGCGCCGCCGTCCGTGCTGCCAGCGCAGCGCCCACCATTGCCGGCGGAAGCCCGCCAGCCGAAGCCGCCCTCGATCTGCTTACCGACCTGCTCAGCGGGAGTGGAGCGGCTCTTCGGGAACTGGGGCGATTCGCTGACGCTGCCCACGGAGCCGGCGCTATCTGTGAGCGTTCCTACGACGCAATGACGATGGAGTAGGGCGCAGGCTCAATCTCGACGCATGTCGAGCTCTATTTGAGCGTCAAGTTGTTGCTTTGCCTGGTCGCGTTTCGCCGTTGCGGCTTCGAGCGCTGATGCCAATCTGACAACCTCTCGCTCGCATTCGTCGAATTCTTCTTGACGCTTTGTCAACGTTGCTTCGTGTCGCGCATCTTGTGCCATGCTTCCCATCTCTCGGTCCTCTTCAACTGTTCGTGCTGAATGACCTTAGCACACACTTTGGCGGTGCTGGTTGTGCGCTCGCACAGTATTTCGCGAGGGCCGCTGCCGCCTTGGACGGCCCCGTTGGTCTTCAGCGATGTGGCGGCGAGGCGCGTCGGCCTGGTGAGGATCCCCTCGGTGCCGCAGCGCGGCCGGTCAATGTGATTTCTTCCCATTTCCTACTTGTCGCCGGATCGCCGTCCGACATGCTGGGTTGGGCGTCGGAATATTCTTTGAATCCCCGCGAGGGGCGATGCGGGAAGCGCCATCCCTAGAACGAAACGCATCGAACAAAGATAAAAATCATGCCTTTGCTCTACTTGCTATACCTGCAAACCGTTGCTTTGCCGAAGGTGGTGACCAGACCTGAAGACGTTCAGTATGTGAGCGTTTTGAAGGCAACGGGGCTTATCGAAGCGGACATAGCGACCGCTTTGGACCCCGTAGGCAAGTACCACGTGGCTCGGACGGCCACGGTCACCCGCATCACCGAAGACGGCATTGTTGAAATCAACAGGTTGCTCGAAACTCCGCGGCGCAATGCAAGGACACTGCAGATAGCCCGGAACATGGCGCGGCGCCCTTCATTGGCCTGAGCGCCTACGGCTAACTGAACGGCAGTCTGGTCCGGCCAACTGGCCGTCTCTCAGAGTCACCTGATCCCCCCGCGTCAATCTCTTTGAGTCTCGCGAAGGTTGAGGGCGGCCGGGTTGCTGCGCCTCCTGACCTCTCGCAAATACAAAGACTCGGCCTCGCGGGCGAGCAGCATGAGCGTGTCGCTCGCTCGCTGCTCCAGTTGAGAAACGGCGGGGCGGGTCTGGGGGCTGACCAGCTGACGTGCGACAGCGCGTTGAAACTCGATGGCCACCACACGCAAGTGGGAGGCATGCCGCCGAAGCTCCTGAAGGGTCGATAGGCGTTCATTCATTGTCCGCCTCTCGGCAATGAGCGTGCCCGTGTTGACGGTGAACGGCAGCTCCGAGTGTTCGTCAGGGCGGATCTGGCGGCAAAACTTGCCGAAAAGCCTGCAGCAAAACTGCGCCGTGCGCTCCTGGTTCCGGCCGGCCGTGGATCGAAAGAGTGAAGCAGGCCCCGTGCGAGCAGTGGCTTCATGGGGCCGATAATTTGCTTTTAGCTGCAGCCTGGAACCAACATGAGCACCTACTACGCGAGCCACGGATTTAGCACCAACGATGTGTCAGGAGCGTTTGCGGTTGGCGTGCTGCGCGACCTGCATGTGAACGCACACGCTTTTCAAGGCTTTCCGTCAATTTCGATTCGAGACACCGAGGATGGATTCGATGTTTGGCTCGAGTTGGGTGGTCTCACCTCCGCAGTGCTGACGGTCCCCTTCAAAGAAGGAAAAAAGCTCGCAAAGGATTTTCAGAAGAAGCGCGAACTCTCGTCCGAATGGATGGGTAAGTTGCAGACGTTACTTGCCGCAATGGAGGGTGCTTATGGAAGCCGAAAGAGGGCAGAAGGCGTGTTGTAAAGTGCGGGAACGGAGGCTCGGCAGCCCGCGCCAGAGCGCATCGAAAAGTCTGATACAGTTCCCACAGGCACAGTCAGAACCCGCATGGATGTTGGTTTGTCACTACAGATTGTGATTCTGGTCGTCGTGGGTTCGAGTCCCATCAGCCACCCCAAAATACTTCCCTGACTGCTATTGCGCAATAGCGTCGTGGGGACCACAACGCCGGGCCAGTCCCGGCGTTGTCATTTCTGGCCGTTGTTGCCGTTGGGGCTTAACCCCTTGTATTCCTTCTTTTTGTTCGATAAAAGCGTCCGGATCTGGTGCGTTTTTTCATTGTGCGCCGTCGCGAGCCGCCGCCACATCCCGGGTTTTTCTTGTAGCGGCATGCTTGTTTTAAATTGGAACTGAATTAAAATCCGCCCGTTTCCAATTTTCAGGAGTCCATAATGGCTTCGACCCTTGCCGATATCAATTCCCAGATCAAGAAGCACGACGAACTGATTGCGCAATTGCGCAAGCAGGCGGAAGACCTTCGCAACCAAGAACGTGCGGGCGTCATTGAAGAGGTGCGCAAGAAGATCGCGGAATACGGTTTGACCGCTTCGGATCTGAAACTCAGCGCACGCGGTGTGTCGGTCAAGCGCGGCAACGCGGCTCCCGGAACCAAGTCAGCGGCTAAATACCGCGGCCCGAGCGGCGAAACCTGGTCAGGTGGCCGTGGCCGCAAGCCGCGTTGGGTTACCGAAGCTCTGGCGGCCGGCAAGTCGCTTTCCGAGTTCGAGATCAAGTAAGCGTTCCAAAGGGCGCTTGCCAATAAAAAAGCCCGCGTCTGCGGGCTTTTTTATTGCGTGAGTGGAACCAACCGGGCGGGGCACGCTCAGTTCACCATGACGAGTTTTCCTTTCACCCCACGTGAGCCCATGTGGGCGTAGGCCGCTTTCAATTGCGCCATGGGCATGGTGCTGTCGATCACTGGCTTGATCTTTCCCTGACCGTACCACTGCGCCAATTCGGCCATCATTTGTGCATTGGCCTTGGGCTCGCGCTTGGCGAAATCGCCCCAGAACACGCCGACCAGCGACGCGCCTTTCAGCAGCGTGAGATTCAATGGCAACGATGGAATCGGACCCGAGGCAAAGCCAACCACCAAATAGCGGCCGCGCCAGCCGATCGAGCGAAATGCCGGCTCGGCAAAATCGCCGCCCACGGGGTCGTAAATGATGTCCGGGCCCTTGCCATCGGTTGCAGCCTTGATGGCCTCCCGAAAACCGTTTGGAAGCGCGTGCGTCGTGTAGTTGATGGTGACGTCTGCTCCAATGGAACGGCAAAGCTCGCATTTCTCGTCGGTAGAGGCGGCCGCAATCACTTTTGCACCGGCAGCCTTTGCAATTTGTATGGCTGCGGTGCCAACACCGCCAGCTGCGCCAAGCACGAGCACGGTTTCGCCGGCTTTCAGTTGCGCCCGGTCCATCAGTGCATGCCACGATGTGGCATAGATCATGATGAACGCCGCGGCGTCGACGTGGCCAAAGCCTTCGGGCAACGGCATGCAAAGCGCTGCCGGTGCCAGGGTATGCGTTGCAAAGCCGCCAGTGCCCGAAAGGCACGCCACGTTCTGTCCGACCGAAAGGTGAGTCACGCCTTCGCCCACCGCCTGGACGATGCCAGCGTATTCCGAGCCCGGCACAAATGGCAGGGGCGGCTTGATCTGATATTTGTTCTGGACGATCAGCAGATCGGGAAAATTCAGGCTGGCGGCCCTGATTTCGATCAGCACCTGGCCCGGACCCGGCGTTGGTGTGGGCAGTTCTTTCCAGGTCAGCGCATCGACGCCGGTGGGGTTTTCGCAAAGCCATGCGTGCATGCTCGGGTCTCCTTGGATGAGTCGTGTGTGGGCAATGAATGCGAGGCGATGATAGGGGGCGCGGCAGGGCGCCGTTGTCCCTGCTGCGACGCACCCGCCGCCTACAATCCGGGTCACCGAAAAGCACCATGAAGATACTAATTTCCAATGACGATGGCTTTCAGGCACCGGGCATCGTCGCATTGCACGACGCCCTGAAAGACATCGCCGATGTCGAGGTGGTTGCACCCGAGCACAACAACAGCGCCAAGTCGAATGCGCTCACCCTGGCTGCGCCGCTTTACGTGCACAAGGCCCACAACGGTTTTCGCTACGTCACGGGCACGCCGGCCGATTGCGTTCATATCGCGCTCAAGGGTCTGCTCGGCTACCGCCCCGACCTGGTGGTGTCGGGCATCAACAACGGCGCCAACATGGGCGACGACACCATCTACTCGGGCACCGTCGGAGCGGCCATGGAGGCCTACCTGTTCGGCATTCCGGCCATTGCCTTCTCGCAAATCGAAAAGGGCTGGGCGCATGTGGATGCGGCTGCACAGGTGGCACGCCGCCTGGTGCAGCAGATCGAGCGCGAGCGCTTGCTCGATGGCGGCGCTTTCCTGCTCAACGTGAATGTGCCCAACCGGCCCCTGGAGGAACTCAAGCCGACCAAGGTTTGCCGGCTCGGCCGCCGGCACGCGGCCGAAAAGGTAATTACGCAGGAAAGCCCGCGTGGCGACACGATGTACTGGATTGCGGGCGCGGGCAGCGCCAAGGACAGCGGCGAGGGCACCGACTTTCACGCAACCGCTGCCGGCCATGTCGCGTTGACGCCGCTGCAGATCGACCTGACCGATCACGCCAACCTGGGGCAATGGCGCGAGACGGTTGCCCGTCTCGGCAATTGAGCATGGCCACGCAACGGCCTGGTTTTCCTGTTCGCCTGACACCCACCGCTTCAGCCGCCACGAGGGGGCGCCTGCCCGCCGTGCCGGCAAAGCCGATGGTGCCGGCCACGCCTTCAATGGCTTCCGACGCCGTGCGTGCGCGCATGGTGCAGAAACTTGCCGCGCAAGGCATTACCGACCCTCGCGTGCTGCGCGCGCTGGGCGCGGTGGAGCGGCATCGTTTTGTCGACAGCGCCCTGGTCAACCAGGCGTATGAAGACACGAGCCTGCCCATCGGCCTGGGTCAGACCATTTCCAAACCCAGCGTGGTGGCTCGCATGATCGAACTCCTGCTGGGTGCGCCCGCACTCGCAGGCAAGCCGCAAGACCGCCTTGGCCGCGTGCTCGAAATCGGCACCGGCTGCGGCTACCAGGCTGCGGTACTGAACCACGTGGCCGCAGAGGTCTACAGCATCGAGCGCTTGCGCGGGCTGCACGAGCGTGCGCGCACCAACCTGCGCCACTTCCGGCTTGCAACCGTGCACCTCATGCTTGGCGACGGCATGGTCGGCTACGCCAACGGTGCGCCATACGCAGGAATCATTGCCGCCGCGGGTGGCGAAGCGGTCCCGCAAGCCTGGACCGAACAACTCGCCGTGGGCGGACGCATCGTCGCGCCCACGCAATCGGCCGGGGGCGGACAGGCCCTCGTCGTCATCGATAAAACCGCCCGTGGACTGGAGCGCCGCATTCTTGAGGCGGTTCACTTTGTCCCCCTAAAATCGGGCATCGCTTGAAGGAACAACAAATGCAGGGTTTTGGCAATCGGAGTTGGTGCGCTGGTATCACGTTGGCCGTTGTGCTCGTGATCGCGGGCTGCGCCGCACCGCGGGGGCCGGCGCCGGTCGAAGACCGAGGCACGATGACGCGCGCGCCCAATTCGGTATCCGGCGGCCCGCTCATCACCACCGATGCATCGGGCAAGCCGCTCCCCGGCATCGAGAACTATGGCAAGCCAGGCTATTACGCGGTGCGCCCTGGTGACACCATTCGCCGCATCGGAAACGAAACCGGTCAAAGCTGGCAGAACATCGTTCGCTGGAACAATCTAGAGAACCCCGACCTGATCGAAGTCGGCCAGGTGCTGCGCGTGGTTCCTCCGGTGGGTCCGACGTCCACCACGGTGGCGGCTGCGGCCGCCCCCACGGAAGGTGCCGTCACCAAGCCCGTGACTCCGCCTGCGGTACTGCCCGCGTCGCCCGCGAGTGCGGCGGCCAGCAAGCCGGCAGTCACTGCATCCCCGTCGGCACCTTCCGCAAATTCGGGTGACGAGGATCTCGGCTGGATCTGGCCTGCACACGGTACGCTCATCGCAGGTTTCGACGACGCCAAGAACAAAGGCTTCGATATCGGCGGCAAGGCGGGCGATGCAGTCCTGGCCGCGGCCGACGGCCGCGTCGTCTATGCAGGCGCGGGTTTGCGTGGCTATGGCAACCTCATCATCCTGAAGCACAACAACACCTACCTCACGGCGTACGCGCACAACCAGACGCTGCTCGTGAAGGAAGACCAGTCGGTGCAAAAGGGCCAGAAGATCGCCGAAATGGGCAACAGCGACGCAGACCGCGTCAAGTTGCACTTCGAAATTCGTCGCCAGGGCAAGCCTGTCGATCCGGCGCGCTACCTTCCGAGCCGGTAATGCCATGGCTGCCTCTCGCCCCCGTCGCACACTGCCTGTGCGCGGGTCGGCGGGCCGAGGCGGAGCAGCACAAAACAATCAAGAGATCGCCCCTGCAAATCGTGGTCGCGCAGCCGCAGACGTGGCTGCAGTTGCCGGACCCGTCGGCGGCGAAGGCGCGGATGCGCTGACGATTTACCTGCGACAGGTGCGGCGCACCGAACTCTTCACCCCTGAAGAGGAATACCGGACTGCTTGCTCCGCGCGAGCCGGCAATTTTGCGGCTCGGCAGTCGATGATCGAGCACAACCTGCGACTGGTTGTGAACATCGCCAAGGCGTATCTGGGCCGCGGCGTGCCACTCTCCGACCTCGTCGAGGAAGGCAATCTGGGCCTGATGCACGCCATCACCAAGTTCGAACCCGAGCGTGGTTTTCGTTTTTCAACCTATGCGACATGGTGGATTCGGCAATCGGTCGAGCGCGCGGTCATGACGCAATCGCGCGCAATACGCCTGCCTGTGCACGTGGTGCGCGAACTGCAGCAGGTGCTGCGGGCCCGCCGCACGCTCGAAGGCGATTCAGGTTTCCTGTCGCGCCGACCCGACGGTGTGCGCGTGGAAGATATCGCCGCGTTTCTGGGGCGCGAGGTTCAGGCGGTTGCGGAGCTGTTGGCGCTTGCGGAGGCTCCGCGCTCGCTCGATGGCGGCGATGCGCATGGCGATGAAGGCTTTACCCTGGCCGACACCGTGGCGTCCGACGACGAGGGGGGCGACCCCACCGACGTCACCCACACCCATGAGGTCGAGCGTCTGCTCGATAAGTGGGTTCACGCCCTTGACGCACGTGAGCGAGAGGTGCTCGAAGGCCGCTATGGCCTGCATGATCGGGAGCCCGAAACGCTCGAGGTGCTGAGCGTTCGACTCGGCCTGACGCGGGAGCGGGTGAGGCAGATCCAGAACGAGGCGCTCGCCAAGATGCGCCGCCAGCTGATCCGATCCGGAGTGGGACGCGATGCCTTGTTCTAGGCTGATCCGTCGAGGTACGGGGAAGCGCGGCCGGCGCTGAGACAATCGGGGAATGACGGAATCCATCGAAGAAAAGAAAGTCCCCACCAAAGCTCCCGGGAAGACGCCGGCGACCGCTCCCGATGAATGGCTCAAGGTCGAATCGCTCGACCTGGACGCACAGGGCGTTGCGCACAATGCCGAAGGCATGGTCGTGTTCATTGAAGGCGCGCTGCCTTTCGAGGAAGTGCAGTTCAACGTTCACCGGCGCAAGAACAACTGGGAGCAAGGCACGGTCACGGCCATCCGGCGTGAATCGTCGCAGCGCGTCCAGCCGGGTTGCCCGCATTTCGGTTTGCACACCGGCGCTTGCGGCGGCTGCAAGATGCAGCACCTGGATGCGGCCGCGCAAGTGGCTGTAAAGCAGCGGGCCCTGGAAGACAACCTGTGGCACCTCGGCAAGGTAAAGCCCGAGAACGTGCTGCGGCCAATGGAAGGGCCGGCATGGCATTACCGCTATCGCGCCCGGCTGTCGGTACGCCACGTGATCAAGAAGGGGACGGTGCTGATCGGCTTTCACGAGCGCAAGAGCCGTTATCTTGCAGACATGCAGGTCTGCCCGGTGCTGCCGAAGCAGGTCAGCGACATGCTGATGCCGTTGCGCGCACTTATCGGCTCGATGGATGCCCGCGAGACCTGTCCGCAGATCGAACTCGCCTGCGGCGATGCGCCCGGCACCACAGCGCTTGGCACCATCGCCCTGGTGCTCCGGCACCTGGAGCCCCTGTCCAATGCCGACATCGACCGGTTGAAGGCCTTTGCGGCGCAGAACGCCGGAGTGCAGTGGTGGCTGCAGGCCAAGGGCCCCGAAACAGTGAAGCTGCTGGAAGAGGGTGGTACGCCGCTGTCGTACGAACTGCCCGAGTTCGGCGTCACCATGCCTTTCAAGCCGACGGACTTCACGCAGGTCAATCCGCACATCAATCGCGCGCTCGTGGGCAAGGCGCTGCGTCTTCTCGATGTGCAGCCGCAAGAGCGCGTGATCGACTGGTTCTGCGGGCTGGGCAATTTCACCTTGCCATTGGCCAGCCGGGCGCGCGAGGTGCTGGGTATTGAGGGCAGCGGCACCCTGGTTGCACGTGCTGGAGACAACTTCAAGAAGAATCAGCCAGCGACACCGGCCCGGCGGGCGCTTTCGCCTACCCGCTTTGTCGCGCGCAATCTCTTCGATATGACGCCCGCCATGCTCGTGGCGGATGGCAGTGCCGATAAGTGGCTGGTCGACCCGCCGCGCGAAGGCGCCTTCGCGCTCGCCAAAGCGATGGCCGATTTGCATCTGCAGCCGGAATTGAGGACGAGCGGCTGGACGCCGCCAAAGCGGATTGTGTATGTGAGCTGCAATCCGTCCACCCTTGCGCGGGACGCCGGCCTGCTTGTGCATCAGGCCGGATACCGCTGCACCTTTGCCGGCGTGATCAACATGTTTCCGCATACGGCGCACGTGGAGTCGATTGCGGTGTTCGATCTGGCATGAAAAAGGGCCCCTCAGGGCCCTTTTCAATTGGCGCCGAAGGCGCCGCTCGTTCGAAGATCAGTCGCGTTCGCCGCCGGCAATTCCCAGCAGTGCCAGCAGGCTCTGGAACACGTTGAACAGGTCGAGGTAAAGCGCGAGAGTGGCGCTGATGTAGTTGGTTTC
Source organism: Variovorax sp. 3319 (assembly GCF_031456585.1). NCBI lineage: Bacteria > Pseudomonadati > Pseudomonadota > Betaproteobacteria > Burkholderiales > Comamonadaceae > Variovorax > Variovorax sp. 3319. The sequence goes on from NZ_JAVDUZ010000005.1 coordinate 141,868, forward strand.
GCCGCCGTCCATGATCTGCTTCAGGTCATAGAGCATGAAAGCCGAGAAGATGGCGATGGCTGCCACCGAGATGGCCATCATGCCGGCGCTCGAACCGACGAAGACGTTGATGATGGAGCCCACCATCAGCACCATGGCGCCCACGAAGAGCCACTTGCCCATGCCGGACAGGTCGCGCTTGATCACCGTGGCCAGCGATGCCATGACGAAGAACACGCCGGCGGTGCCGCCGAAGGCAGTCATGATGAGTTCGGAACCGTTCTTGAAGCCGAGCACCATCGCGATAAGGCGCGAGAGCATGAGGCCCATGAAGAAGGTAAAGGCCAGCAGCACAGGCACGCCGGCGGCCGAGTTCTTGGTTTTCTCGATGGCGAACATGAAGCCGAAGGCGCCGCCGAGGAAAACGATGAGGCCCAGGCCGCCCGTAAGGGAGCGGGTAATGCCGGTGCTGACGCCGATCCAGGCGCCCAGCACGGTAGGTAGCAAGCTCAACGCAAGCAGCCAGTAGGTGTTGCGCAGGACGCGTTGGCGCTCAGCCTGCGGCAGCACCTGGCCGTAGCCGGTGGAAGTGTCGAGGGTGGTAACGCGGTCGTTCATGGCCGTAGCTCCTTTGGTTGCTGCAATGACGCAGTTGGGCGCATTCTAGGGGGCTGCAAGAGGGGGGCGATACAAAGACCGTATGGATGATGGTCCTAAGAGCGGCAGGGCCCACCGCTCCATTGGCCCTTTGGCCGTTATGCTCTTGGCTTTTACAGCAACCGACGCCCAATATGAAGACCAAGTCCTTCCTCGAACTCGCCGACGTCAAGGCCATTGCCGCGGCTGCCGAAGCAGAAGCCCTCAAGAACAATTGGGCTGTGACCATTGCGATTTCCGACGATGCCGGCAACCTGCTGTGGCTCCAGCGCCTGGACGGGGCTGCGGCCCTGTCTTCGCATATTGCCCCGGCCAAAGCCCATACGGCGGCCATGGGTCGCCGCGAAAGCAAGGTCTACGAAGACATCATCAATGGCGGCCGCACTGCGTTTCTCACGGCGCCTGCGGTGCAGGGCTTGCTGGAGGGCGGCGTGCCCATCGTGAAGGACGGCCAGGTCATCGGCGCCGTTGGTGTAAGCGGCGTGAAGTCGAATGAAGATGCCCAGATTGCCAAGGCGGGCATCGCAGCGCTCGGCCTCTGAGCATCGCCCCTGTGCGCTGTTCAGTGCGCGAGGCAAAACGCCGACTTGCAGGTCGGCGTTTTCTTTTTCGGGTGCTCAGCGTGAAAAAAAGCTTGGCTAGTCGGCGAACCGTTGGCTAGCAAAAAACGACCCTTCGGAGATGAATCTCCTGGAGTCGCCCCACGATGAAACTTGCGTGAAGGGCGGGCTGATGCTTACTTGGTAAGAATCAGCTTGCCGAGTTTGGTTGCCTGCAGACGATAGAGAGAACCGTTGTGCATGATGCCCACGGTCTTGCTCCCCTTGAGAAGCTCCGTGCTCTCGACCATCGGCGCCGGGCGGGAAGCCTGGATGGACGCATGTCCGCCACCCGATTGGTCGAGCGACGGATGGCTCAGAACAGAAAAGGTGTTCGGTTTGGCTTGCATCTGAAAATCCTCTTATCGAAGCGATGAGTGAATGATAATGATTCTCAATAAAAAGTCAATCGCGTCGATCAGGTTTTTTAATAAACCTTCAGCGGCTCACTTGGCGTCGGGTTCGGTGATGAAGCCGATCTTGCGTACGCCCGCCTCCCGCGCTGCCGACATGGCCTTGGCTACGCGTTCGTAGCGAACCTCTTTGTCGCCGCGAATGTGCAGCTCGGGTTGCGGGTTCTTGGCGGACTCGGCGGCGAGCCGGCCAGGCAACTCGGCGTCGGCGATCTTCTGCTCGTTCCAGTAGTAGCTCCCGTCGGCGGAAATGCTGAACAGGATGTTCTCCGGCTTGGCCTGTTCGGGCTCGCTCGTGGCGCGCGGCAGGTCGATGTTGACTGCGTGTTTCATCACCGGCACGGTGATGATGAAGATGATGAGGAGCACCAGCATGACGTCGACCAGCGGCGTCATGTTGATCTCGTTCATTACCTCATCGGGTTCGTCCTGGGTGCCAAAAGCCATGATGCTCAGCCCTTCTTCAGCGGAACCACGATGGCGTCGCCGCTGCCGCTTTGCACGCGTGCGCCGGTCACGAAGTAGGCGTGCAGGTCATGGGCAAAGCTGTTGAGCTTGGTCAGCACGAACTTGTTGCCGCGGACCAGCGCGTTGTAGCCCAGCACTGCCGGAATCGCCACCGCCAGACCCAGCGCCGTCATGATCAAAGCTTCGCCGATCGGGCCCGCAACCTTGTCGATAGTCGCCTGGCCAGCAGAGCCGATGCTCATGAGCGCGTGGTAGATACCCCAGACGGTGCCGAACAGGCCGATGAACGGAGCAGTCGAACCGACGGAAGCCAGAATGGCGAGGCCGGTTTGCAGGCGCGCCGTGAACGCATCGATACCGTTGCGCAGGGCGCGCGTGATCCAGTCGCTTACATCGAGCGCGTCGTGCAAGTGAGCCTTTGTGTTGCGATGGTGCGCAGCCGCCTCGCGGCCTTCGAGTGCCAGCGCGCGAAACGGGTTGCTGTCGTCCTTGCCGAGCTTGTTCAATGCGGTGGCGAAATCTTCGCTGTGCCAGAAGTCCTGCGAGTGCTTGGCAAGGCGCTTGTATTTGATGACATCGAGGGCCTTGATGATGATCACGATCCACGACGCCAGCGACATGCCGATCAACAGCACCGCGACGGCCTTGGTGACGAAATCGCCCTGGTTCCAGACGTTCATCAAGCCGAATTGGGAATCCATACAAAGTTGCTCCAGAGAAAATTAGTTCAGTTTGAATGAGAAAGGCGCCCGCAGCAGGTAGGTCGTCTGCGCGTTCCCTCCTGTTTGCCTGAAGGGCGTGACCTGGGCGGTTCGGGCGGCACTCAGCGCTGCCTCGTCCAGGCGTTCGAATCCGCTGGATTTGTAGAGTTCGACCCGTTTGGCGAAGCCTTCGCTGTCGAAGTAGATCGAGACGACGGTGGTTCCCGACTCGCCGAGGCGTTTGCTCATGCTAGGAAATACCAGCTTGGGCTCTCTGACGTAGCGGGTCTGGCCCTCAGAGATCTCGATCATTCGCGGCGCCGGCGGCGCGGGTGGCGCCGGCGGCGGAGCGGGCGGCGCAGGCGGTGCCGGAGCTTCGACCGGAGGTGCAGGCGGAGGCGGCTCGGTCACGCCCACGGGGGCGCTTGGTGCGGGCGTCGGCTTCGGTTCGCGTATTGCCACCGGCCTGGGAGGAGGCTTGACCGCTTCAGGCTTGCGTTGCGGCGGGGGCGGGGGCGGAGGGGGAGGTGGCGGCGGAGCGGGCTTGGGCGGCTCGACGAACTGGCTCAATATTTCGACGGGAATCACCACTTCGGCAGCTCGACGCAACAGGCCGCTTTGGAGCGCCCAGAGCGCTGCTGCATGAAACAGGATCACGCCTCCGGCAATGAGTGCGTTGCGCGAAAGGCCCAGAACGGAGGGTGGGGGAGCAAAGCGGTCAGACACGATCAACCAATTCGAATGCGGACACGCGTGGAGCGTGCCCCGATTGCAGCAAAACCGCTACGACTACTGTTTACTTACGAAAGATCCACCAGACCGAGCCTGCGACAAGAATCAGGCTGCCGCCGAGCGCCGAGAAGAGTTCCATGCCTTGCTTTCCGAAATGGAGGTGGCAAGCTGGATCGCACTCGTTCCCGATTCGCGGTTCAACGCGGCGACAGGATGCGAGGCACTGCATTGCGCAACGATGTCTCGCGCACAGCCTTCACATTGGCCACATTGGGTGGCCACGCCAAGCTCGAATTGGACTTCGTCGAAAGTCAGGCCCGCCCGCACGTGACGTGCGATTTCACGGTCGGAGACTCGGCGGCAGACGCAAACGATCATGGCGGTGAAAGCAGCAGTTGGCTGGCTGGTTTGGTTCGGACAATTATAAATACGAATCTCTCGCATTTTCAATAACTATCCCGGCGAGAGGCCTTTCGCAGTGTTTTGGGAGCAAGTCGCATTTTCGCCACAGCGAATCTAAGTGCGAATGATTACGACTACGTTCGAACTACACTCCAGCCAAATTTTCGGCAAGCCAAGCACTTCGACCGCGCGTCGTCGGACCCAGCCAGCCATTCAAAACTAGCCGTTTCCTGGCTTTCTGGAGGTTATCTTGGCCAATGTCGCCCGTCAGCGCGCTCGCATGTCGCGCTCCGTGTCTTCCTCAGTTATTGCGGCGGGCGCCGCGACAGGCGGGCTGCCGCGAGAAGCGGCAATGCTTCCTTTTGGAGCCTTGATGCTTGCCGCCTCCGTCAGTAGCTGGGCGCAAACGGCGCCGACAACAGTGCAGGGCGGAACGCTTGGCACCATCACGGTCACCGAACAGGCGGAGACGCAGGGCAAGGACCAGGTCCAGACCAAGAAAACCAACATTGGCAAGGGGACGCAAGAGATTCGCGATATTCCGCAGTCGATCAACGTCATTACCGAGAAGCTGATCGACGACGTCAAGCTCGATACCCTCAAGGATGCCTTGCACTATTCGGCCGGCATTACCTTTGCGGCGACTGAAAACGGGACAGACCAGGACATTCGGCTGCGTGGTTTTCCGGTGGCGACGGTTGGCGACCTGCTGATCGACGGCATGCGCGACCCATCGCAATATGACCGCGACACTTTCAACCTCGAGCGCATCGAGGTGCTGCGCGGTTCAGCTTCGATGATTTTCGGACGCGGCTCCACAGGTGGCGTGATCAACCAGGTCTCCAAGAAGCCGCTGCTTGCAGACCAGACGGATGTGGAGGCCACTGCGGGCACGCGCGGCTACTACCGCACGACGGCCGACTTCAACGTGCGCACCGGCGAAACATCGGCACTGCGAATCAACGCGATGTGGAACAAGGCCGACAACGGCGGCGCCAAGATCGACAAATACGGCATTGCGCCTTCGTACAGTTGGGGCATTGGCACGGACAACGAATTCACGGTGGGGCTGTTCCACCTGAACGTCGACAACGTTCCGTTGTCGGCGGTTCGCTGGGTGGCCACCGGCCGGCAGGGCATTACCGGCTACACCGCGGCCGGTGTACCAACCATCGGCAGCCTGGGAACCCTTGCACCGGTGAAGCCGGGCAGCTTTTACGGCACCGCTGCCGACAAGGTCCTCGGCAAGGCCACTTACGGAGCGGCCTCATGGCTGCATCGCTTCGACGACGGCGGCGAGCTGCGCACGCAGGTGCGATCGGGCACCTTCGACCGCAACCAGTGGTCTACCGCCGCAGGCGCCAGTACCACGCTAGGCGCCCCCACCACGCTGGCCAACTTCAGCGAATACACGTTGCTCACGCGCAGCGGCCTCACGCCGCGCAAGGACGAGTACAAGGGCACTTACTTGCAAAGCGACTACAGCAAGGAGTTGAACTGGGGCGGCGTAAAACACCAATTGCTGGCCGGTGTCGACGCCTCGAAGGAAGAGGCGAGCCGCTACCAGAACGACGCCTTCTTCAACAACAGCTTCCGCGGGCGGGCGCTGGGCTCGCGAGCCAACACCTTCGTCGGCACGCCAAACGATGGCGCAGGCTTGAGTGGCACTTTCGTCGAGCCGGTGTACCGCGATTCGAGCGCCTATTCCGCGAAATCGATTGGCGTCTATCTGCAGGATCTGGTTCAGGTTGCGCCCGACTGGAAAGTTCTGGGTGGCCTGCGCTACGACCGGCTCAGCGGCGATTTCGACCAGTACAACTATTCGAACCCGGCGTGCGTGAGACCGACTCCGGCCCCCCGCGGCTATACGCAAACGGCGAACTGCAGCGATCCTCGTGAACGCTATTCCGCCGGAAGCCCGTTGCCAACCGTCACCAGCACCCACTTGTCCCAAGGTGCCTGGAGCTACCGCGCCGGCGTTCTGTACCAGCCCTCGACCACGCAGTCGTATCACCTGTCGTACAGCACCTCGTTCAACTCGTCGGCCGACACCTATCAGTATGTGTCGCCCCAGACCGCGGGGACCCCGCCGGAGAAGAGCCGCAACATCGAACTGGGCGCCAAGCTCGACTGGCTCGATGGCAAGCTCTCAACGCGCGCCGCCATCTTCCGCACGGAAAAGACCAACGAGCGCACCACCGACTCGGACTTTGCAGGGAGTTCCTATCTGTTGTCGGGCAAGCGCCACTCCCAGGGCCTTGAGCTGGACGTGGTGGGCCGCCTCACGTCGCAGTGGGAGGTTTATTTCTCGTACTCCTACATCCCGACGGCAACCATCGACAAGGTCGGCAGCACTGCCACTCCGGGAACGGTTGGTTCGCGTGTGGGCCTGACGCCCAAGCACAGCGGAGCCGCATGGGTCAGCTACCAGGCCACGCCCAAGTTCCGCATTGCGGGGGGCGTGCGCGGCGCGTCCGAGAACCGGCCGCTGCAAGGCGCCAGCGGCGCCGCCAGCCTGGCCAACAGCACACCCGGCTATGTTGTCGGCGACATGATGCTCGAGTACAAGTTCACGCCCGATCTGTACGCACAGCTCAACATCAACAACGTGACGAACAAGCTCTATGGCGATCAGCTCTACCCCGGCTTTGCCATTGCCGGCGCGAAGCGCACTGTGCTTGTAACGGTTGGAGCGCGGTTCTAAGGCCTGTTGAGTTTCTAGAATAGCCAAAGCAGTTCTTCCTTTCACATGCTCTTGCACATTCGCGAAGTGCTCTCGCCCGACGAGGTTCGTCAGGCGAGGGAAATTCTGGGCCAAGCTCCCTGGGAGGACGGCCGCCTGACCGCGGGCGAGCAGTCCGCCAAGGCGAAGAACAATGAGCAGTTGCGGGAGGACTGCGAAGAGACCCGCGCCGTTCAGCAACTGCTGCTGCGCGGCCTGGAGCGGCACCAGGTTTTCTTCTCGGCTGCGCTGCCGAAGCAGATTTCACCGCCGCTGTTCAATCGCTACGGCGGTGCGTCCAACAGCTTTGGCAATCACGTTGACAGCGCGGTTCGTTTTCTTCGCGACGGTTCGGGGCGGGTGCGCACGGATATTTCGTGCACCGTGTTCCTGGCCGAACCCGATGAGTACGACGGCGGCGAACTCGTGATCGAAGACACGTTCGGCGTGCAGCGAGTCAAGCTGCCGGCCGGAGACATGGTGCTCTATCCGGGCACCAGCGTTCATCGCGTGTTGCCGGTAACGCGGGGCTTTCGCACTGCCAGCTATTTCTGGATCCAGAGCATGGTGCGCAGCGACGAGCAGCGCCGCCTGCTGTTCGACATGGACAACCACCTGCGGCATCTTCGCAGCCAATTTGGTGAGACAGACCCCGGCGTGATCGGTCTCACCAGCACGTACCACAACCTGCTGCGCATGTGGCTCGACGTTTGAGCCGCTGCGTGGTGCCTGCAAACGCCAGGAGATTCATTCATGAACAAGTCACTTCTTTTTGCCGCGGCCACTGCAACTGCAATTCTCTGGTCAGCGTCCGCATCTGCTCAGTTCGTCGACCACGACGCCGTCAAATGCGCTGCGTTGCCCAAGGAAGAAATGCGCCCGCAAATGGAATTGCAGCGCAAGCTAACCGGCGAAGGCTGGAAGGTTCGCCAGATCAAGAACTTCAACGGCTGCTACGAGGTTTACGGCTTCGACGAAAAGGGCCAGCGCACTGAAGCATTCTTCGATCCCAAGACCTTCGAGAAGGTCGGACAGGTGAAGCAGCCATCCTGAGGATGCGCGAGATGCGTGCGGTTCCGGCGCGTCCGTCGGCGCAAGTCTGGGCGTTCTGGCTGCGCGCAACACATTGGGCACTGGTCATGGCCATTGCTATGGCGTGGTTCAGTGGAGAAGGGCTGCTGCGGCAGCACGAGCTGGCGGGCTACGCGGCGCTGGCCCTGATTGCCGGCCGCTGCATCGGCGGGTGGCTGGGCGGGCGCTATGCAAGGTTCAAGCAGTTTGTGCGGGCGCCCTCGCAGGTGCTGCGCTATGCGGCCGACGTGCTCGCACGGCGCGAGAAGCGCTACCTTGGCCACAACCCTCTTGGCGGCTGGATGGTCATTGCCCTGCTTGCCACGGTAACGGCTGTCGGCGTTACGGGCTGGATGTATACGCTCGATATGTTCTGGGGATTGGCGTGGGTGGAATGGCTCCACCGCACATTGGCCTGGACACTGGTGGCACTGATCGCCCTGCATCTGGCCGGGGTGGCCTTCACGAGCTGGCGGCACAGGGAAAACCTGGTCGGCGCCATGCTCAGCGGGCGCAAGCGTCCTGAAGAGCCGGGCGACGTAGCCTGACGGCTACGCCTGCCATGTCGGAAAGCTGGAGAAGTTGAAGGCTGCTCCGCAGCCCCGCCGAAATTCAGCCGAGCTCGCCCATCTGCGATTGCAGGTAGTTCTGCAACCCGACCTTGTCGATAAGGTCGATCTGGGTTTCGAGAAAGTCGATGTGCTCTTCCGTGTCGTCCAGGATTTCTTGCAGCAGATCGCGTGAAACGTAGTCGCGAACCGTTTCGCAATAGGCGATGCCGTCCTTGATGGTTGCTTGCGCACCGGTTTCGGCGCCCAGGTCGCAGCCCAGCAGTTCGGGCACGTCTTCACCGATGTTCAGCTTGCCAAGATCCTGCAGGTTGGGCAGGCCGTCGAGCATGAAGATGCGGTCCATCAGCTTGTCGGCGTGCTTCATTTCGCCGATCGACTCTTCATATTCCTTCTTGGCCAGCTTGTCCAAACCCCAATGCTTGAGCATCCGGTAGTGGAGGAAGTACTGGTTGATTGCAGTGAGCTCGTTCTTGAGCTGCGCCTGCAGGTGTTCGATGACCTTGGGGTCGCCCTTCATGATTATTTTCCTTGTTCTGAAAGTAGGGATTGTGAGAGGGGCGAGCGAGCTCTTGCAAGCAATCCCATGCTGCACTGGTCTGCATGCGTTTGATGGTGATACACGTTCGTATTCGACGGCGGGGCGAAGGTGGCCGCGCCTTTGTCTTTCATAGGTCGCAGTGATGCAGTTGATAGTTCATTACTATCACTTTATCCTATTTGGTAGTTATACTCATGGCTCGCAGTTTTTTTGTCCACCCGCAGCATCCAAGGAATCAACATGTCCCTGATCAACACCCAAGTCCAACCGTTCAAGACCCAGGCCTACCTCAACGGCAAGTTCATCGATGTGTCCGACGAGACGCTCAAGGGCAAGTGGTCCGTGCTGATCTTCATGCCGGCGGCCTTCACCTTCAACTGCCCGACCGAAGTCGAAGACGCGGCCGATAACTACCCCGAGTTCCAGAAGCTGGGTGCCGAGGTCTACATCGTGACCACCGACACGCACTTCTCGCACAAGGTCTGGCACGACACGTCGCCTGCCGTCGGCAAGGCCAAGTTCCCGCTGGTGGGCGACCCCACCCACACGCTGACCAACGCTTTCGGCGTGCACATTCCTGAAGAAGGCCTGGCGCTGCGCGGCACGTTCGTGATCAACCCCGAAGGCATCATCAAGACCGCCGAGGTGCACTCCAACGAAATCGCTCGCGACGTCAAGGAAACCCTGCGCAAGCTGAAGGCAGCTGTCTACACCGCCGCCCATCCGAACGAAGTCTGCCCGGCCAAGTGGAATGAAGGCGACAAGACCATCGCCCCCTCGTTCGACCTCGTCGGCAAGATCTAAGCGTCCCGCGCGAAAGCCCGGGCGCTCACGAGGCCCCGGGCTTTTTTGCCCCCAGTTGATAGTTTTCAGTTATCGAAAGAGAGTCCCTCATGCTCGACGCCAGCACCAAAGCCCAATTGAAGAGTTACCTCGAACGCGCCACGCAGCCGATCGAGATCGTCGCCTCGCTCGACGACAGCAAGGCCTCGGGCGAAATGCTGTCGCTGCTGAAGGACGTTGCAGAAGCGTCGCCGCTGGTCAAGCTGACCGAAAGCCGCGACGACAACCATCGCAAGCCTTCTTTCTCGGTCAACCGCCCGAGCGAGAACCACGGCCCGCGTTTTGCCGGCCTGCCGATGGGCCATGAATTCACGTCGCTGATCCTTGCGCTGCTGCAGATCGGCGGCTATCCCCCGAAGGTCGAAGAAGCCGTGCTGGAGCAGATCCGCGCGCTCGACGGCGACTTCGAGTTCGAGATCTATGTCTCGCTCACCTGCCACAACTGCCCCGACGTAGTGCAGGCGCTGAACCTGATGGCCATTCAGAACCCGCGCATCCGCACGACGATGATCGAGGGCGGCACCTTCCAGGAAGAAGTGAAGGAACGCCAGGTGATGGCGGTGCCTACGGTGTTCCTGAATGGCACCGAGTTTGGCCAGGGTCGCATGAGCCTGGAAGAAATCCTCGCCAAGATCGACACCAGCGGTGTCGAACGCGAGGCGAAGAAAATTGCCGCCAAGGACCCGTTCGACGTGCTGATCGTTGGCGGTGGTCCGGCAGGTGCCGCGGCTGCCGTGTATGCGGCGCGCAAGGGTATCCGCACCGGCGTGGCATCGGAGCGCTTTGGGGGGCAGGTGCTCGACACGCTCGGCATTGAAAACTTCATCTCGGTGAAGGAAACCGAAGGGCCCAAGTTCGCCCATGCGCTTGAAGAGCACGTGCGCGACTACGACGTCGACATCATGAACCTGCAGCGCGCCAAGGCGCTGGTTCCGGGCAAGGACCTCATCGAAGTGCAACTCGAGAGCGGCGCCTCGCTTAAAAGCAAGTCGATCATCATCTCGACGGGCGCACGCTGGCGCAACATCAACGTGCCCGGCGAGCATGAGTTCAAGAACAAGGGTGTGGCTTATTGCCCGCACTGCGACGGCCCGCTGTTCAAGGGCAAGCGCGTCGCGGTCATCGGCGGCGGCAACTCGGGTGTTGAAGCGGCCATCGATCTGGCCGGTATCGTCGGCCACGTCACGCTGATCGAGTTCGACACCGCGCTGCGTGCCGACGCCGTGCTGCAGCGCAAGCTCAAGAGCCTGAAGAATGTCGACGTGTTCACCAACGCGCAGACCACCGAGATCACCGGCGACCAGAAGGTCAATGGCCTGGTCTACAAGGACCGCGCGACGGGCGAACTGAAGAAGGTCGAGCTCGAGGGCGTGTTCATCCAGATCGGCCTGGTGCCCAACACCGATTGGCTCAAGGGAGTGGTCGAACTGACGAAGCACGGGGAGATCGTGGTCGACGCGCGGGGACAGACCTCGGTGCCTGGCGTGTTCGCGGCAGGCGATGTGACCACCGTACCGTTCAAGCAGATCATCATCGCGGCCGGCGACGGCGCCAAGGCCGCGCTGGGTGCGTTCGATCACCTGATCCGGACCTCTGCCCCCGTGGAGCAGGCCGCGGCGTAAAGACCGGCCGAGGCGGCCGGCTGACGGCCGCCTCAGTACGTCAGCCGTTCGGGCTTCAGTTCCTGCAGGATGGTGGTGGCAATTTCCTCGATCGACTTGGTCGTGGTCGAGAGCCATCGGATGCCGGCCCGGCGCATCATGGCTTCGGCTTCGCTTACCTCATTGCGGCAGTTTTCGAGGCTGGCATAGCGCGAATCCGGTCGGCGTTCATTGCGGATCTGGCTCAGCCGCTCGGGCTGGATGGTGAGCCCGAAAATCTTCTTGCGATGGGGCATCAGCGCCGGCGGTAACTGTCGGCGCTCGAAATCTTCCGGAATCAGAGGGTAGTTGGCCGCTTTCAGGCCGTGCTGCATGGCCAGGTAGAGCGAGGTCGGCGTCTTGCCGCTGCGGCTCACGCCCACCAGGATCACGTCCGCCCCCTCGAGGTCGCGGTTGCTCTGGCCGTCGTCGTGTGCCAGGCTGAAGTCGATGGCCGCTATGCGGGCGTCGTACTCCTTGCTCTTGCTAACGTCGCTGAAGCGGCCGATGCGGTGGTTCGACTTCACCGCCAGTTCAATCTCGAGCGGGCGCACAAAGGTGCCGAACATGTCGAGCAGCATGCCTTTGCAGCCGGTTTCGATCACCTCCAGCACTTCCATGTTGGCCAGCGTCGTGAAGACGATGGGGCGCACGCCCTCAAGTTCGGCCGTGTGGTTGATCTGCCGTACTGCCTGGTGCGCCTTGTCGACCGTGTCGGTAAAAGGCAGCCGAACATGGCGCGGTTTCATCTCGAACTGGGCGAGCACGGCGTTACCGAAAGTTTCGGCAGTGATGCCGGTGCCGTCTGAAATGAAGAAAACAGTGCGTGTATGCATGGTGTAGCTCTCGCGGCCTTGTCCTGCGGCGCGTGCAATCTCGCCACGCCTACAATCCGGGCCATTATCGGGAATCCGCTTTCCCTCGACCCAATTCTTTCCATGCACGCCGCGCCAGCACCCAAAGCAACGACAACGATCGTGCTGCCCCGCCTGCATGCAGCACCGGTTTCAACTTCTGGAGCTTTCCCATGTCTGCACTTTTCGACGCGACCGCCCTGGTCGTACCGTTTGAAAACCTGAGGATGACCGACGTCGAGTCGGTCGGCGGCAAGAACGCCAGCCTCGGCGAAATGATCTCGCAGCTGCCCCAGGGCGTGCGGGTGCCCACGGGTTTTGCGACCACGGCCCACGCATTCCGCCAGTTCCTGGCCCATGACGGATTGGCCGACAAGATCAGCAAGCGCCTTGCGGCCCTGGACACCGACGACGTGCGGGCGCTGGCCGTCGCGGGCGCCGAGATTCGCGCCATGGTCGAGGCCCAGCCTTTCCCGGCCGATCTGCAGAAAGCCATTGCCGACGCTTTTGCGAAGCTGAGCGCAGGCAATCCGGCCGCGTCGTTTGCGGTGCGTTCCTCGGCTACCGCCGAAGATCTGCCGGACGCTTCGTTCGCAGGTCAGCAAGAGACCTTCCTCAACGTGGTCGGCATCGACGACGTGCTGCACAAGATGAAGGAGGTCTTCGCCTCTCTCTACAACGACCGCGCAATCAGCTACCGCGTTCACAAGGGCTTTGCGCACGACGTGGTCGCGCTCTCGGCGGGTGTGCAGCGCATGGTCCGCTCCGACCTGGGCGCCGCCGGCGTGATGTTCACCATCGACACCGAGTCGGGCTTCGAAGACGTGGTGTTCATCACCTCGAGCTACGGTCTGGGCGAAACGGTGGTGCAGGGCGCCGTGAACCCCGACGAGTTCTACGTGCACAAGCCGACGCTGCGCGCCGGCAAGAAGGCCGTGATCCGCCGCAACCTGGGCTCCAAGCTAATCCAGATGGAGTTCGCGACGCCCGAAGAGAAAAAGGCCACCGGCAAGCTGGTGAAAACCACCGACGTCAAGGCCGAGCAGCGTAACCGCTACTCGTTGAGCGACGCGGACGTCGAACAGCTCGCCAAATACGCGCTGGTCATCGAGGAGCATTACGGCCGTCCCATGGACATCGAATGGGGCAAGGACGGCACCGACGGGCAACTCTACATCCTGCAGGCAAGGCCTGAAACCGTGAAGAGCCAGCAGCAGGGCAAGGCCGAGCAGCGCTACAAGCTGCTGGGCAAGGGGGCAGTGCTGGCCGAAGGCCGTGCCATTGGCCAGAAGATCGGCACCGGCCCTGTGCGGCTCGTGCATAACATCAGCGAGATGGACAAGGTGCAGGCCGGCGACGTGCTGGTCACCGACATGACCGACCCCAACTGGGAGCCGGTGATGAAGCGCGCCGCCGCAATCGTCACCAACCGGGGCGGGCGCACCTGCCACGCAGCCATCATTGCGCGCGAACTCGGTATTCCGGCCGTGGTGGGCTGCGGCGACGCCACCGACCTGTTGAAGGAAGGCACGCTGGTGACCGTGAGCTGCGCCGAGGGCGACACCGGCTTCATCTACGACGGCTTGCTTGAAACCGAAGTGACCGAAGTGCAGCGCGGCGTGATGCCCGAGATCGACATCAAGCTCATGATGAACGTCGGCAACCCTCAGCTGGCGTTCGACTTCGCGCAGTTGCCAAACCATGGCGTGGGCCTGGCGCGGCTCGAGTTCATCATCAACAACAACATCGGTGTGCACCCGAAGGCCATCCTCGACTATCCGAATGTCGACAACGACCTGAAGAAGGCCGTCGAGTCGGTGGCTCGCGGCCATGCCTCGCCGCGCGCGTTCTACGTGGACAAGGTGGCCGAAGGCATTGCAACCATTGCCGCGGCCTTCTGGCCCAAGCAGGTGATCGTGCGCCTGTCGGACTTCAAGTCGAACGAGTACCGCAAGCTGATCGGCGGCAGCCGCTACGAGCCGGAAGAAGAAAATCCGATGCTCGGCTTCCGCGGCGCAGCCCGCTACTTGAGCAAGGATTTCGGCGAGGCCTTTGCCATGGAATGCGAGGCGCTCAAGCGCGTTCGCAACGACATGGGGCTGACCAACGTGCAGATCATGGTGCCTTTCGTGCGCACGCTGGGCCAGGCCGAGCGCGTGACCACGCTCCTCGGCGAGCACGGCCTGAAGCGCGGCGAGAACGAGCTCAAGCTGATCATGATGTGCGAGGTGCCGAGCAACGCCGTCCTGCCCGAGGAGTTCCTGAAGTTCTTCGACGGCTTCTCTATCGGCTCGAACGACCTGACCCAGCTCACGCTCGGCCTTGACCGCGATTCAGGCCTCGAACTACTGGCAGCTGACTTCGACGAGCGCGATCCGGCGGTCAAGGCCTTGCTGAGCCGGGTCATCAAGGCCTGCAAGGCCGAAGGCAAGTACGTTGGCATCTGCGGCCAAGGCCCCAGCGACCATCCGGACTTTGCACTTTGGCTCGCGGAACAGGGAATCGAGTCGATTTCTCTGAATCCGGACAGCGTCATCGACACCTGGCAACAGCTCGCCAAGCGCTGAACCTTACGGAGGGAGGCGGGGCTTGCACCCGCCTTCGGCAACTCGCGGGAACTCCCCATTGGGGAAATTCCCGCCTTCGCGCTGGGTAAATGAATCAAAATGTGTTCTTAATGTCAAACTTGTGACCTCATAAGTTGGGCAATTCGCTTGCGGTATTGCGCATGGCGAAAAACGCTCGTATCCGCAACCGGCGGTATATCGTGGAAGAAACATCATGATTCTTGTCAAGACAGAAGCCGGACAGCAGGTCTTCAAGGACCGCTCGGTGTCACTCTCGCCACGCCAGCGCACGGCTTTCATCCTGTTCGACGGCAAGCGGTCGGTCGAGGATGTACTTGCCGCGGGAAATGGAATTGCGCGAGAAGAAATCGACCAGATGATCGATCTGGGACTGCTCCAGCCAGTCGCAGGGGCCAAGACAGCGCCGACCAAGGCGCCCGAGCCCGCGACTCCGGCCAAGACGGCAACAGCCAAGTCGCCAGAGCCCTCCACAGGGAGCAAGGCGCCCGAGGCTGCGAAGCCCAAGGCGGCTGAATCCGCTGCGCCGGCTGCCGCGCGCAGCAGGCAGCAGCGCTACAAGGACGCCTATCCCATTGCCACCCAACTGACCGGTGCCCTCGGGCTCATGGGCTTTCGGCTCAACCTGCAGGTGGAAGGCACGACCAGCTATGAAGACCTCGTCGCGCTGGCGCCCAAGATACGCGCCGCCGTGGGGCCCGAGAAGGCGGCCGCCCTGGATCGGGCCCTGAACGACTGAGCCTGGACCAGCGCCGCGCCAATACTGCTACAATAGCCGGCTTTGCCTTGCCACACTGCGCCCGACGCTGCAGGTGGCTTTTCCTCTTCTACGGAAGAATCCACAAGGAGTGCCATGCGTCACTACGAAATCATTTTGCTGATCCACCCGGATCAGAGCGAACAAGTTCCGGCCATGCTGGAGCGCTACAAGGGCCTGATCACGGCCGGCGGCGGCAAAGTCCACCGCGTTGAAGACTGGGGCCGCCGTCAGCTGGCTTACCAGATCAACAAGCTCAACAAGGCGCATTACCTGTGCGTCAACATTGAAGCCGAACAAGCCGTGATGGGCGAACTCGAACACGCGTTCAAGTTCAACGACGCCGTGCTGCGCCACCTCACCGTCCAGAAGAAGAAGGCCGAAACCGGTCCTTCGTCGATGATGAAGACGGTCGAGCGCGAAGAAGCCCGCAAGGCCCAGCAGGCCGAGTACGCCGCCAACAACAGCTGATAGCGGCGTGACCGCTGCCGCTGCTGCGGCAACCGGGGTCAATCAGCTGTTGCTGACAGCCTCCGTTGCCGAACTCGGAACCTTGCGATACACACCTGCAGGCCTTCCCGCCATCGACCTGAAGCTCGAACACGAGTCGACGCTCCAGGAGGCAGGGAAAGCCAGGCAGGTGAAAACGGCCCTCAAGGCTGTTGCCTTCGGCGCCATCGCCGAACGGCTCGCAACGCAGTCGATGGGGAGTCTCTGGTGTTTTCAGGGATTTCTCGCGACACCGGGCAACGGCAAGCATCCGGTCCTGCACATTCAGGATTTTCAGCAAAATTAATTTTCGACAAGAGGTCCCTCAATGGCCACGTTCAAGAAATTCAACAAAGACAAGCGCCCGAAGCGCAACACCCAGTCGCTGCTGTTCAAGCGCAAGCGCTTCTGCCGCTTCACCGTCGCTGGCGTCGAAGAAATCGACTACAAGGACATCGACACGCTGCGTGACTTCATCAGCGAAAACGGCAAGATCATTCCCGCACGCCTGACCGGCACGCGCGCGATCTACCAGCGCCAGCTCAACACCGCGATCAAGCGCGCACGCTTCCTCGCGATGGTGCCGTACAGCGACCAGCACCGCGTCTAAGGAGCAAGCACCATGCAAATCATTCTTCTGGACAAGGTTGTCAACGTCGGTGGCCTGGGCGATATCGTCAAGGTCAAGGACGGCTACGCACGCAACTTCCTGATTCCGTCGGGCCGCGCCCGCCGCGCCACCGCTGCCAACAAGGCCGAGTTCGAAGCCAAGCGCGCCGAACTCGAAAAGGCTGCGGCCGCCAAGCTGGCCGAATCGCAAGCCCAGGGCGAAAAGCTCGGCGGCACGACCATCAAGCTGACCCAAAAGGCTGGCGTTGACGGCCGTCTGTTCGGCTCGGTCACCAACGGCGACATCGCCGAAGAGTTGGGCAAGCAAGGCTACAAGGTTGCCAAGTCGCAAGTGCGCCTGCCCAACGGCCCGATCAAGGTCGTTGGCGACAGCACCGTGAGCGTTGCACTGCACACCGACGTGGTGGTCGATATCACCGTGACGGTCTACGGCGAAACCGCCTGATCGTCATTGCGGCGCCTTGTGCGCTGCCGCAAAAGCCGCCTCCGGGCGGCTTTTGTTTTTGTGCCAACAGTTTTCCAGTGCCTTGCACTGGAAGATCACCGTTTATTCACAACCTTGTCCACACGCATAACGCCGTGCGCGGCTTAGCATGCAGGGTTGCAAGGGAAGTCCATGTCCGCCGTTTTCTCCTATGCCGACAATGACCCGTCGGCCGACCGCCAAGTCGCCAAACTCCGCATTCCACCTCATTCGATCGAGGCGGAGTCGAGCGTGCTCGGCGGCTTGCTGCTCGACAACGGCGCATGGGACCGCATGGGCGACCTGCTGGTGGACGGCGACTTTTATCGCCACGAGCACAAGCTCATCTACGCTGCCATCGGCGGGCTGATCAATGCCAGCAAGCCGGCCGACGTCATCACCGTGTACGAGCAACTGCAGGGCCTGGGCAAGGCCGAGGAAATCGGCGGACTGGTCTACTTGAACTCGCTCGCACAGTATGTGCCGAGCGCAAGCAACATCCGCCGCTATGCGGAGATCGTGCGCGAGCGCTCCATCCTGCGAAAGCTGGTGTCCGCAAGCGACGAGATCGCGACCAACGCCTTCAACACGCAGGGCAAGTCGGTCGACAAGATCCTGGATGAGGCCGAGCAGAAGATCTTCAACATCGGCGAAGAAGGCACGCGGATGAAGCAGGGCTTCCAGAGCATGGATGCCTTGGTTGTCGAGCTGCTCGACCGTGTGACCGAGATGGCCGAGAACCCGAACGACATCACCGGCGTGCGCACGGGCTTCTACGAGTTCGACAAGATGACCTCCGGCTTGCAGCCGGGCGACATGATCGTGCTGGCCGCGCGTCCTTCCATGGGCAAGACCTCGCTGGCCATCAACATCGCCGAACACGTCGCGTTGAACGAAGGGCTGCCTGTCGCAGTCTTCTCGATGGAAATGGGAGCCTCGCAGTTGGCGGTGCGTATCGTCGGCTCCATTGGCCGCATCGACCAGGGACACCTGCGCACCGGCAAGCTCAGCGACGAAGAGTGGCCGCGCCTGACCGAAGCCATCGAGAAGCTGCGCAATGTGTCGCTGCACATCGACGAGACGCCGGGCCTGTCCACGAGCGAGCTACGCGCCAATGCACGCCGGCTTGCGCGCCAGTACGGCCGCTTGGGCCTGATCGTGGTCGACTACCTGCAGCTCATGTCGACCAGCATGAGCGGCGACGAGAACCGCGCGACCGCGGTGGGCGAAATCTCCCGCGGCCTGAAGATGCTTGCCAAGGAGCTCAAGTGCCCCGTGATCGCGCTGTCGCAGTTGAGCCGCGGCGTTGAAAGCCGCACCGACAAGCGCCCCATGATGAGCGACTTGCGCGAATCCGGCGCCATCGAGCAGGACGCGGACATCATCATGTTCATCTACCGCGACGACTACTACGACAAGAACAGCAAGGAGCCGGGCGTGGCCGAGGTGATCATCAGCAAGCACCGGAACGGGCCCACGGGCACCGTCAAGCTGGCCTTCCTGAAGCCGCTCACCAAGTTTGAGAACCTGGCCAGCTACGGCAGCAGCGACGACTACTGACGCTGCGGAATTGTTGTGGCTGCTGCTGTTTCTGCAGCTTTGCATTCGCCCGCAGCCCGCGCCTTCAGCTGGCGCATCATGTCCGCCAGTGTCTTGCCCGCTTCGTCGCGAAAGCGCTCTGGAAGCACGTCGACCGCATCCATGCGATCGAGGCGAAAACCTCGAAAGTCGTTGCGCAGTTCGCACCAGGTCGAAAGCGTCCAGACCTTGCCCCAGTAAAAACAGCCGAGCGGCCGTACCGTGCGCTCGCTCGCATCGCCCGATACGTCGCGATAGCTGAGGCGCAGCTTCTGGTGCGCTTCCACGGCCTCGCGCAAGATCTGCAGCCTTGCACGTATCGTGTCGTCCAGGCCCAAGGCGGGGGCGTAGAGTGCAAGGGCCTCTGCCGAGACCCGTGCAGCCGCCGGCAGCACCGAAAGAATCTTGCCCAGCCCCGATTCGATGTTGCGGGCCAGTGCCGGATCGACCCAACTCTGCGCAAGCCGCGCAGCTGCCACGAGGGCGGAAGCCTCTTCCTGGGTGAACATCAGCGGCGGCAGTTCGAAACCCGCGCCGAGCCTGTAGCCCACACCGGCTTCGCCTTCGATTGGCACTCCCTGGTGCTGCAGATCGGCCACGTCGCGATACACCGTGCGCTCCGACACTTCCAGGCGCTGGGCCAGGAAGGCCGCCGTGGTGAGCCGGCGGCCGCGGATGATCTGTACCAGCTGGAACAGGCGATCGGCGCGGCGCATCAGGGTGTGCTGGCCAAGTTCGGCAGGTGAGGGTGGCTGGCGAGCCTGGCGCGCAAGCTGTTCTTGATGCTCATGAAACTCCGATATGGATCGCCACTTTGTCGGGCCCGTCGTACGCTTCGAAATCGCTGCGATAGCGGCGCGTGATTGTCGGGTTTGCCTCGAAATACTGCCAGATACGCTGCCAGGTATCGATCACCATATGCGGCATTTCGCCCTGGGCCGTAAAGACGAGGTAGTCGCCGGGTTCAATGCCGACGGCCTCCTTTCCGGCCGACACGGCCACGCCTACCGTCAGGTCGAAAGCACCGTTGGCGTCGGATTCGTACCCGGAGTAGACGCCGAAAATGCGGGCGTCTTGCGTGCGGTGCGGTGTGGCGCGGTATGTCTCTTCCGCAAAGAAGCGATTCCACAACGCGCCGATGCGGGCCGTGCTGCCGTCATTTTCTTCGCGGTTTGTGGTGCGGCACGTGAGTCCTGCAACCTGGAATGCGCCATGGCGCTGGCGGACGGGTTCCATCTATTTTTTCTCCTCGTGAGTGTTGTTGAGGCGACCGCACTCAGAGCGCAAGCGCTTTCAGTTCGGCCTTCATCGCTTCTGCGATCAGCGCCATGTCGGCGTCGGCCACGTCGAACATGCCGAAGCGAAACTTGTAGCCCCATAGTTTCGGGTTCTCGATAAAGGCGAGGCGTTCGATCAACGGCGCAATGGGCGCTTCCTGCGCTGCCTGGAACGCCACATCGCGGCGCCACGGAACAAAGCCGTTGCCCATGTCGAATTCGTAAGGCTCGCCCGGCAGCACGATGCCGATCGAAACGAAGCTCTGCAGCTTGTCCGTGCCCCCGAACACGGTGGCCGGCGAATAGTAGGCCACTCGGTCGCCAGCCGAAACCCGCTTGAGCGGGCCCAGCTTGCCGTGGCCGACCTGCATGAAGCCAAGCGGCTTGTGGTCGCGTCCGCGCCGCGCATGTTCTGCGCTTGCGACCGCGATCCAGTTGCGTTGTGCCATGGTTCAGGCAAGCGCGTGAAGGCCGACTTCGTTGCCCTCGGTGTCGCGCATGTGGGCGATGAAACCCATGCCCTCGGGCAACGCCGACTTGGGAGCGACGATCTGGCCGCCTGCCGCCTCGATGCGGGCAAGCACGGCATCGATGCTGGGCATGCAATCAAGATAGATGCGGATGCCGCTGCCTGCATGCGCGCTGGCGTTCGCGCCGGCCTGCAGGGCGCCGCCCGTGGCCGGATCGTCGTAGGGGAAGACGGCCAGGGTTTCACCTCCGAAGTCCTGACGGCGAAGTTTGCGGTCGAGAACGTTTTCGTAGAAGGCTTGTGCACGGTCGATATTCGCGACCGGAATTTCGAACCAGCTGATGGCGTTTGGCATGAAGTGCTCTCTTTCGTTTTTGCGTTGAAGCCTCGATGGTGCGGACAGGCTCCTGACAACGTCGTGTCAGGAGCCTGTCACCGTGACGAAAAAGAGAAAGCCCGCGACGCTCCTGGGAGCATGCGCGGGCTTGATCCGCAGCAGCCTGCGAAGGCGGTTTAGAGCACGTCGCTCGCGAAGTCGGCAAGCCGCGAGCGTTCGCCGCGCGCGAGCGTGATGTGCCCGCCGTGCGGCCAACCCTTGAACTTGTCGACCGCGAAGGTCAGGCCCGATGAGCCTTCCGTCAGGTACGGCGTGTCGATCTGTGCAAGGTTGCCCATGCAGATGATCTTGGTGCCGGGGCCGGCACGGGTGATCAGCGTCTTCATCTGCTTGGGTGTGAGGTTCTGCGCTTCGTCGATGATCACGTACTTGTTCAGGAACGTGCGGCCGCGCATGAAGTTCATGCTCTTGACCTTGATGCGGCTGCGGATCAACTCGTTGGTGGCCGCGCGGCCCCATTCGCCGGCGCCGCCGCCGTCGCCCTTGGCCAGGAACTCGAGGTTGTCGTCGAGCGCACCCATCCACGGGCCCATTTTTTCTTCTTCGGTGCCGGGTAGGAAGCCGATGTCCTCGCCCACGCTCACCGTGGCGCGGGTCATGATGATCTCGGTGTAGCGCCGGTCGTCGAGTACCTGCGTCAGGCCCGAAGCCAGCGCCATCAGCGTCTTACCGGTGCCGGCGGTGCCGGTGAGGGTGACGAAGTCGACTTCCGGGTCCATCAGCAGGTTCATCGCGAAGTTCTGCTCGCGGTTGCGCGTGTTCACGCCCCACACGGCGTTCTTGCCCGAGCTGTAGTCCTTCAGCGTCTTGAACACCGCGGTCTTGTCGCGGATTTCAGTGACGCGCGCGTACATGCTCGGCTCGCCCGGCGCTTCGAAATACACGAACTGGTTGATGTACAGGTTGGGCACCAACGGCCCGCTGATGCGATAGAAGGTGCTGCTGCCACTTTGCCAGCTCTCGACTGTCTTGCTTTGGCGCGTCCAGAAGTCGGCCGGCAGCGCGAGCGAGCCTGCGTAGAGCAGGTCGCCGTCCTCCAGCGTCTTGTCGTTCTGGTAATCGTCGGCGGCCAGGCCGAGGGCGCGCGCCTTGACGCGCATGTTGATGTCCTTCGACACCAGCACCACCTCTTGCTTGGGACGGCCGGGTTGGTCCTTGGCATATTGGTCGCGCAAGGCCTGGACTACGCCGAGGATCTGGTTGTCCGCCTTGCCCTGCGGCAGGCTGACCGGCAGCGAATAGTCCAGCGGCGCCGTCTGGAAGAACAGCTTGCCGCCAGCCTCGCGGTGGCCTGTGGTGTCGAGCTTCAGGCCCTTGGCAATGTCGGCATCTTGCGCTGCGGCCAGGGCGTCGAGCGTGCGGCTCGTCTGGCGGCCATTGCGGGCGACTTCGGTCGTGCCCTTCTTGTGGCCGTCCAGTTCCTCGAGCACGATCATCGGCAGGAAGATGTCGTGTTCTTCGAAGCGGAACAGGCACATCGGGTCATGCAGAAGCACATTCGTGTCGAGCACGAACAGCTTGGCAGGGCCATTGGATTTGGCGCGTTTGGTCCGGGCTGGAGCTTGCGGTACTGCAACTTGCGCCGGCGCCGGCACGTAGGCAGCCGGAGGTGCTTCGGGCTCGCTGCGGGCAGCCGGCCGTTGCTCCTGGTTTCGGTCCTGGCTGCGTTGCTGGTTCCGCTCCTGGTTTCGGGAGGATGTGGATTTGGACCTGGTCCCGCGGCTCGAAGGAGCAGCCTCCGCAGCGCCGCCTACCGCATCGGCGGCGTTGCGGTCGAACAATTCCAACGGCTGGGATCCGCTCGCCGTGGATGAATCGGCACGCGATTCGCCCGAGCGGCGAGATCCCTTGTGCAAGGAGCGGGCGGGTGCATCGTGCGCATCCGGCGAGAGCAATGCGGCGCGTTTCGTGGGGGCGGGAGGCAATGGCATGTGTCAGGTCGCTCGCAGGAGTTGGAAACCAGAAAACGAAAAAGCCGCCTGTAGACCAAGGCGGCTTTGTTCGGGGGATGCGGTCGTGGAGCTCAACGGCATGAGGCCATTATGCACACCCGCCGTGACGCGTCTCGTGCTGTTTGCACCGTTCGTTGGGCATTCCCCACGAAGCGATGCAAAAGCGCACAGAAGGCGCTTCTTGTAACTGTCAGGCAGCCTTCTTGAGCGCCTTGACCGCCTTGAGCACGTCGTCGACATGGCCCGGGACCTTGAGGCCGCGCCATTCAGCCTTCAGGATGCCATCGGCGCCGATGAGGAAAGTGCTGCGCTCGATGCCCTTGACCTTCTTGCCGTACATGATCTTGTTCTTGACCACGCCGAACATGTGGCACATTTTTTCTTCGGTGTCGGCAATGAGTTCGAACGGGAGTTCGAGCTTTGCCTTGAACTCGTCGTGCGACTTCATGTTGTCGCGGGACACGCCGAACACGGTGGCGCCGGCTTTTTCGAAGTCTTTGTAGCGGTCGCGGAACTGCATCGCTTCGGTCGTGCAACCCGGAGTGTTATCTTTCGGGTAAAAATACATGACCAGCACGTGGCCGAGGTGCGAGGTATTCGAGACTTTCAAGCCGCCCGTGGCGTTGGCGTCGAATTCAGGAATGGGTTTGTTGACAACGATCGCCATGAAACTTGTTTTCTCCGTTTGTTTCCATTGAATCGAGCTCTTTCAGGCAGACTCGATGAATGGAGGATTGGTCGTTGCTAACTGAGGGCAGCTGGCCTGTTCGCAACCCGGTATTTTACCCCGAAAACCTCCCCCTCAGCCATCCTGGGGCGGTTCGACCAGCAGGGCGGCGATTACGTGGCGGCCTTCGCCGGCCAGGATGTTGTAGGTACGGCAGGCGGCAGGGGTGTCCATGGTCTCCACCCCGGTGCGCTTTGCCATCAGCGGCTGAAGCCACGCGGCCTGCGGAAACCGGATGCGCGATCCGCTCCCAAAAATGATCAATTCCGCGCCAAGCGACGCGAGCTGGGCGAAATGCTCGGGTCCGAGCTGGTCGAAGCGGGTGCAATTCCATTCGAAACGCTCGCCCCGGGAGCCGACCACCACGCTGCCTTCGACCTTCTCGTTGTTGATTGCTACCCACCCGGGACCGTGAGCGGTAAGGGACTGGGCGTCGGATTTGTCGGGCTGGAGCTTCATCGGGGCATTGGGAACTGTGGTCAAATTATAGGTTTTCCCCAGTGACACGAGGCCTCCAAGGGCCTTTCGACATCGAGTAACCCGCGCCCGGGAGGGCCCTTTGAAGCAGTTCAAGAAATCGGCCAAGCTGGCCAATGTGCTCTACGACATCCGCGGCCCCATCATGGACGCCGCGAAGCAGATGGAGGAAGAGGGCCAGAAAATCATCAAGCTCAACATCGGCAATCTGGCCGTGTTCGGTTTCGATGCGCCCGAGGAAGTGCAGCAGGACATGATCCGCAACCTGCCGGCCTCGGCGGGTTATTCGGACAGCAAGGGCATCTTCGCGGCGCGCAAGGCCGTGATGCACGAAACGCAAAAGCAGGGCGTTGCCGGTGTCACCCTCGACGACATCTACCTGGGCAACGGCGCCAGCGAGCTGATCGCCATGGCCACCAATGCGCTGCTGAACGACGGCGACGAAATGCTGCTGCCGGCGCCCGACTATCCCCTCTGGACGGCCGCATCGAGCCTTTCCGGCGGAACCCCGGTGCACTACCTCTGCGACGAGGCCAACGGCTGGATGCCCAACCTCGACGACATCCGCGCCAAGATCACACCCCGCACCAAGGGCATCGTGGTCATCAACCCCAACAACCCGACGGGCGCGCTCTATTCCGACGAACTGCTCAAGAGCATCGTGGCGATTGCGCGCGAGCACGACCTGGTGATCTTCGCGGACGAGGTCTACGACAAGGTGCTGTACGACGACGTCAAGCACACCGCCATCGCGAGCCTTTCGACCGACGTGCTTACGCTCACCTTCAATTCGCTTTCCAAGAGCTACCGTTCCTGCGGCTATCGCGCGGGCTGGCTCGTGGTTTCGGGCGACAAGAAGCGCGCGCAAGACTACATCGAAGGCCTCAACATGCTCTCGAACATGCGCCTTTGCGCCAACGTGCCCGGCCAATGGGCCATCCAGACAGCCCTTGGCGGTTACCAGAGCATCAATGACCTGGTGGGCGACGGCGGCCGGCTGCGGCGCCAGCGCGACCTGGCCTATGAGCTCATCACGGCCATTCCGGGCGTGAGCTGCGTCAAGCCCAGCGCTGCGCTCTACATGTTTCCCAAGCTCGATCCGAAGGTCTATCCCATCGAAGACGACCGGCAGTTCTTTCTTGAACTGCTGAGAGAAACCAAGGTCATGCTGGTGCAGGGCACGGGCTTCAACTGGGCCACGCCGGACCACTTCCGCATCGTGTTCCTGCCTCACGAGGACGACCTGCGCGAAGCGATCCACCGCATTGCCAAATTCCTGGAGCTGTACCGCCTGCGCAGCAAGACCGACTGATACGAATCCTCAACGCGAATCTCCAATGAAACCCATTCAAGTAGGCCTGCTCGGCGCAGGCACGGTCGGCAGCGGCACCTTCAAGGTGCTGCTGCGCAATCAGGAAGAAATCAAGCGCCGTGCGGGCCGGGGCATCGAGATCACGATGGTGGCCGACCTTGACCAGGCGCGTGCACGCGAAGTGGCGGGCGAAGGCGTGCGTGTCGTCGCCGACGCGCGCGACGTCATTGCCAACCCGGACATCGACATCGTCATCGAACTCATCGGCGGCTATGGCATTGCGAAGCAGCTGGTGCTCGAGGCCATCGCGGCCGGCAAGCATGTGGTCACGGCCAACAAGGCACTGCTTGCCGTGCATGGCACCGAGATCTTCGCGGCCGCGCATGCCAAGGGCGTGATGGTGGCCTTCGAGGCTGCGGTGGCCGGCGGCATTCCGATCATCAAGGCACTGCGCGAGGGCCTCACGGCCAATAGCATCCAGTGGCTGGCCGGCATCATCAACGGCACTACCAACTTCATCCTTTCCGAGATGCGCGACAAGGGCCTGGACTTCGGCACCGTGCTCAAGGAGGCGCAACGCCTGGGCTATGCCGAAGCCGACCCGACCTTCGACATCGAGGGTGTCGATGCCGGACACAAGGTTACGCTGATGAGCGCCATTGCATTCGGCATTCCGGTGCAGTTCGACAAGGCGCACATCGAAGGCATCACCAAGCTCGCGGCGCAAGACATCAAGTATGCCGAACAGCTCGGCTATCGCATCAAGCTGCTCGGCATCACCAAGCGCACGGCGCAGGGCGTCGAGCTGCGCGTGCACCCGTCGCTGGTGCCGTCCAAGCGGCTGCTTGCGAACGTGGAGGGCGCGATGAACGCCGTGGTAGTGCACGGCGATGCCGTCGGCACCACGCTGTACTACGGCAAGGGCGCTGGCAGCGAGCCGACCGCAAGCGCGGTAATTGCCGACCTGGTCGACATCACGCGCCTGCATACGGCCGATGCCGCGCACCGCGTGCCGCACCTGGCCTTTCACCCCGACGCCATGAGCGACCTGAAGGTGCTGCCGATGGCCGAGGTCGTCACCAGCTACTACCTGCGCCTGCGCGTGGCCGACCAGGCCGGCGTGCTCGCCAAGGTAACGGGGCTGCTCGCCACCGCCGGCATCAGCATCGACGCCGTGCTGCAGCGCGAAGCCGATGAAGTGGGCGGCGAGGGCTCCACGCAGACCGACCTGATCATCCTCACCCACGACGCGCGCGAAGGCACGGTGAACGACGTGCTTGCCGAACTGCAGGCTTTGCCCACCGTGCTTCAGCCGATCGTGCGTATCCGCAAGGAAGAGCTGTCCTGAGGGCGGCGCAAGAGAACCATCGTGAACTACCTGAGCACCCGCGGGCACCCGGACCGTAAGCGTTTCTGCGAAATCCTGCTTGAGGGCCTCGCGCCGGACGGCGGGCTTTACCTGCCCGAGCACTATCCGCAAGTCGACACCGCCACGCTCGCCAAATGGCGCGAGCTGCCCTACGCAGAACTCGCGTTCGAAATTCTTTCGCTCTACATCGACGACATTCCGCCGGCCGACCTGAAAGCGATCTGCGCGAAGACCTACACGCCCGAAGTGTTCGGCAGCGAAGAAATCGTGCCGCTGCGCGAGTTGGAAGACGGCGTGTATCTCGAGGCCCTGTCCAACGGCCCCACGCTCGCCTTCAAGGACATGGCGATGCAGCTCCTGGGCAACCTGTTCGAGTACGAACTGGCCCGCCGTGGCTCCGAGCTCAACATTCTTGGCGCCACCAGCGGCGACACCGGCAGCGCGGCCGAATACGCCATGCGCGGCAAGAAGGGCGTACGCGTGTTCATGACCTCGCCGGACGGCCGCATGAGCCCGTTCCAGCAGGCGCAAATGTTCAGCCTGCAGGATGAGAACATCCACAACATCGCCATTGCAGGCGTGTTCGACGACTGCCAGGACATCGTCAAGGCGGTGTCGAACGACCTGGGCTTCAAGCGCAAGTACCGCATCGGCACGGTCAACTCGATCAATTGGGCGCGCCTGCTCGCGCAGGTCGTCTACTACTTTGCCGGCTATTTCCAGGCAACCGCAAGCAACGACAAGCCGGTGAGCTTCACCGTGCCGTCGGGCAACTTCGGCAATGTGTGCGCCGGCCACGTGGCGCGCATGATGGGCCTGCCGATCCACACGCTGGTGGTTGCAACCAACGAGAACGATGTGCTCGACGAGTTCTTCCGCACCGGCATCTACCGCGTGCGCGCGGCCGCCGACACGCACGAAACCTCGAGCCCTTCGATGGACATCAGCAAGGCCAGCAACTTCGAGCGCTTTGTGTTCGACCTTGTAGGCCGCGATGCCGCCAAGCTGCGCTCCCTCTTCGTCGACGATCTGGGTGGCAAGGCCCGCTTCGACCTGAGCGGCGAACCTGCATTCAAGCAGGCGGCAGAACGCTTCGGCTTCAAGAGCAGCCGCAGCACGCACGCCGATCGCCTTGCGACCATTCGCGACACCGAAAAGCGTTTTGCCACGCTGGTCGATCCGCACACGGCCGATGGCCTCAAGGCTGCGCGCGAACACCTCACGGCCGGTGTGCCGATGGTGGTGCTGGAGACGGCGTTGCCGATCAAGTTTGCCGCCACCCTCGTGGAAGCGCTCGGGCATGAGCCGGCGCGCCCGGCCAGATTCGAAGGAATCGAAGCGCTGCCCAAGCGCGTGGTCAAGCTTCCGGCCGATGTGGAGGCCGTGAAGGCCTACATCGCCCAGAACTGCGATTGACCCAGCGCCATGCGATGCAATGGCTGTCCCGTATCTGCGCATTTGCATTCGGCTGTTGCATAGCTAACAGCCACAGGAACTCGTCATGAAGGTGATCGGCTTTTCCGGGTATTCGGGTTCGGGCAAGACCACGCTGGTGGAGCGCCTCATTCCGGTACTCAAGCTCCATGGGCAGCGCGTGTCGGTGGTCAAGCATGCACACCACAAGTTCGACATCGACCATCCCGGCAAAGACACCTACCGCCATCGCGAGGCGGGGGCTTTCGAAGTAGTCGTGGCGTCGGACAAGCGGCTCGCGCTGATACGCGAGTTCGAGCAGCCCGCGCAGCTTACGGTGCACAACCTCATCGCCGAGCTTCACGACGGCGTCGACTGGGTGCTGGTCGAGGGCTTCAAGCACAGCGACCTGCTCAAGATCGAAGTCTGGCGCGCACCCGAGGCCGGCAAGCTGCCGCGGCCTTCGCAGTACATCGAAGACGCTTTCGTGACGGCCATTGCCACCGATGCTCCGGCGAGCCTGCCCGCGCCCACGAGCCTGCCCATGTTCGACCTCGACGACATCGAGGGCATCGCGCAGTGGCTGATCGACAACGCCAGCCGCTTCGAATACAACCCCGAACATCATGGTTGACACCACTCCTTCTTCGCGCCCGCCGCTGATGGCGCTCGACGAAGCGCTGGCAAGCCTGCTCGAAAAAGCGCAACCGAAGCTGCCTGCCGAAAGCGTTGCCACCTTCGACGCGGACGGCCGAGTTCTCGCGCAAGACCTTATATCCGCGCTCACGGTGCCGCCGCGCGACAACAGTTCGATGGACGGCTATGCGGTGCGCACGTCCGACTGCGTTGCGCCTGGCGCTTTGCTGCAGGTTGCGCAGCGCATACCCGCCGGAACTGTGGGCACGCGGCTGGCGGCAGGCACGGCGGCGCGCATCTTCACCGGTGCGCAGATTCCCGAGGGCGCAGATGCCGTCGTCATGCAGGAAGACACACAGGCCGTGCCGCAGGAGGGTAGCCTTGGTGCGGTGCGCATTCAAGTCGCTCCTGCGGCCGGCCAATGGATTCGCAGGGCTGGAGAAGACGTGGCCGCTGGCGATGTGGTGCTGCGCAAGGGCGAGCGCCTCACGCCCGCCGCGCTCGGCCTTGCCGCTAGCGTCGGCTTCGACCGGCTCCAGGTGGCGCGGCGCCCGCGGGTGGCGCTGCTGTCCACCGGCGACGAACTGGTGATGCCCGGCGAGGTCGCCCCCGAGGCCATGAAGCCAGGCGCAATCTACAACTCCAACCGCTTCTTCATGCGCGCCTTGCTGCATCGGCTGGGCTGCGACGTGAACGACCTGGGCATCGTGCCCGACAAACGCGAGGCCACCATCGAGGCACTGCGCCTTGCGGCCGAAACCAGCGACCTCATCATCACCACCGGCGGCGTTTCCGTTGGAGAAGAAGACCACATCAAGGCCGCGGTGCAAACGCTTGGCGAGCTCCAGTTGTGGTCGCTCTCGATGAAGCCCGGCAAGCCTTTCGCCTACGGATCGATTCCCAGGGCCGGAGGCGACGCGAAAGGGCGCTGCCACGTTACCGGGTTGCCCGGCAATCCCGTGTCCAGCTTCCTGACATTTCTGCTGCTCGTTCGCCCCTTTCTGCTGACGCTGCAGGGGGGCGCACGTGTGGCGCCCGAACCCGTGCAGATGCGCGCCGACTTCGATTGGCCGCGCGCCGACAAGCGCCGCGAGTTCCTGCGCGCCCGGCGCAACGCAGGCGGAGGGCTCGATCTGTTTGGCAACCAGAGCTCGGGCGTGCTCACGTCGATGGTGTGGGGCGACGGCGTCATCGACAACCCGCCCGGCCAGACCATCAAGGCCGGCGACACGGTCAAGTTCATTCCCTTGGCCTCGCTGCTCGCCTGAGGCGCAATTCCTACATGAAGGTACAGATCCGCTATTTCGCCTCGGTGCGCGAGGCACTCGCCTCCAGTGGCGAAACCGTCGAAACCGGCGCGAGCACGCTGGCCGCACTGCGCGACGAACTCATTGCGCGCGGCGGGGCATACGCCACGGTCCTTGCACGCGGCAAGGCCGTTCGCATGGCGCTCGACCAGGCCATGAGCGACGAGGCGGCCGCGCTGCGCGACGGCGCCGAAGTCGCCTTCTTTCCGCCCGTTACGGGCGGCTGAGCCGGGCGTTCAGTTCTACCAGCCGGTCGCGCAACGCATCGGACGCGCGCGTCATCGGCGAACGCAACTCGTCGCTCATCGATCCGTCATGCGCCAGCAGCGCCTTCAGCGGCGCCGGGTTCGGTTCGGCAAACAGCATCTCTATCAACGGCTGCAGCGGCAGCCACTCGGCGCGCGCTTCCGCAAGCCGGTTGTCGGCTAGCAGGCGCAGCACTTGCACAAAGCGCCGCGTCTGCACATGGCCGCTCGCTGCAATGGCGCCCACACCGCCTTCGGCCACCGTGCTGAAGATCTGGTGGTCTTCACCGGACAGCACCTGGAGCCTGCCATCTGCAATTACGGCGCGTGTCTTGGCCATGTCGCCGCCGCAGTCCTTGATCCCTCGAATGCGCGGGTGCTCGGCGAGTGTCAGCAGTGTTTCGCGCGCAATGGTCGCACCGGTGCGATAGGGAATGTCGTAAACCAGCACCGGCGCTGCGCTGGCGTCGGCAATGGCGCGGAACCATTCGAGCAGTCCGGCCTGCGATGGCCGGATGTAGTTGGGTGCCGGTACCTGCAGCCCGGCGAGGGGGCGTTCGGCGAGCCTCCGTACCCAGGCCGTCGTCTTGCCCAGGTGGTATCCCGACAGTCCCATGATGATCGGCAGCCCGTCGGCGGCAGCTTGCACCGTGTCGAGCGCGGCCAGTTGTTCCGCTTCATCGAGCGCGGCGGCTTCACCCGTCGAGGCGCAGACTACGAAGCCGGCCACGCCGTCATCGGCAAGCCGGCGCGTCAGTGCCGACAGCGCGGCATGGTCGACGGCGCCGCCGCGAAACGGCGTGACAAGAGGAATCCAGAGACCCGAGAAATCAGGATTGGCGGAGGGGTTTGATGATTGCGGCACGCGAGCTTCCTTTGAGGAATCGACCGATGGAAAAGAACCGTCGTTCGATGCGCGCGCAACCCAATGGGGGCCAAGGCCTTTGCAGGTTCCGTCGCTCATCCGACGACGGAACCGCGGCTCCGGTCAGACGAGCTTTGGTTTTTTGGCTTTGCTGCCTTGGCGCGCGCGGCTGCTTTCGAAGGGCGAAAGCACTGTGAAGAACATGGCGTGGCAAGGCATTGCCGAAGTCTAGCGCGGTGCCACAATCCCCGCATGAGCGATGCACGCGTTTCGATCCAGACAGCCGATTTCGACCTGGGGCAGGAGGTTGCCGCGTTGCGTGCCGGCGACAAACGCGTGGGCGCGGTGTGCAGTTTTGTCGGTACGGTGAGAGACCGCAACGACGGCAGCAACATCGCTTCGATGGAGCTGGAACACTACCCCGGCATGACCGAGAAGGCCATCGAGGCCATGATCGACGAGGCGCACAAGCGTTTCGACATTCTGGGCGCCCGCGTGATCCACCGCGTTGGGCTGCTGCAGCCGCTTGACCAGATCATGATGGTGGCGGTGGTCTCGGCCCACCGCGGCCAGAGCTTCGAGGCCTGCGAGTTCCTGATGGACTACCTGAAGACCCAGGCGCCGTTCTGGAAAAAAGAACAGACGCCCGAAGGCGCGCGATGGGTGGATGCGCGTGTCAGCGACGATGCGGCGCTGGCGCGCTGGGGCATTGATGTCGGCAATGCGTGAATCGCGGCGGGTTTCATCGGGGCTCGACTAGAACATAGTCTCCAAAGCGCTGCCGGTCCTTCTTGCCCACTTTGGCGCACAGGCGACCATCGCACAGCGTGACATCTGCCTGGTTGTAAGCCTTAAGCAGGTCGGCGGACACTTGGTTTGTACGAATCTCCTCGTAGTAGTGCCAGGAAAGCCAGCCTCCGCCAGCCAGAAGAAGCGCGAGACTGCCCAGTGTGATGCCGGCAACTTTCCAGATCAATTGCCTGTGCAGCATTTCAGCGCGCTGCAGTTGGGAGGTGAGTGCGTTCGACCCTTGCTGCAATCTTTCGCCCGCCTCGCGCAAGCGCTGTTCATAGGCGGCTACCGGCCGCTCGATTCCTGATCGGACGCCGCCCATCACCTCGTCGGGAATGCGGCGAAAGTGCTCGTCGGCCGACTGCCGCACCACACCCGGCATCTGTTGCGCGAGGTGGCGCAACTGTCCGCTGACGTGCTCGCAACGGCGATCAAATTGCTCGACAAGTGCGGCAATCTTGCTGACCAAAACCATGCTTTTTTCTTCGTTCATTTTTTCCCCTTTTTTCGCTCCCGGCCTGATCCGTTCGATGGCGATCTACCGGGTGCTACATGCGCATGACCGGGCCACTGACCTGCGCGGCCTGCTGCAGTTGGGCTTGGTGCTGTGCGGCCATTTGCTCCTGGTGGTCTACGGTGGCAACGGCTTCGGCGCGCACCTCGCGTCCGGGTGGTAGATCGGCCAAGGTCTGAGTCATCTTGCGGAAGGAAGCGTCGTCGCCCGACTGCGCGGCGGCAAGCATGCGGTCGAGATAGGCAGAAAAGTCTGCTGTGGGCGAGAGTTCCTGCTGCGCCTGGGGTGTGCCGGAAGGCTGAACGGCCTCCGGATCGCGCGGATCGCCGGCTTTTGCCCCAGGCGATCCCGCCGCGTCGGGAACTACCGGCACATGCTGATGGCTATTGGGCATGCCAACCGGCGTGTTGGTGTGATCGAAATGATGCGGTGCCGGCGGCAACTGGCTGGTGTCGTTGTAAGGCTGCGGGGTGCCGGGGTTTTTTCCGATGGTGATCCCGTTGCGCTCCATCAAGTCTTCGCGCAGCCCCAGGCGAGACATGTCGACCTGCATGTTCGGCGCATGGCCGTTGATGGGCTGGGCGTGGGAGCGCTCCATATCGATAGCGCGCCCAACCGCATGGGCACCGTAGTAGTTGCGGTAGTCGGAATCTCCGTGAAAGCCAATGCCGGTGGTTTGGTTCTCCGGTACGCCGGGCGTCCCCTTGGGCGGCTTGTCGAAGTAGTACTGCCCCGCTGCGGCAATGTTGGCGGGGGTTTGAGACAGGGTGGCGTCGGGGTTGAAAGTCAGACCGGGGCGGGCTTGAGCGGAGTTGGGTGTCAATCCGAGTTCGACGAAATCTTTGACCCTGAAATTCCCAGTCCCCAGCATCTCACTGAGCCCTGCCATTGGATTGATTTGCTGACGTTGACTCAGCAATGCATTCCATCCCGCGATTTGCGCGCTGGCCTCATCCTCGCGCGAAGCCTGAGTCAGCTTGCCGATGGGACGCGTGTAGTCGTGCGCAAGGCTGTTGCTTTGGGCGATCTGCCGGGTCTCGGTGTTGAAAGACTGACTGGCCGCAGCCATGGCGGCGTGATTGAAAGCATGCTGGACTTCGTGGCCCAGCACAAAGGTCATGTCCGCCGAATTGAACTTGCCTGAAAGACTGGACGGCGGCAAGCTCATGGTCTTGGTGTCACCGCTGTAGGTGCCGCCGGCCACCGTCCCGCTGAGCGGCGCAAAGTGCTGCAAGGGCGCTTCCTGCCCCGGGCCCGGCGGCATGACCGCCTTCTTCATCTCCTGCGCCAGCACCGGCGAGCCGTTGATGGTCGATTGCAGGTTGTTCACCATCTCCTGCGTGACCGGACGGCAGAGCTTACCGGCGGGGTCGTCGTAGTCGCCGTGGGCAAAGCGCAGCGACATGTCCTGCAGACGCAGCGTCGCGCTCAAGTCTGCACTGGCGGTTGTGCCGGTGGGCGCAAAACTGCTGAACGGCAAGGTCACGACGCCGGAAGCCTTGTCGTACGTGCCGGTCAGATTCGGTTGGGCACAAGCTTGCGACAGCGCAAAGCCCTTGAGGTCGCCGTCGGTAGCAGCCTGGTTTAAGTGCTCCTGCAATCGGGCATCGCTGGCCATGGCAGCACGCAGCTGCGCTTCGTGCGCGGGTGTGAGGCCAGGTTGGGCGGCGAATTGGGCAAGGGCCGTTTGCAGCTGGGAATTGGGGTTTGCCATGGTCTATCTGACGGCGATGGATTGCACGCAGGCATGGCGCAGCTTTTCGTCTGGGGCATCCGCTTCGCGCCAACGGGTGATCTGCACCACGACGCTTTTGCGCGTAAAAAAATAAACTGGCAGGCGCCGGAACTTGGGTGGAGGCGTTTCGAGGAGCCCTGTCCGTTCATTGAGACGGGGCGGCAACGTCGGATACGTTTCGTACTGGGCCATGTCCTCCCGTTCTTGAAATCCCACGCCCTTTAGCGCAGTCACGTAAGCGTCGTAGTCCATCGTACAGACTGGTGCCATATCGGCGGCTTCATTCTTATTGATGAAGTTGTAGCTGATGTTTTTCAAATCTGGGGATTTGGGGTTGTTGTAATAAGCAAAGACATAGCGCCAACCCGACGTTGGTAAGTGCATCCCAAAACCGTGTGAAGTCGTCTCAGGAATGTCGTACAGAGGCAGCCGCGTCACCTCCCGCACCCGCTCCAACGACAACTCGTCGAAGGATGTGAGGCTGTCGATCAGCTTGAGCATTCGCCGGCCCATTTCTTCCGGCGTGAGGTCGGGGTGCTCGTCCAGCGTGTGGGGACGGTAGGCTTTCGCAGATGCATTCATCGGCATGGTCTTTTTGGAGTCAGGCGCGGGGGCATGAGCACAGGCGCTCAGGGCCAGCGTTGCAAGCACTGGCAATATGAGCTTGCGGGCGATCATCGGGATGCACCTTGGTTCAGTTGCTCCAGCATTTGGGCATTGCTGGCGACGACGGCGCGCAGTTGCGCCTTCTGCGAGGGAGTTACGCGGAGCTGGGCTGCGAGCTGAGCCGGCGCCATTTGCTGTTGGGAGCTGAGGTTGGCCATGACCCATTGTGGTTGGCCGGATTGGTCAAAGCCGTAGTGCTGCCCCGACTGCGGCAAATGAACCGTGAAAGAATGCAGCTCTCCGGGGCGCGCGTGAGCCGTCCGAAGCGCGTGCTATCTCCGGTACTTGCTCCAACTACAACTCCCATGGCGTGCCGCTGTCGCGGCGCTAGCAGCGAGACTGGCGCGTTGGGGCATCACCACCAGCAACGCTTGATTGTCTTTCCCTCTCCCTTTGGGAGAGGGCAGGGTGAGGGCAAGCGGCCGTTGTTGAGCACAGCGCCTCATCCGCGGCACATGCCCTCACCCCGACCCTCTCCCAGAGGGAGAGGGGACAAGAGCGATCAGAGGGGCTTGAACCCGCTCGACTGAATGATCCGTTCCCACGTCTGCGTATAGCTGCGCACGCGGCCCGCAAACTGGCCTTGCGGCTCATACGCCACAGTAAGCCCCATGGTGGTCAGCTTCTGTTTTACGTCGGGCATGGCAAGCACCTTTTGCAGCGCATCGCCATATTTGTCGATGATCGGCTGCGGCGTGCCCACGGGCGCGAAGATGCCGTAGTAGGGCAGGTCTTCGAGGTTCGAGAAGCCCAGTTCGGTGAAGGTCGGCACGTTCGGAAGCACGGCTTGGCGCTTGGCGCCGATTGCGGCCACGATGCGCACCTTGCCCGCCTTGTGGTTCTCGATGAAGTCGGGCACCGAGGCAATGCCCGCGGTGATCTGGTTGCCCAGCATGTCCGCGGTCATCGGCGCGCTGCCGCGGTAGGGCGCGGGCTGCACGTCGATCTTGTATTTTTCCGAGATCATCTTCACCAGGAACTCGGGAATGGAGGCCGGCGCCGGGATGCCGATGGTCTCCTTGCCGCCGCGCTGGGTGCGAACCCACTTCACGTACTCATCAATGCTTTTGGCCGGCGTGCCGCCCGACACTGCGAGCACGTTGGCGAAAGTGGCGAAGCCGGCCACGGGCACGAAGTCGGTCGCGGGGTTGAAGCCGGGGTTCTTCACCACCTGCGGCAGGATGGAAATCGAGTGGTCGTGAGAGATGAAGAGCGTATGGCCGTCGGGCGGCGCCGCCTTGAGCGCCTGGGCTGCGATCTGCCCACCGGCGCCGGCGCGGTTTTCAACCACGACCGGTACACCCAACACGTCCTTGAGTTTTTCGCCCAACGTGCGTGCAATGGCATCGGTGCCTGCCCCGGCCGGAAACCCGACCAGCAGGCGAACAGGCGTACCTTGCGCCTGCGCAAGACCGGCAAGGCCCATGGCCGCTACAAAGAGGCCGACACCAAGCGCCCGGCGAACCGGAAAAGGGCGCTGCATTGAAAAAACCATGATCGACTCCATTCGAAAGATGAGCAGGCATAGTGCAATAGCCGTGCCCGAAGCGCCGGACACCTTGAATCGCGTCCGAACGGTCCTATTTTGAGTGCAGGAATACCACCATGCGACAAGACAAACTCACTACCAAGTTCCAGGAAGCGCTGAGCGACGCCCAATCGCTGGCTCTCGGCAACGACAACGCCTATATCGAACCGGCCCATCTGCTGGTCGCCATGCTGCGCCAGGAAGACGGCCCGCGCGCCTTGCTGGAACGCGCCGGCGTCAACGTGCAGGGCCTTGCAAACGCGGCCGAGGCGGCCATCAAGAAGCTGCCCCAGGTTCAGGGCCACGACATCGTGCAGGTCGGCCCCGAACTCGGCAAGCTGCTGCAGGCGACCGAAAAAGAAGCCATCAAGCGCAACGACCAGTTCATTGCGGGCGAACTCTTCTTGCTGGCCGTGGCCGACAGCAAATCGGACATCGGCCGGATCGCCAAGGAAAACGGCCTGAGCCGCAAGTCGCTCGAATCGGCCATTGACGCGGTGCGCGGCGGGCAGGGCGTGAACAGCGCCGATGCCGAAGGCCAGCGCGAAGCCCTCAAGAAATACTGCCTCGACCTGACCGAGCGTGCCCGGCTGGGCAAGCTCGACCCGGTGATCGGGCGCGACGAGGAAATCCGCCGTGCCATTCAAGTGCTGCAGCGCCGCACCAAGAACAACCCCGTGCTCATCGGTGAACCTGGCGTGGGCAAGACCGCCATCGTCGAAGGCCTCGCGCAGCGCATCGTTGCGGGCGAGGTGCCGGATTCGCTCAAGGGCAAGCGCGTGCTGTCGCTCGACATGGCGGCGCTCCTGGCCGGTGCCAAGTTCCGCGGCGAGTTCGAAGAGCGCCTGAAGACGGTGCTGAACGAGCTTGCCAAGGACGAAGGCCAGACCATCGTCTTCATCGACGAGCTGCACACCATGGTGGGCGCAGGCAAGGCCGAAGGCGCCATGGATGCCGGCAACATGCTAAAGCCTGCGCTTGCGCGCGGCGAGCTGCACTGCGTGGGCGCCACCACCCTCGACGAATACCGCAAGTACATCGAGAAAGACGCCGCGCTGGAGCGCCGCTTCCAGAAGATCATCGTGGGCGAGCCGAGCGTTGAGGCCACCATTGCCATCTTGCGCGGCCTGCAGGAAAAATACGAAGTGCACCATGGCGTGCAGATCACCGACCCGGCCATCGTGGCCGCGGCCGAACTGTCCGACCGCTACATCACCGACCGCTTCCTGCCCGACAAGGCCATCGACCTGATCGACGAGGCCGCGGCCAAGATCAAGATCGAGATGGACTCCAAGCCCGAGGTCATGGACCGGCTCGACCGCCGGCTGATCCAGCTGCAGATCGAGCGCGAAGCCGTGCGCCGTGAAAAAGACGAGGCCTCGCAGAAGCGCTTCGGCCTGATCGAGGACGAGATTGCGCGCCTGCAAAAAGAGATCGCCGACTACGACGAGATCTGGCAGGCCGAGAAGGCGCAGGCGCAAGGCAGCGCAAAGATCCGCGAAGACATCGACAAGATCAAGTTCGAGATCGAAGAGTGGAAGCGCAAGGGCGATTTCAACAAGCTCGCCGAGCTGCAATACGGCCAGTTGCCTGCGCTCGAAAAGCGCCTGCGCGAAGCGGAGGAAAGCGAAGCGAACAAGGGCAAGTCGAGCGCGCCCACGCTGCTGCGCACGCAAGTAGGGTCGGAAGAAATTGCCGAGGTCGTGGCGCGCGCCACCGGCATTCCAGTTGCCAAGCTGATGCAGGGCGAGCGCGACAAGCTGCTCGTCATGGAAGACAAGCTGCACGAACGCGTGGTGGGGCAGGACGAAGCCATTGGTGCGGTGGCCAACGCCATCCGCCGTTCGCGCTCCGGCCTTTCCGATCCGAACCGCCCGACCGGCTCGTTCCTGTTCCTTGGCCCCACGGGCGTGGGCAAGACCGAGTTGTGCAAGGCGCTCGCGGGTTTCCTGTTCGACAGCGAAGACCACCTGATCCGCATCGACATGAGCGAGTTCATGGAGAAGCATTCGGTCGCCCGCCTCATCGGCGCGCCGCCGGGCTACGTGGGCTATGAAGAGGGCGGCTATCTCACCGAGGCGGTGCGCCGCAAGCCCTACAGCGTGGTGCTGCTCGACGAGGTCGAGAAGGCACACCCCGATGTGTTCAACGTGCTGCTGCAGGTGCTCGACGACGGCCGCCTGACCGATGGCCAGGGCCGCACCGTGGACTTCAAGAACACCGTGATCGTGATGACGAGCAACATCGGCTCGCCCATCATCCAGTCGATGGTGGGCCAGCCGGCCGAAGACATCAAGGAAGCGGTGTGGGACGAGCTGCGGAACCACTTCCGCCCCGAGTTCCTGAACCGCATCGACGAGACAGTCGTGTTCCATGCGCTGGATGCGAAGAACATCGAATCGATTGCTGCGATCCAGCTCAAGGTGCTTCAGGCGCGGCTCGCCAAGATGGACCTGGCGCTCGAGGTTTCGCCGGCGGCGTTGGCCGAAATTGCCAAGGTCGGTTTCGACCCGGTGTTCGGCGCCCGCCCGCTCAAGCGAGCCATACAGCAACGCATCGAGAACCCGCTCTCTAAGCTGCTGCTCGACGGCAGCTTCGGGCCGAAGGACACGATTGAAGTCAATACCGACCCGATCCGGAACCCTGGCCATTTTTCGTTTACCAAGGCCGGGGAACCATCGGAGGCCGTTGCGGCCTAAAGTCGGATGATGAACTTCATTTTTCGCGTCATTCTTCTGCTCCTGGGGCTGGTTTTTGCGGCCAGCCTTGCCGTCGCCGTCACGCTGCTGGCGGCCGTGTGGGGCGTTCGCTACGCCTGGGGCCGCATCACGGGCAAGCCCGTGACGCCCTGGATGGCCTCGCTGGGCGGGCGCTTCAACCCGCGCTCGGGCTTCGAGCGTTTTCGCAATGCGGCACAACCGGCTGAACCCAGCGCGGCCGACACGGCCAATGCACGCGCACGCGGCGAATCGGTCGCGCGTCCTGAACGCATCCGCGGCAGCGTCCGCGATGTGACCGACGTTTCTCCAAAATCGGTTTCAGGCGGCTGACCTGCCGTGGCCGTGGCCGGGGGCGTATGCCGCCGGCGACAGCGGCGCTGCGCCATTCGCCTGAAAATCGTCCTCCTGCGACCGTCGCGCCAGACGGCTCCCGCTTTTTATCCAGGAGAGACATTCCCATGACCCAACGCGACATCTTCGTGGTCGGCACCGCCCGCACCGCCATCGGCACCTTCGGCGGTTCGCTCAAAGACGTGCCCAACACCCAGCTGGCCACCACCGCCGTCAAGGCGGCCATCGCGCGCAGCGGCGTGGCGGCCGATGCCATCGGCCACGTGGTGATGGGCAACGTGATTCCCACCGACGTAAAAGACGCCTACCTGAGCCGCGTGGCCGCCATCGATGCGGGTTGCCCCATCGAGACGCCGGCCTTCAACGTCAACCGCCTTTGCGGCTCGGGCTTGCAAGCCATCGTGTCGGCGGCGCAGGCCATTGCGCTGGGCGACTGCGACATTGCCATCGGCGGCGGCTCGGAGTCGATGAGCCGCGGCCCGTACTTCGACACCTCGGCCCGCTACGGCGCGCGCATGGGCGATGCGGTGCTGGTCGACTACATGCTCGGCATCCTGCACGACCCGTGGGAGAAGATCCACATGGGCATCACCGCCGAGAACGTGGCAGCGCGCTATGGCATCACGCGCGAGCAGATGGACGAGCTGGCCGTTGCCAGCCAGCAGCGTGCAGCCGCCGCCATTGCCGCAGGCCGCTTCAAGGAGCAGATCGTGCCGGTCGAGGTGAAGACGCGCAAGGGTGTCGTGCTGTTCGACACCGACGAGCATGTGCGAGCCGACACCAGCGTCGACGCGCTCTCGAAGATGAAGCCCGCCTTCAAGAAGGACGGCCTCGTGACCGCCGGCAATGCATCGGGCATCAACGACGGCGCCGCCGCCGTGGTGCTGGCCGAAGGCGGCCGTGTGAAGGCGCTGGGCCTGAAGCCGCTGGCGCGCCTGGTCGGCTATGCGCACGCAGGTGTGGAGCCCGCGTACATGGGCATTGGCCCGGTGCCGGCCACGCGCAAGGTGCTTGAGCGCACCGGGCTGAAGGTGAGCGATTTCGACGTGATCGAATCGAACGAAGCCTTTGCGGCGCAGGCGTGTGCGGTCATCAAGGAACTGGGCTTCGACCCTGCCAAGGTCAATCCCAACGGCTCGGGCATTTCGCTCGGGCACCCGGTGGGTGCGACCGGCGCAATCATCACCACCAAGGCTATTGCCGAACTGCATCGCACGGGTGGACGCTACGCGCTGGTCACGATGTGCATCGGCGGCGGCCAAGGCATCGCGGCCGTATTCGAGCGGGTTTGAAGGCACACTTGCGGGCATGCTCCGCCCACCCATCCTGATCGACCCCGACGAGGTCGAGATCAGCGCCATCCGGGCGCAGGGCGCGGGCGGGCAGAACGTCAACAAGGTATCGAGCGCGGTCCACCTGCGCTACGACATCCACGCGAGTTCGCTGCCCGCGGACGTGAAAGAGCGGCTGCTTGCGCTACGCGACAGCCGCATCACGCAAGAGGGCGTTTTTGTACTGAAGGCGCAGCAGCACCGCACGCAGGAGATGAACCGCGCCGACGCACTGGCGCGCCTGCAGGCCGTGGTCGACAGCGTGGCCACGCCGCCGCGCGTCCGTCGCCCGACCAAGCCCACCTATGGCTCGAAGCAGCGCAGGCTCGAAGGCAAGAGCCAGCGCTCGCAGATCAAGAACTTGCGCGGACCTGTGCGGGACTGATCAGGTACGGTAGGGCACGCCGAGCACTGCGGTAGTCGCCTTCAGTGCCCTGCGGCACGCGGATCAGGCTAGTGGTCCATGCGAAGACTTTAAGGCCCCGCTAAGCTGGTGGACACGAGCCGCAAGCACAATAGAGACCATGAGAGCCCTCGTTCGCCGCGCCTTGCGGACTTTTCTGCTAGCCCTGGGCGCACTGGCTCTGGCGGGCTGCGGACCGGCCTCAGACAGCACTCCGGCTGCGATCGGCGCAGTGCAGGAACTCAAGTGGGAAGAGCTCGTTCCCAAGAACTGGGACCCTACCAGGCGCTACCGCGACATCAGCCTGGAGTCGCTGCGCGACAACGATCCGCGCGCGGTGCAGATGCTGGAAGAGATGCGTGCCGTCTGGGACAACGCTCCGGTCAATGTGGCGCTCGACGGCACTGCCGCGCGGCTCTCGGGCTTCGTGGTTCCGCTGGACAACACGCAGGGCGGCATTCGCGAATTTCTGCTGGTGCCTTACTTCGGCGCCTGCATACACACGCCGCCGCCGCCCGCCAACCAGATCGTGCACGTCATCGCAGCCGACACCGTGAAGGGCCTGCATGCGATGGACACGGTGCGTGTCAGCGGGCTGTTGAAGGCGGCGCGCTACTCGTCGGCGGACATGGGCGTGAGCGGCTACGAAATCAAGTCGGCCTCGGTGGAGGCCTTTGTAGCGGCGCGCTGATTCTCTTCAGGCCATGCGTTGCGAGAGAAAGTCCAGGAATGAAGTGATCCGCGCCGACAGCTGCGTGTTGCGGTAGTACACGGCGTTGACCGGCTGGCGCACGTCGACCGTTTCCTTCGACAGGACCTGCACCAGTGCACCGCTAGCGCGGTCGGCGCTGGTCATGAAATCGGACAGGCAAACGATGCCCACGCCTGCGAGTGCAAGCTGGCGCAGCGTTTCGCCGCTCGACGCGGCGAGCGTGGGCGTGATGGTCCACTCGTCGCCATGCGCGCCGCGCAGCGGCCAGCGGTTGAGCGATTCGGGCTGCGTAAAGCCCAGCAATGCATGGTCGCCAAGGTCTGCCACCTTGCGCGGCTTGCCGTGTGCTTCCAGGTAGGCCGGGCTTGCGAGCACGCGCAGCCTGTGCGTGCCGAGCGGACGCGCGTGCAGCGTGGAGTCGCGCAGCGGCCCTATGCGAATCGCAATATCGGTGCGGCGCTCCAGCAGGTCGATGGGCAGGTCGTCGGTATCCAGCTCCAGGCTGATCTGCGGAAACAGCCGCCGGAACTCGGGCACCAGCGGCACGATGGCGTGCAGCATGAAGGGCGAGGCCGCGTTCACTCGCAGGCGCCCGGCGG
Organism: Variovorax sp. 3319; assembly: GCF_031456585.1. Classification (NCBI taxonomy): domain Bacteria; kingdom Pseudomonadati; phylum Pseudomonadota; class Betaproteobacteria; order Burkholderiales; family Comamonadaceae; genus Variovorax; species Variovorax sp. 3319. The sequence continues at coordinate 184,358 of NZ_JAVDUZ010000005.1, forward strand.
GCTGCTGCCGGCGCGCGGCAAGCTGTTCTTCCGCCTCGTCGATGGCGGCGAGGATGGCGCGCGTGCGCAGCAGAAAAGCCGCGCCTTCTTCGGTGAGTTCAAGCCGCCGCGTGGTTCGCCGCAGCAGCGTGGTTTCGAGCTTCTGCTCGAGCCTGCTGAGTGCGCGGCTGATGCCGGAGACCGTTTGCGAGAGCTGCTCCGATGCTGCGGTGATGGAGCCGGTGTCCACCACGGCGCGGAATGCGACCAGTTCTTCGATGGTGGTCTTCATGGCAAGAAGTGCTGCGTGTTCAGGCGGCGGCTTCGCTCTGCAACGGGGCGGCGGGTGCAGCTTGGGCGGGTTGGGCCAGCGCCGCCAGTGCCTCGGCATCTGTGCGGTAGCTGAAGAGCATCGGCCCGGGTGCGAGCAGGCCGGCGCGCTCCAGCACCTGCATTGCCGGCAGCTTCAGGCCGCTCAGGTGCAGGCGCACGCCCTTGGTTTCCATCAATCGGCGGATGGAGCCGAACACTTCGGCGCCCGTAATGTCGATGCGGTTGATCGGCTGCGCAAAGAGGCACACGTCGGTGAGGTCGGGGCGCTCGGCCAGGGCAACGGTGAGCGCGCGCTCGAGCGTGGAGGCCGATGCAAAGTCGAGCTCGGCATCCATGCGCAGCGCGTACAGATGCGGCGCCAGCGGCGGCAGCTTCCAGAGGTGGCGGTCGCGCAGGCTGCCGTCGGGGTGCAGGCCCACTTCGATGATGCGTGGATGCAGGTGGCGGTACATGTAGTGGGCCATGCTTGCGAGCAGCCCCCCCAGCACACCCCAGTAGATGCTTGGTGCGGTAGCAATGGTGAGCACGAAGGTGCCGAACGCGATGCCCGCCTCGATGCGCGACACGCGCCACAGCGCAACGAAGCTCGCCGGCTTGACCAGCCCCAGAATGGCCGTGACCACCACCGCCGCCAGCACCGCCTGCGGCACGTGGTAGAGCAGCGGCATCAGCCACAGCAATGCGCCGGCCACCACGATCACGCTGAAGAGCGTGGCCCAGCCGGTCTGCGCGCCTGCATAGAGCGTGATGGCCGAGCGCGAGAACGACGAGCTGGTGGGAAAGGAGCCCGAGAAACCCGAAGCCAGCTTGGCCAGGCCCTGGCCGATCAGGTCCTGGTTTTCGTTCCAGAGCGTGCCGGCGCGCGCGTTGTCGACCTTGGCGCTCGATGCGGTTTCCAAAAAGCTCACCAGCGTGATCATCAGTGCGGGCAAGACCAGCGCGCTGAACGTGTTCAAGGGCAGCAGCCCTGGCCAGTAGAAAGAGGGTAGGCCCGAGGGGAGGCTCCCCACCACTGCGCCGCCGCGCAGCGCGTAGTTGATGGTCCAGCTGATGGCCGCGGCGCCCGCCACCAGCGCCATGGTGGTCGGAAAGCGCGGCGCCAGGCGCTTGCCGAGCCACAGCACGGCAATGCTGCCGAGTCCGAAGGCAATCGCCACCATGTCGGGCAGCGGTCCGCCCCGCAGCACCTGCGCAATGGTGCGGCCGGTGAATCCGAGCAACGCCGGCAACTGCGAGATGGCAATCAGCACCGCCGCGCCCTGCGTAAAGCCGATCAGCACCGGCGAATTCACCAGCCGCAGCAGCCAGCCGAAACGGCCCGCGCCCAGCACCATCTGGATGGCCCCCGACATCAGCGTGAGCCACACCGCCATGGCAACCCAATCGGTGCTGCCGGGCACCGCCAGCGGCGCGAGCGAGGCGCCCACCAGCAGGCTTGTAAGCGCGGTGGGCCCTACCGACAGCCGCTGCGACGAACTGAAGATCACCGCGACGAGCGCCGGAAACAGCGCCGCGTAAACACCGGTGACCAGCGGCATGCCTGCCAGCGCCGCGTAGGCCACGCCCTGGGGAATGACCATCAACGCCACCGTGATACCCGCCATTGCCTCGTTGCGCAAAAGCGCGGCCGAGGGGCGTGGCCACGCGAGGCACGGAATCCAGCGGGAAAGTCGCTGGCGCAAGGAAGACGATGAAGAAGAGGAGCGGGCGGCCGGATTCATGAAGCGTTACGAGCGCACGGCAGAAGCGGACGGCACGTGCGCGGCGGGCGAGGGTGGAGAGGCGCCCGCCAGCATACCGGAGAGTCCGGGCCGGTCGCCTTTGCCCGCGCCTACTTGGTGCGAGGGGCTCGCTTTTCGAGCAATGGCGCCGTCGTGCCTTGCACCCCGACGAGACCCAGCACGGTGACGAGCGAGTTCTGTGCGCCCTTCCAGCCGTCCGTCACGTCGATCCACTCGGACAGCGCATGGAAGCCGCCCGTCTTGCCGCCCGCACCGATGATGATTGCCGGGATGCCGAGAGACATCGGTACGTTGGCATCTGTGCTCGCGCCCGACAGCAGGGTTTTTTGGCCGAAGGCGGTATTCGAGCGCGTGGCTGCCTCCACCATCACCGAATCCGATGGGGTGCGGCCGCCGGGACGATCGCCGATCAGCTTGTTGCTGGCGCTCAGCGTGGTCACGTTCCAGCGCTTGTTCTCCTCGGCCACGGCTTCGTCGATGGCGGCGAGGATTTTCTTTTCGGTTTCGAGCAGCGGCGCCATCTCGTCCGAGCGAATGTCGATCGCCATGCGGGCATCCGGCGCAATGGTGTTCACCGATGTGCCGCCGCCCACGGTGCCGACCGTGAAGGTGGTTTTCGGAAAGCTCGGCGTGCGAACTTCGGCAATCTTGGCAATGGCACGGCCCATGCCGTGGATGGCGCTGGGCACCTGGCCAAAAGCTCCGAAGCTGTGGCCGCCCGGGCCTTTGAAAGTGACTTCATAACGGTGGCTGCCCGTGCCGAGCATCAGCACCGTGCCGTCGGCTGCCGGCTCGAGGCCGACCATGCCGTCGATGTCGAGATGGTCGCGAAAGATCGCCTTCATGCCTCGCAGGTTGCCGAGTTCTTCTTCGCCGACATTGCCGACGAACAGCAGGTCGCCCACGGTTTGTACCTTGTTGTCGTTGAGCACCTTGAGCCACGACAGCAGCACCGAAAGGCCGCGTGTGTCGTCTGAAATGCCGGGTGCATAAAGCTTGCCGTCACGCTCCTTCACCTTCACGTCGGTGCCGGCGGGAAACACGGTGTCGAGGTGCGCCGAAACCAGCAGCTTGGGCCCGTTGCCAGTGCCCTTGCGCAGGCCGACCACGTTGCCTTCGGCATCGATCTTTGCATCGGTGAGGCCAAGTGCCTTCATGCGCGCCAGGAAGGCTTCGGCACGCTTCTGTTCCTTGAAGGGAGGCGCCTCGATCTCGGTCAGCATCTTCAAGTCTTCGACCGAGCGCTCGTGGTCGGCCTTGACCGAATCGAGCAGCTTCTGGATTGCGGGCGAAGCCATGAGCTGTGTGTAGACCTTGTCGACTTCGGGCCGAACCTGTGCAGGCGTGGCCGTGACCGCGCCCGTTTGTGCGTGGACGATTCCGGCAACACAGGCCAGGGCGAGGACAACGGGGGCGAGGCGAAAAGACGCGCGGTGGGACATGGTGACGGAAGGTTCCTGGAAGTGAAGAAGGAGTGGATGAGCAGCGACCAAAGGCTCTGCCGGCGCGGCGCCGTCAGCAATTCTTCCGGACACGGGGCTCGCCTGCTCTGGTTTAATCTTCAGCGATGTCAGTTTTTCTAACGAGCCAGCCATGCGCCGCCACATTCCGAGCACTCGTGCGCTGCTGATCTTCGATGCGGTGGCGCGCCATCACGGCGTCGGCAAGGCGGCAGAGGAACTGTGTCTCACCCACAGCGCGGTGAGCCAGCAATTGCGGCTTCTCGAATCGCAGATTGGCGTGCGGCTGGTGCAGCGCACCGCGAGAGGCACCGAACTCACCGACGCTGGGCGCCGCTATCACGGGCAGATTGCCGGCGATCTGCTTCGGCTGCAGAACCACACGCTCGAAGCCATGGCGCAGCACGCGGACGGGTTGCGGCTGATTGTGGGCGCGGTGCCGGTTCTGGCAGACGGTTGGCTGCTGCCGCGGCTGCCGCAGTTCATTGCACGGCATCCGGGTTGCAGCCTGCACCTGCAGGTCTTTCCGACCGAGCTCTACATGGAGGACATGCCTTTCGACGTTGGCGTGCAATACGACGACGCCGTGTGGCCGGGCGCCAATGCGCGGCCCCTGATGGACGAGTTTTGCGTTGCGGTGTGCTCGCCCCACGCCAAGGGCCGGCCCGCAATGGCGCGCGGGGACTTTCGCGCTGCGCCGCTGCTGCAGTTGCGCACCCGCATGGGTGCGTGGGAAGAATGGTTCGCGCAGACGGCACACGCACGGCCACCCGAAAACCTGGTGGCTGGGCACCGCTTCGATCTTTTCTCGTCACTGGTGGCTGCGGTGCGCGCAGACCTTGGCGTGGGGCTGGTGCCGCACTATTTCGTCGAGCGCGAGCTGCGTTCGCAAGAGTTGGTGCTGGCCTGCCCGCACCGGGCGCCGTCGAGCCGGGGCTACAGCGTTTTCATGGCGCCGAACAGGACAGCCGACCCGCTTGCGGAAGCGTTTGTCGAGTGGCTCAGTGAGGCCGGCGCTTCGCAGAAGTTGCCGCCCGGCTAGGCGCGGCGAAAAAGCAGCACGGAGTTGGTGCCGCCGAAAGCGAAGGAGTTGCTGACGGCCGCTTCGATGGTTGGCGCGCTGGTTTGCTGCGCGGACACGAGGTTCATGCTGCAGGCGGGATCGATCTCGTTGCAGTGGGCGTTGGGCGGCAACTGTTTGCGATGCAGCGCAAGCACGGTGATGAGCGCTTCGATTGCACCCGCCGCACCGAGCATGTGGCCGTGCAGCGCCTTGGTAGAGCTGACACGCAGCCGGTCGAAATCGTCGCCCCACACGTCCGCCAGCGCGTTGCGCTCGACCACGTCGCCGATGCGCGTGGCCGTGCCGTGTGCGTTGCAGTAGCCCACGTCGCGCGGCGCGAGCCCGGCCTGCCGCAACGCCTGGCGCAGCGCGCGCGCCTGGCCCGGCGCGTCGGGTTTGGTGAGGTGGGTGGCATCGCTGCTCAGGCCCCAGCCGGCCAGCGTGGCATAGCTGCGGGCGCCCCGGGCACGGGCGCGTTCGGCGGATTCGAGCACCAGGAAAGCTGCGCCTTCGCCGAGCGCAAAGCCGCTGCGGTCGCTGGCAAAGGGCCGCACCGCGCCGGCCGCTTCGCCGGGCTGGAAGCTGGCCAGCGTCTGCATGGCCTGCCACGCCAGCACCACGCCCGGGACGATGAGCGCCTCGCTGCCGCCGGCAATCGCCAGGTCGACTTCGCCGCGTTGGATGGCCTTTGCAGCTTCGGCAATGGCAACCGACGACGACGCGCAGGCAACCGAATAGGTGAGCACCGGCCCCTGCACGCCATTGCGCATGGCCACGTGCGCCGCGGGCGCGTTGGGCATGAAGGCCGGAATGGTGAGCGGCGGCACGCGCGTGCCGCCGCGGTAGGCGGCCTCGAGTGCCGCGGCGCCGCCCATGCCGCACCCGGCGTAGATGCCGATGCGCTCGGGATCGGCGTTTGCAAGGTCGAAGCCCGCGTCTTGCAGCGCAAGATCGGCGGCTGCCACGGCAAGCTGGCTGACGCGGTCGACGCCGGCGAGCTGCAGCTTGGTAAACCAGCGTGTTTCGTCAAATGCCACCGTGGCTGCGGCAGCTGGCTTGGGTAGCTCGGGAAAGATCGGGCGAATGGCCGACTGGCCATCGAGCAGGGCCTGGAACAGCGCATCGGGCTCGCCGCCGTGCGGCGCCATGACGCCGAGGCCGGTGACGCAGACCTCGTGGTTCACGCTGTTTTCGCGGCCCTGACCTTGTCGACCAGCAACGCCAACTCGCCCAGCGTGTCGATGTTCGCGTCGTCGTCGGGCATGGTGATGCCGAAGTGGTCTTCAATGGCAAACAGGAACTCGGCCAATGCCAGCGAATCGAGTCCGCCGGTTTCGCGCATCGACGCGTTGGGGTCGAGCTTTGACGGCTCGATGCCGTACTTCTCGTGGATCAGGTCCTGCAATTCCTTCAGCGAACTCATCGTGCCATGCCTGTTGTCGTGTGCCAGCCGCTGATCGATCGTCACCCTTCAGGGTGCTCCATGGGATCGACCCCTTCCTCGCTCGGCTTGTGGGTCAGTGATGGCCAATGATATCCGCTCCAACCAAAGTATTGCCCCGGTTTCTGTACACGGGGCGCCACCGGAGCGAGGGGAGCGCGAAGGCCATTCCCAGCAATGCACCGGCCACTGCGTCGAGCACCACGTGCTGCTTGACGGCGAGCGTCGAGTAGGCAATGGCGGCAAACCAGAACCAGTTGGCAAGGCGCAGAAAAACGGGTGTGCGTGCTTCGCGCAAGACGTGGTCCAGGCGTATGGCCGTGAAGATGGCCACGGCCACGTGCATGGAAGGGCAGGCGTTGCCTGCGGCATCCACCCCTTGCAGCATCGCAAAGCCGGGGTAGCCCGACACGTCGATGGCAAGCGGTGGAATTTGCGTCGGCCAGAAGTAGAAGAGGCCCAGGCCCGTAAGGCACAGCGCGCCGATCCACAGGCCGTAGACCACCAGCTCTCGAAAGCCCAACTGCAGTCCGGGCGCAATGCCCACGTAGAACCAGAGCGACAGGTACGCCCCCAGCGTGTAGGGCTGGAACGGAATCAGGTGGTCCAGCGCGGTGAGCGGCATCACCACGACCGGGTACGCAGGGTTGCGGAGCAGATGGAAATAGCCGATGAAAAAAACCCAGGTGAACACCGTGGTGCCGATTGCCTTGAGCCAGAAGAGGGAGCGCATGCGCTCGCCGATGTCTGCGGTCCAGGTCAAGGGGCGATGCGATCGGGAAATGGGCGCCATGGGGCAGGTCGGTCGGAGGGTCCGTGGTTTTTTGGGGCCCGCCGATCTTGCCAGAGCGCCGTGACGGCTTGACCTGATGCCAGGGCATCAGGCGAGCGCGGCCGAGCGCTTGCGGTGCTGGAACGATGTCGGCGAACGGCCGGTGGCCGCCTTGAACATGGCGCAGAACGCGCTGTCGGTGGCATAGCCGCTGGCTGCCGCCACCTGGCTCACCGCCATGCCGCGTGCCAGCAGCGGCAGTGCGTGCGCCATGACGGCCTGCTGGCGCCACTGCTGCCAGCTCATGCCGAGCTGGTCGCGAAAGAGCCGCGCCACGGTCCGCTCGCTCGCGCCGATGGCGGCGGCGCGCTCGGCCAGCGTCGCGCGGTCAGCCGGGTTGCGCAGCAGCGCTTCGCAAAGCTGGCGCAGCCGCTTGTCTGTGGGCAGCGGCACATCGATGCGAATTTGCGTGGCACGCTCCAGCTCGTCGACCAGCAGCGGGGCGATCATGCGTTCGCGCTGGGGTGCATGCGGGTCGCTTGGTGGCAGCCCATCTGGCGTGGTGTCGAGCGCGAGCATCAGCGCACGCAACAGGGGGCTGATTTCGAGCACTTCGCACTTCTCCCACGGCGGTCCGAGCCAGGCATGCAGGTACACGGTGCGCAGCTCGGCATCTTCTATCAGCATGATGCTGTGCGGCATGTTGGCCGGCACCCAGACTGCGCGAGAGGGCGGCACGATGTAGCTGCCGTCCTGCGTGCTGAGCCGGATCACGCCGCGCGTGGAGAAGGTCAGCTGCGGCCACGGGTGCTGGTGCAGCTCGACAAAGGTGTCGGCGCTCAGGAAATGTTCTTTGGCGCGCAACGGCCGCACCGCGTCGGGTGCGTAGAGGTGCGGCGTGAGCGAGGCGACGCTGGTGACCGGTGCCACGTTCGGGCCGCGTGGCTTGGCGGCGCGAGGGCTTCCGGCGTCGGGCGAAAAAGGGGGAGAGACGGCGCTTGGCATGGTTTCGACAAATGTTGTCGCTGTATCGCCATTCTGCCGCGACCCGCGGGCATAGCATCGGTGCCTGCGCGGTTTTTTGTAGCAATCCATGTCTTCAACCTCCTCTCCGACAACCACCCCTTCGACCAACCTGCGCAGCGATGCCCAGTTGATCGGCTTAGTGGGCCTGGCCCATGCCATCAGCCACTTCAGCCAACTGATCCTGGCGCCACTGTTTCCCTGGTTGAAGGACGCCTTCAACGTGAGCTACACCGAACTCGGCGCGGTCCTGACGGTGTTCTTCGTGGTGTCGTGCATCGTGCAGGCGGCTTCTGGTTTCATCGTCGACAAACTCGGTCCGCGGCCGGTGCTCTTCGTGGGCCTTGGTGCGCTGGCGCTGGCAGCTTTCGGCTACGCCCTGGCCCAGAGCTACTGGATGCTGCTGGCCTGCGCGATCGTCGGCGGTATCGGCAATGGCGTGTTCCACCCTGTCGACTACACACTCTTCAACCGCAAGGTTGCACCCACGCGGCTGGGTCACGCCTACAGCGTGCACGGAATTACCGGCAGCCTGGGCTGGGCGCTGGCACCTGCCTTCGTGGTGCCGATTGCCATTGCCTATTCGTGGCGCGTGGCGTTGGCATCGGCAGGTGCGCTGGCCATTGTGGTGCTCTTGGTGCTCTGGATCTATCGCAGCGTGCTGGCGCTGGACGTGAAGGCGGTGCAAAAAGCCACCGGTCACGGCGAGCCGGCACCCATCGGCGGCGAGTTCGACTTTCTGCGCATTCCGGCCGTGTGGATGTGCTTCGGCTTCTTCTTCTTGTATGCCGTCGTGATCAGCGTGGTGCAGACCTTCGCGCCGGTGGCTGCAGGCCACCTGCATGCGGTGCCGGTGGCGCTGGTGGCGGTTTGCCTTACGGTGTACATGGTGGCCAGCGCGGCCGGCATGGTGGCGGGCGGCTTTCTGGCCTCCGATCCCTCACGCTGCGAGCGCATCGTGGGAGCCGGCTTCGGCATTGCAGCGGCCGTTGCGCTGGTGCTGGCCTTTGCGCAGTTCCCGCCGGTGCTGGTGCCGGTGCTGTTCGGTGTGATGGGGTTTGTGTCTGGCGTGGCCGGGCCTTCGCGCGACCTCTTGGTCAAGCGCTCGACACCGCCCAACGCCACGGGGCGCGTGTATGGCGTGGTGTACGCGGGCCTGGACATCGGCCAGGCGCTGGCGCCGCTGGTGTTCGGCCGGCTCATGGACCATGCCCAGTACACGAGCGTGATCGTCGGCCTGGCCCTGGTGCAGGGTGTGCTGGTTGCCAGCGCGTTCAATGTGACCAAGGCGCGCCGTACGGCGCTGCTGCCCGCTTCGGCCTGACGTTCAGGGGTGGTGCCGCCAACGTGGCGGTGCGGATGCGGCCGATATCATCGGCCGCATGCAGGCCTTGTATGTGTATGTGATTGTCGGCGCCATGCTGGCGGGTTTTGTGCAGGGCTTGTCGGGCTTTGCATTCGGCCTGGTGGCAATGTCGGTCTGGGCCTGGACCCTGGAGCCGCAACTGGCTGCCGTGCTCTCGCTGTTCGGCGCGCTCACGGGCCAGGTGATTGCGGCCGTTACAGTGCGCCGCACTTTTGACAAGCATGTGTTGTGGCCCTTCGTACTTGGCGGGCTGGTCGGCGTGCCTTTCGGTGTATGGCTGCTGCCGCATCTCGATCTTGTGCTCTTCAAGGTCTGCCTCGGGGTGCTGCTGGTGCTTTGGTGTCCTGCCATGCTGATGTCGCAGCACCTGCCCAAGGTGACCTTCGGCGGACGAATCGCCGATGGGATCGCCGGAACCATCGGCGGTGCCATGGCCGGCATCGGCGGCTTCTCGGGCACCATTCCCACGCTCTGGTGCACGCTGCGCGGCTTCCAGCGCGATACGCAGCGCGCGGTGATCCAGAACTTCAACCTTTCGATGCTCGTCGTGGCGTTTGCCATCCATCTGGCGAGCGGCAGCATCGGCCGCTCGATGGTGCCGCTGCTGGGCGTAGTAGCACTGGCTGTCGCGGTACCGGTGCTGCTAGGCGCTCGGCTCTACATCGGCATCAGCGAGGCGGCATTCCGAAAGCTGGTGCTGGGGCTGCTGACGGCATCGGGCGTGGCGATGCTGGCTTCCGGCGTACCCGCGCTGCTGCAGCGCGGCTAGCCGCCGGCTCTCGTCTTTACGAGTCGGGAAGGATCTCGCGCACGCGGGCCCACGGCCGGCACATGAGCGTGCCGCGCGGCGAGACCACGATGGGCCGTTGCAGCAAGATGGGGTTGGCAACGATGAAGTCGAACAGCTGGTCGTCGGTCCACTTTGGGTCGTCCAGCTTCAGCTCTGCATAGGGCGCTTCCTTCGTGCGCAACAGGTCGCTCGCGCTCATGCCCATGGCCTCTGCCAGTTCGCGCAGCTTCTTCCTGGGCGGCGGGGTTTCCAGGTAAAGAACGATCTCCGGTTCCACGCCGCTCTCGCGGATCAAGCCCAGCACGTTGCGCGAGGTGCTGCAGTTGGGCTTGTGGAAGATGGTCATCGGATAAGCCGTGGTCGGGGTGCGTGCAGTCATACGGTCGTCGTCATTCTTGCTGCACTTGCGGATCTAGCGAGAAAGGAAAGCGCGCCGCCCAGAACTCGGCCAGCCGGGGCTCGGCGTCCACGCGCCGCACCACCTGGGCCATGCGCGGCGCCACGCGGTAAAAGCGCCGTCGATGCGGCGTCCAGCGCGACAGCACGGTCACGTAGAGGTCGAGCATGCTGATCTTCTCGCCGAGCAAATAGGGCGCGGGTTCGTCGATCTGCGTGTCCATCAGGTGCCAGCAGTGCGCAATGCGTTCGGCCGAGCGTTCGAGCATTGCAGGCTGGGCTGCGGGGTCTGGCGTGAGCCGCGTCGGATCGTCGCGCACCCAGTACAGCGAGTAGATGGCCGCCGGCAGGTACACCATCCACCGCAGGTAGCGCGCGCGCAGCGGATCGTTGGGCGCGGGGCAAAGCCCGGCTTCGGGATAGCGGTCGCCAAGCCAGATGAGGATGGCCGCGCTCTCGGTCATCACCTCGCCGGAAGGCAGCACAAGCGCGGGAACCTGGCGCATCGGGTTGACGCCCGAAACGCGATCGCGCTCGGAGTCGCCTTCCCACGGGGAAACGTCGACGGTATCGACCTGCGCACCGATCAGCGTCAGCGCCGCATGCACAGGCGTGGCGCCCGAACCTGGCGCGCCATAGAGGGTGTAGCGGTCGCTCGAAGAGGCGGATGAAGATGTCATCCGCCCAGATTACTGCAGCAGCCCGCCGCTTGTCACGCAGCCAGCAGTGCGTCGACCTTCTTCAGGCCTTCGAGCGTCTTGACGCAGGCTTCGGCCACTTCGGTGCCCTTGACGGCAAAGTGGCGGTGGAAGTATTTGCGGTGCTCCACGTGCTCGTGGAAGTGGTGCGGCGTGAGCACGGCCGAAAAAATCGGCACGTTGGTTTCGAGCTGCAGCGACATCAGCGTGCTGACAACGGTGCTGGCCACGAACTCATGGCGGTAGATGCCGCCGTCCACCACCAGCGCGCAGCCCACAATGGCAGCGTACTTGCCGGAGTTGGCAAGACGCTTGGCGTGCAGGGGAATCTCGAAGGCGCCGGGCACGTCGAACACGTCGATGAGGTCGCGCGCCACGCCGAGCCGTTCCATCTCGGCAAGGAAGGCGTCACGCGCCTGGTGAACGATGTCGGAATGCCACTGCGCCTCGACAAAAGCGATGCGCTCGCCGCGCGGATTGCCCGACGCGTTGATGGCGGAAAGGGGAAGGTCGTTGATCTGACTCATGGTGTGCCTCTTGAAAGCAGGTTTCCTGAATCAGGGCGCACGAAACCGCAAGCCAGACCACGCGCCATTGCACGAGAGACGGCAAAGCGCGCGGGCCAGCCCGCATTTTCGCGCTCTCTTTCATCCGGACTGTGACCGTCGGCTTCGGAATTGCACCGAAATCTGCTGACCCCGCGGCCTGTTTGTCGCAGGCCGCGGGCGCTCGCGGGCTCGTGCAGTTCTTCTCTGGAAGAAGCCGCCAATACCGCCGGTGGGGAGTTTCACCCCGCCCTGAGAACGCTTGCCGTCCGGCACGCCGGACGACCGCGCGATTCTAGGAGCGTGCCGCGCAGCGGGTTGTCGCCCGCGCGCCAGACCTTCCGCAGCGCGGGGATTTTCTTTGCGTGGCTGCGATTGCGGCTGCGGTTCAGCGCCTGACAAGAAACCGGGTCATGCGCTGCAGCTCGTCGTCGAGCGCCGCGCTGAACGCCGCATTGCGCGGCTTTCGTTCCGCATAGCCGAACGCAGGCTGCAACCGGCCTTCGGGCGCAGTGATGTTGGCCCAGCCGATGACGCGGTCGTGCCAAAGCAGCGGCAGGGCGTAGTAGCCGAACTGCCGTTTGGGCGCGGGCATATAGGCCTCGAACTTGTATGTCCAACCCCACAGCAGCTCGAAGCGGCGCCGGTCCCACACCACGGGGTCGAACGGGGCGAGCAGGCGCACTTCATCGTCAGGCGCATGACGGCGCGAGGCGGGGTTCTCGTCGGCTGGCCAGTACCAGGTCGTCCCGTCGATGCGGCAGCTCGCGAGTTCTTCGCGTGCAAGGCGCAGCGCCGCCTGGGTCTGCACCGAAAGATGCGGAGCGCCGTAGCCGAGCAGCCGCACGAGGTAGGTCAGGCTTGCGGCGGGCAGCGGCGCGTACTTGCGCACCACAAGGTCGATGAGTGCGGCGGCTCTGTGTGCACGGCCGGCGGGGCTTTCGTCAGCGGGCGCATGCGTGACGGCCTCGTAGACGCGCGTGCCGCTGTCGCGCCGTACCACGCGCAGCATGCCGCGATAGTGCAGGCCGTCTAGCAGCCGCGTCGTCGCATTGCTCGAGCCGCCCCAATAGTTCTTTACGCTGCCGTGGGCAAAGTGCTGTTCGACTTCACGCGGATGCACCGGCCCGTGCTCGCGCACGAATGCCAGAACGTCGGCGGCCTTGCGGCGGGTGTCCGCGTCCCATGGCTGCCTGGGTTCACGCGGATGCATCAGCGCGAGGTGCTCGCGCGGCAGGAAGCCGTAGTTGACGAGGCAGTCTTCCTCGATGGCAAGGCGCGTGTAGCGGCTTTCGAGATCGCCCGCGCGATAGTCCTTCACGCGGTGGCGCAGCGTCAGGTCTTGTGCACGCGCGGGGGCGCGAATCGGGTCGGCCTGAACAAAGCCGAGTTGACGGATTGCGCCGGGCAGGGTGGTGGGCTTGAAGAGCGTGCGGGCTATTGCATAGCGGCGCAGGTCGTCCAGAGTCGGGGTAGCCATGGGCGAATTGCAGCACAAGTGGCTGTTCTTCGTCGCGCTGCTGTTCGAGGCGGCGCGCCCAGGAGATTTCAAACAGCCCGCTTGTGCCGCTCGATGCAAGCATCGAGCGTCTCGTCGCCGCTCCGCTTCCACCAGTCGAGGCTCGAAAAGATCTCAACTTCGCTGAACCCGGCAAAGCCTGCGTCTTCGACCCAGCCGCGGATCTTCTTGAGTTCCACAACGCCGTCACCCATCATCCCGCGGTCGGAGAGCAGGTCGCGCGTCGGCGTGAGCCAATCGCAGACGTGATACGCCAGCAGGCGCTCGCGGCCGGCGCGGGCAATCTGCTGCTGCAGCTTCGGATCCCACCACACGTGATAAATGTCCAGCGCCACACCGAGCATGCCGCTCCTGCCTGCATCGAGCTCGTCGCAAATGTCCAGCGCATGTTCGAGCGTGTTGATGCAGGCACGGTCGGCTGCTTGCATGGGGTGCAAGGGCTCGATGGCAAGCGGCATGCCGACTTCGCGCGCGTACTCCAGCGATGCGGCGATGCCGTCGCGCACCTCGCCTCGTGCGCGGGCGATGTCCTTGTAGGCCGCCTTGCCTTCGAGGGCGCCGGGTAGCGCACCGACCACCAGGACCAGGCACGGCGCATTCAACGTCCTGGCTTCGTCGATGGCGCGGCGGTTGTCGTCCAGCGCAGCCTTCAGGCCTGCCGCGTCGGATGCCGGGAAGAAGCCGCCGCGGCAATAGCCCGAGAGGCCGATGCCATGAGCCTTGAGCTGCGTTGCGATCTTGTCGAGCCCCACGGCGGCCACCTGATCGCGCCAGGGGCTGATTGCGCGGATGCCGCGCTCGGCGCACTGGTCGATGATGCGGTCCAGCGGCACTTCGGCGCCCGACTGTTTGCGGATGGTTGCCGTGTTGATCGACAGCCAGTCGTGGTTCTGCGAGAAATCGCGCATGAGCTTGCTCAGCCTTCCACGCCGTGCAGTGCGAGCAGCGTCTTCATTCGTTGAACCGCCAACTCTGGATGTTCCAGCAGATTGGCCGCATCGGCCAGCCGGAACAACTCGGCAAAGTGCTGCAGCGAGCGCGTGCTCTGCTGGCCGCCCACCATCGTGAAGTGACTCTGGTGGCCGTTGAGCCAGGCCATGAACACCACGCCCGTCTTGTAGAAGCGGGTGGGCGCCGCAAAGATGTGGCGTGACAGCGGCACCGTGGGGCCGAGAATCGCGTGGAACCTTTCGGTGTTGCCTTGGGCGAGGGCCCCCAATGCCGCGCTGGCGGCCGGAGCAATCGCATCGAAAATGCCGAGCAGCGCATCGCTCTTGCCGTGCGTGGGTTCGCTGCCGAAACCATCGCCGGCAATCAGTTCGGCGTAGTTGAAGTCGTCGCCGGTGTACATGCGCACGCCTGCCGGCAGGCGGCGGCGCATGGCAATTTCCTTGTCCTTGTCGAGCAGCGAAATCTTGATGCCGTCCACCTTGTGCGGGTGCGCGGCAATCACGGCGAGCGCCGTATCCATCGCTGCGTCGGCGTTCTTGTTGCCCCAATAGCCCGCAAGGGCCGGGTCGAACATGTCTCCCAGCCAATGCAGCACCACCGGTTGCTTTGCCTGGCTCAGGATGCGGTCGTACACGCGCTCGTAGTCAGCCGGGCTCTTTGCCACGCGGGCGAGGGCGCGGCTGGCCATGACGATCAGCTTGCCGCCGAGCGCCTCGATGGCCGCCATCTGCTCTTCATAGCCGCGGATCACGTCGTCGACACTCTTCACGTCGTCGATGTTCAGATGGTCGGTGCCGCAGCCCGAGGCCACCAGTGCGCCCGGAACACCTTTCGCCGCATCGAGCGAACGGCGGATCAGCTCGAGCGAGGTCGGCCAGTCCAGGCCCATGCCGCGTTGCGCCGTGTCCATGGCTTCGGCAACGCCCAGGCCCAGCGAGAACAGGTGGTGCCGATAGGCGATGGTCGCGTCCCAGTCGACCGCGCACTGCAGCCACGGGTCTACCGCGGCCAGCGGATCGGCCACCACGTGCGCGGCCGAATAGGCGATGCGGTCGAACTTGACGCCCGCTTCGGGCTTGACCGGCGCGGTGCCGCGCAGGGTGTAAGGGGCGAGCGAGCCGCTCGTCGAGGGGAGAGTCAGCGAAAGAGCCATGCCGCCTGCCTCAGACCTTCAACGCCGGCACGTCGATCCAGCGGCGTTCCTTCCATGACTCGAGCGCGGCTTCGACCAGCTGCACGCCCTTGGCGCCTTCGGGCAAGGTCCACTTGTAGGGCTCGTTCTCGACTACGTGGCGAATGAAGTGCTCCCACTGGATCTTGAACCCGTTGTCGTACACCTGCGAATCCGGAATCTCCTGCCACTGGTCGAAGAAATTCATCATCTGCTTCTCGTCCGGATTCCACACCGGGCGCGGCGTGGCCACGCGGGATTGGGCCCGGCAGCTCGAGAGGCCCGCCACGGCCGAGCCGTCGGTGCCGTCGACGTGGAAGGTCACGAGGTCGTCGCGACGCACGCGCGTGACCCAGCTCATGTTGATCTGCGCGATGACCGGCTCGCCGTTGTGGCCGGTGAGCTCGCAAGTGGCGTAGGCCGCGTCGTCGGCTGTGGCTTCATACGGCTTGCCGGCTTCGTCCCAGCGCTTGGGAATGTGCGTGGCACCCAGGCACGACACCGACTTGACCTCGCCGAACAGGTTGTCCAGCACATAGCGCCAGTGGCACATCATGTCCAGGATCATGCCGCCGCCGTCTTCCTTGCGATAGTTCCAGCTCGGGCGCTGGATGGGCTGCAGATCGCCTTCGAACACCCAGTAGCCGAACTCCAGGCGCACGCTGAGCATGCGGCCGAAGAAGCCTGCGCGGCGCAGCATGTCGAGCTTGCGCAGGCCCGGCAGAAAGAGCTTGTCTTGCACCGCGCCGTGCTTCAGGCCCGAGCCTTCGGCCAGGCGAGCGATCTCGACCGCTTCGTTCAGGTTGGTGGCAATCGGCTTCTCGCAGTACACGTGCTTGCCGGCGCGGATGGCCTTGGCCAGCAATGTGGGGCGCATTTGCGTGGTGCCGGCGTCGAAGAAGATGGTGTCTTCCTTGTTGGCTAGCGCCTTGTCCAGGTCGGTGCCCCAGCGCGCGATGTTGTGCGTCTTGGCAAGCGCTTCCATCTTCTCGGCGTTGCGGCCGATGAGGATCGGGTCGGGCATGACCTTGTCGCCGTTGGACAGCGTGACGCCGCCTTGTGCGCGAATTGCGCAGATCGAGCGGATCAAGTGCTGGTTCATGCCCATGCGTCCGGTAACGCCGTGCATGATGATTCCGAGTCGTTGTGTAGCCATGTCTTCAGCCGAAAAAGGAGTTGGAGGAAAAGGGGAAGAAAAGCGAAGGACGGATTACTGCGCCGGCGTCAGCCCCGCGGCCTTCACCAGCGTGGCGTTGGACTTGATTTCGTCCTTGATGTAGGCGTCGAACTGCTCGGGCTTGAGCGTCCATGCATCGGCACCGAGCTTCAAAAAGCGCTCCTTGACCTCGGGCGAAGCGAGCGCCTTCGCCACTTCGTCGTGCAGCCGGTTGACGATGTCGCGCGGCGTCTTGGCGGGAGCCATCATGCCGATCCAGAAATTGAATTCGGAGCCCGGCACACCGGCTTCGGCCGTGGTCGGCACGTCGGGCAGGGCGGCCGCGCGCTTGGGCGAGCCAACTGCCAGCGCAAGCAACTGGCCTTCCTTGATCTGGCCGATGACCGGCGCGATGGGCGAGAAGTAGTAGTCCACGCGGCCCGACAGCACTTCGGTGACCGCCTCGGCGGAGCCCTTGAACGGAATGTTGGTGGCGTCGATCTTTGCCGCCAGCTTGAACTTCTCGGCGTTGAGGTGGGTGGCGCTGCCCTGGCCTGCCGATGCGAAGTTGATGGTGCCCGGCTTGGCCTTGGCCGCCGCGACCAGCTCCTGCAGCGTCTTGATGTTCTTCGCGGGCGAGATCACCAGCGCATTGGGCAGCGACGAGATGGGCGTGACGGCGGCAAAGTCGTTCACCGTGTCGAACGGCAGCTTCGCGAAGGTCGAAGGGCTCACCGTGTGCGACGACGAGTGAATCATGATCGTGTAGCCGTCTGGCGCCGCCGTGGCTACTGCCTGCTGGCCGATGGTGCCGCTGGCGCCGCCGCGGTTGTCCACTACCAGCGTCTGGCCCATGCTTTGGCCCATCTTGTCGGCGATGGCCCGGGCAATGATGTCCGTGGTGCTGCCGGCCGCGAACGGCACGATCACGCGAATGGGCTTGTTGGGATACCCGTTCTGCGCCGATGCCAGGCCCGGCATCAAGGCGGCGAGGCAGGTAAGCGTGGCGAGTGCAGTGGTGCGTACAAGTTGCTTCATGGGTTGTCTCCGTGCGGTCAGGCCGCCTTGTCTTGGTTGATTAATTCACCAATAAGTGAATTAGCAATTTTAGAAAGGCTGCCGCCGCAGCGCAACCGCCGCTAATCGGTAAATACCCGGAGATGCTGGAGGCGCCCGGACGCTCAGTGCAGGACGTAGCCCAGCACGAGGTCGGTCATGTGCGAGAGACGCTGCGCCATTGCCTTGGGCGCGCGCAGGTCACGGCCGAAGACGGCCGAGAGCGTGTGGTTGTTCGACAGGTAGAAGTAGCAGAGCGAGGCGATCGATATGTAGAGCTGCACCGGATCGACCCCTGCGCGGAACAGTTTGTCGCGCTTGCCGCGCTCCAGCACCGTATCGAGCAACTGCACCAGCGGCGAGTTCATTTCCTGGATGCGCTCGGAGCGCTTGAGGTGCGCTGCGCAATGCAGGTTCTCACTGTTGAGCAGGGTAATGAACTCGGGGTGTTCGAGGTAGTAGTGCCAGGTGAACGAGACCAGTTGCCGAATGGCCTCGACGGGGTCTATCTCGTCCAGGTGCAGTTGCTGTTCGGCCTCGCGGATGTCTGCGTAGGTGCGTTCGAGCACGGCCAGGAACAGGTCGTCCTTGCTGCCGAAGTAATAGTAGATGAGGCGCTTGTTCAGCCCGGCGCGCGCGGCGATGCTGTCCATGCGCGCGCCGGCCAGGCCCCGCTGCGCGAACTCATCGCGCGCCGACGCAAGAATTGCCAGTTGCGAGCGGTCGGCATCGCGGGAGCGCGGCTCGACTGCTTCGGGCGGGGAATCCTTGGGTACTTTCATGGCGCGAATTTAACCATTTGGTGAATTAACGCAAGGCGGTGAGAGCGGGCGCACATAATTCCAAAGACATTTGCAGCTGAGGTTCGACTTCTCATGAGTACATCACAACCCGCCGGCCATCTGATCGTCGAATGCCTGATCGAGCAGGGCATGGAGATCGCGTTCGGCGTTCCGGGCGAAAGCTTCCTTGCGGTGCTCGACGGCTTTCATGCCTATCGCGAACGCGCCCGCTTCATCGTCAACCGGCAGGAGGGCGGGGCCGCCTTCATGGCCGAGGCGCACGGCAAGCTCACCGGACGGCCGGGCGTGTGCTTTGTCACCCGCGGACCGGGCGCCACCAACGCATCGATCGGCGTGCACAACGCTTTTCAGGATTCAACGCCCATGGTGCTTTTTGTCGGCGACGTGGGCAGCGACTTTCGCGACCGCGAAGCCTTCCAGGAAGTGGACTACGGCAGTTTCTTCGGGCCGAGCACCAAGGGCTTCGCCAAGCGCGTGGAGCGCATCGACGATGCGAACCGCATTCCAGAGTACGTTGCGCGCGCCTTTGCGACCGCGATGAACGGACGGCCCGGACCGGTGGTGCTTGTGTTGCCCGAAGACATGCTGCGCGCGCAGACTCCGGCGCGGCCGCTCCCGCGCGTGGAGCCAGTGCAGCCGTGGAGCGATCCGGGCGCGCTGCGCACCTTGCGTGAGTTGCTGCTGAAGTCGCAGCGGCCACTGGTGATTGCGGGCGGCGGCGGCTGGACGACCCAGGCCGCGCAGGCGCTGCAGCGTTTTGCCGAGAACTGGCGGTTGCCGGTGGCCAACGCCTTTCGGTTTCAGGACACGTTCGACAACCACCATCCGCTGTACGCGGGCGACGTCGGCATTGCCATCAACCCCAAGCTCGCGCAGCGCGTGAAAGACAGCGACCTGATCATCGCCATCGGCCCGCGGCTCGGCGAAATGACGACTGGCGGCTACACGCTGCTCGAAGCGCCGAAGGCGCGGCAGAAGCTGGTGCACATTCACGCGAGCGCGGAAGAGCTCAACCGCGTCTATCAGGCCGACCTGGCCATCAACGCCGGCATGAGCGCGGCGGCGCGAAGCCTCGAAGTGCTGAGTGCACCCAATAGTTTGCCGTGGGAGGAGTGGGCTGCGCAGGCCCATGCGGACTACGAAGCGAACCTGGAGCCTCAGGCGCTCGCCGGCATGCCGGCCGAAACACCGCGGGGCCCGGTCGACATGGCGGAGGTGGTCGCGCTGCTGCAGAAGCACCTGCCCGCGGATGCGGCCATTACCAACGGGGCCGGCAACTTTGCGAGCTGGGTGCACCGCTATTTCCGGTATCACGGGCTCGCCAGGGGCAGCAAGACGCAACTGGCGCCCACCAGCGGGGCCATGGGCTATGGCGTGCCGGCGGGCATTGCGGCCAACCTGGCGACGGGCCGGGTGGCCTTCACGATTGCGGGCGATGGCGATTTCCTGATGACCGGGCAAGAACTCGCGACCGCCGCCCAGCATGGTGGCAAAAGCATCATCGTGCTGCTGAACAACGGCATGTTCGGCACCATCCGCATGCACCAGGAGCGCGACTATCCAGAGCGCGAGAGCGGCACTGCGCTGCGCAACCCCGACTTCTGCGGCCTGGCGCGGGCGTATGGCTACGCAGCCGAGCGCGTGACCGAAACCGCGCAGTTCGAGGCCGCGCTGCTGCGCGCGCTGGCAGCCGATACGGGCACGCTGATCGAGATTCCGCTTGACCCCGAGGTGATCACGACGCGCGGCACGCTGGCGTCGATCACGCGCGCGGCGCAGGCGCGGGGCTGAACGAGCGAGGCGAACCGAACGCCGCACGCGGCCAAAAAAAAGCCGGCATATGCCGGCTTTTTGATTCGGGAGCGCGATGGACGCGCAGTACCCGAGCGCTTACTTGACGTGCTTGCCGATCAGCGCAGCCAGTTCGAACATCGACACTTGCGGCTTGCCGAAGATTTCCTTCAGCTTGGCGTCGGCGTTGATGTTGCGCTTGTTGGCCTTGTCCTGCAGGTTGTTCTTCTTGATGTAGTCCCACAGCTTGCTCACGACTGCGGTGCGCGGCAGAGGCGTCGAACCGACCACAGCGGCGAGTGCCGGGCTGGGGGTCAGGGCCTTCATGAACGCGGCATTGGGCGTGCGCTTCTTGGCGGGAGCGGCCTTCTTTGCAGGAGCCTTCTTCGCCGGTGCAGCCTTCTTCGCAGGAGCAGCCTTCTTTGCGGGAGCTGCCTTCTTGGCCGGTGCGGCCTTCTTTGCAGGAGCCGCAGCCTTCTTGGCGGGAGCGGCCTTCTTTGCCGGAGCTTTCTTGGCCGGAGCCTTCTTTGCAGTTGCCATGGTTGATTTCCTTTTTTGGTTGAACGGTCACCAATGAAAAACTTGCGTCTCCAGTGGCATTGCGGATGCTAAAGGAGAAAAAACTCGTTTCCAAGGGAAAAAGAGCTTTTTTCATTGGGAGTTGTTGTTTTTTCAGAGGGGAGAACCCGTGGTTTTCAGCTTCGGCGTTCAGGCCAGGTCGCCAACACCACGCCAATGAGCGCAAGCGCGAATGCAAACAACTGTGCCCCAGAGAGGCTTTCGCCGAGCACCAGCACGCCCACGAGGGCCGCACTCACGGGAAGCATCACGGCAAAAACACCAGCCTGCGCAGCGGGCACATGGCGCAGTCCCGTCATCCAGAGCCACACGGTCCAGATGCTTGCTGCGAGTGCGTAGACCACGAGCAAGGCCCACATGTCGAAGCGTACGGCTGAAAAATCGAACTGCAGCGCGAACCAGATGCCGAAGGGCATCGACAGCACGAAGCCCCAGAGGTTGATGAGCGACGAGATTCGCTTCGGCCCGAGACGGCCGGTGAGTGACTTGCCGATCACGGCGTAGGCCGTCTCGCAAAGCACTGCGCAGAACACGAGCAGGTTGCCGAGCCATGGCATTGAAGACGGCGCATCGCCATCTGTGGCCGCTGGCGCATGCGCCGGCACGAGGGCGAGCAAGCCAATGCCGAGTGCGGCGCATCCAATGGCAAGGCCGATGCGAACGGTGATGCGCTCGCGCAGAAAGAGCCAGCTCGCCACCGCCACGGCCGCGGGAATGGACGCCATGATCACGCCTGCAGACACCGCGCTGGTAAGGCTCACGCCGAACAGCATGAAGATGGAGAACAGGAAATTGCCGAGAAACGACTCCAGGAAGACGAGCCAGCGGGTGCGCCCGCTCATGGGCGGTTCGTCCGGTGCGCGCTTGAGCCAATGCGGCATGGCCAAGGCTGCGATGCCAAAGCGCAGCCATGCGAGCAGCAGTACCGGGAAGGCAGCCACCAGCGGCTTGGAAAGGGCGACATAACCGCCGACGAGCGACATGCTCAAGGCCAGGCAACCATAGGCCACGAGGCGATTGGAGGCGGGGGTAGCGGTGTTCAATAGACTGGACGGCTTGTTGTTCGAACGATGGATTCAATGATGCCGCAAACGCCGAAATCCAACGCACCTATGAACGCGCGCGCACCGCGCCATGTGTTCGTCTACGGCACGCTGCGCCGTGGAGGGCGCAACGATATCGCGCGGTTTCGGCCCGAGCCGTTTCATGTGGCCGACGCCGTCATTGCAGGCACCCTGTACGACCTTGGCGCCTATCCAGGGCTGGTGCTGAGCGGAAGAGGGCGGGTGGTGGGCGAGATCTATCGCATCGAGCCCGAAGTGGAAGCGGCGCTCGATGTGCTCGAGGAGGTTGCCGATGACAACTCCGGCGAATACATCAAGCGCAGCGTGGACGTGGTTGCGGGTGCGCAGCGGTTCGAGTGCCTGGTCTACGAAATTCATCCGGCGCGAATCGGCGGACGTGCGGTGATTGGCGGTGGCGACTGGATTGCACACGCTGCCGCCGCTGGATGAGCCGCGGCGCGCGGTGCTTTTCATAGTTGAAGGTGTGATTGCACATCGCGAAATTGGACGCTGCTGCGCCGCAATATTTTTTCTCAATATGAGAAAAATAATTTCGCATGGAGAAATACGTCGCTAAGTGATTGATTTTTAAAGCGCAAAAATATGTCTTCTATAAGACATAAGAGTATTGCTTGGGCTTAAAGTAACTCCACGGCCGCAGCGCCCATCCTTCAATCAACCTCACGGAGTGACCATGCCCCAGACCCTTACCGAACAACTGAGC
Source organism: Variovorax sp. 3319 (assembly GCF_031456585.1). Classification (NCBI taxonomy): domain Bacteria; kingdom Pseudomonadati; phylum Pseudomonadota; class Betaproteobacteria; order Burkholderiales; family Comamonadaceae; genus Variovorax; species Variovorax sp. 3319. Next base: position 206,780 of record NZ_JAVDUZ010000005.1, read on the forward strand.
CGCGAACAGCAAATTGCCGCCCTCGAGAAAGACTGGGCCACCAATCCCCGCTGGAAGGGCATCAAGCGCGGCTACAGCGCGGCCGACGTGGTGCGCCTTCGCGGCTCGTTCCCCATCGAGCACACGCTGGCACGCCGCGGTGCCGAAAAGCTCTGGGAGCTGGTGAACAACGAACCCTATGTCAATTGCCTCGGCGCGCTGACGGGCGGCCAGGCCATGCAGCAGGTGAAGGCTGGCGTGAAGGCCATCTACCTGTCGGGCTGGCAGGTTGCGGCGGATGCCAACAGCTATTCGTCGATGTACCCTGACCAGTCGCTGTATCCGGTGGATTCGGTGCCGAACGTGGTTGAGCGCATCAACAACACCTTCCGCCGCGCGGACGAAATCCAGTGGTCCAAGAACGTGAACCCCGGCGACGCGGGCTATGTCGATTACTTCGCGCCCATCGTTGCCGATGCAGAAGCCGGCTTTGGCGGCGTGCTGAACGGTTTCGAGCTGATGAAGGCCATGATCAAGGCCGGTGCGGGCGGCGTGCACTTCGAAGACCAACTCGCCTCCGTCAAGAAGTGCGGCCACATGGGCGGCAAGGTGCTCGTGCCCACCACAGAGGCCGTGCAGAAGCTCATCGCCGCGCGCATGGCAGCTGACGTTTGCGGCACGCCTACGCTCGTGATTGCTCGTACCGATGCCGAAGCAGCCGACCTCATCACCAGCGACTACGACGAAAACGACAAGCCCTTCCTGACGGGTGAGCGCACCGCCGAAGGCTTCTACAAGACGAAGAAGGGCATGGACCAGGCCATCAGCCGCGCTGTTGCGTACGCGTACTACGCCGACCTGGTGTGGTGCGAAACCGGCACGCCCGACCTCGAATTTGCCCGCAAATTCGCCGAAGCCGTGCACAAGGTGCACCCGGGCAAGATGCTGGCCTACAACTGCTCGCCGTCGTTCAACTGGAAGAAGAACCTCGACGACGCCACCATTGCCAAGTTCCAGAAGGAACTGGGCGCCATGGGCTACAAGTACCAGTTCATCACGCTGGCCGGCATCCACTCGATGTGGTTCAACATGTTCGACCTGGCGCAAGACTATGTGCAGCGCGGCATGTCGGCCTATGTCGAGAAGGTGCAAGAGCCCGAGTTCGCAGCGCGCGACCGCGGCTATACCTTCGTGTCGCACCAGCAGGAAGTGGGCACCGGTTACTTCGACGAGGTGACCACGGTCATCCAGGGTGGCAAGTCCAGCGTCACGGCGCTCACCGGCTCGACCGAAGAAGAGCAGTTCCACTGAGTCGGCTGTTCGTCGAATCGCCTGCCCAGGCGGTTCGCGGTCACCTCGGAGCCCGGCCTGTGCCGGGCTTTTTTCGTCCGGGCTGGCAAGGCCCGATGCCGGCGGCCTGAAGCGGCAGCGGATAGAATCGCGGTCTCTGCACCCAACAAGAGCGAGAAAGGCACCCTGGTTATGACACCGCGAACTACTCCGCAAGGATTCAGCGGCTTTTTCTTCATCGAAGGAAAAGGCCGGTAGACCGCGCACGCTGGTTTCTTCCAGCTCTCACACCAGGCAAAGCGCGGCAATCACCGCGCTTTTTTTGTTTTTCCGCCCGAGGTTTTTTCATGATCCAGATCACGCTTCCCGACAACTCGCGCCGCGAGTTCCCCGGCCCGGTTTCGGTGGCCGAAGTTGCCCAGTCCATCGGACCGGGGCTCGCCAAGATGACAGTGGCCGGCAAGGTCGATGGCAAGCTGGTCGATGCCAGCGACGTCATCGACCGTGACGCCAGGCTGCAGATCATCACGCCCAAGGACGACGAGGGCCTGGAGATCATTCGCCACTCGACGGCCCACCTGGTCGGCCACGCCGTGAAGCAGCTGTACCCAACGGCCAAGATGGTCATCGGCCCGGTGATCGAAGAAGGCTTTTATTACGACATTTCGTACGAGCGCCCGTTCACGCCCGAAGACATGGCCGCCATCGAGGCGCGCATGCGCGAGCTGATTGCGCAGGACTACGACGTGGTCAAGAAGATGACGCCGCGCGCCGAAGTCATCGAGGTTTTCAAATCGCGCGGCGAAGACTACAAGCTGCGCCTCGTCGAGGACATGCCCGACGAGCAGGCCATGGGCCTTTACTACCACCAGGAATACGTCGACATGTGCCGCGGCCCGCACGTGCCCAACACGCGTTTCCTGAAGGTCTTCAAGCTCACGAAGCTGGCCGGCGCCTACTGGCGCGGTGACGCCAAGAACGAGCAGTTGCAGCGCATCTACGGCACGGCCTGGGCCGACAAGAAGCAACTCGACCAGTACATCCAGCGCATCGAAGAGGCCGAGAAGCGCGACCACCGAAAGCTGGGCAAGGAACTCGACCTGTTCCATATCGACGAAGTGGCGCCGGGCGTGGTGTTCTGGCACCCCAAGGGCTGGGCCGTGTGGCAGGCCGTGGAGCAGTACATGCGCGGCATCTACCGCGACACGGGCTACTGGGAAGTAAAGGGCCCGCAGATCCTCGACAAGAGCCTGTGGGAGAAAACGGGCCACTGGCAGAACTACCGCGACAACATGTTCACGACGGAATCGGAAAAGCGCGAGTACGCGCTCAAGCCGATGAACTGCCCGGGGCATGTGCTCATCTTCAAGAGCGACCTGCGCAGCTACCGCGACCTGCCGCTGCGCTATGGCGAATTCGGCCAGTGCCATCGCAACGAACCCAGCGGCGCGCTGCACGGCATCATGCGCGTGCGCGGCTTCACGCAGGACGACGGCCACGTGTTCTGCACGGAAGACCAGATCCTCGAAGAGTGCGTGGCCTATACGGCACAGCTGCAAAAGGTGTACGCCGACTTCGGCTTCACGGACATCCTCTACAAGGTTGCAACGCGGCCCGACAACCGCGTTGGTTCGGACGAGCTGTGGGACAAGGCCGAGCATGCGGTGATGGAGGCGCTTCGGCGTTCGGGCGTCGACTTCATCATCTCGCCCGGCGATGGCGCCTTCTACGGCCCGAAGATCGAATACACGCTGAAGGATGCCTTGGGACGCCAGTGGCAGTGCGGCACGATGCAGGTCGACTTCAACACGGCGGAGCGCCTGGGTGCCGAGTACGTGACCGAATCGAGTGGCCGCGCCCACCCGGTCATGCTGCACCGCGCCATTGTTGGCAGCCTGGAGCGCTTCATCGGCATGCTGATCGAACACCATGCCGGCGCGCTGCCCGCATGGCTCGCTCCGGTGCAGGTGGCGGTGCTCAATATCAGCGAGGGGCAGGCCGATTACGCTGCTTCAGTGGCGAAAACGCTGCAGAATCAAGGGCTTAGGGTCCAGCTGGACCTGCACAACGAGAAGATTACGTATAAAATACGCAAGCATTCGTTGCAAAAGCTTCCCTACATCCTCGTCGTAGGCGACAAGGAAAAGGAAGCTGGTGCCGTCGCAGTGCGCGCCCGGGGCAATCAAGATCTCGGTGCAATGTCCCTCGAATCGTTCGTACTACGGCTCGTTCAGGATATTGCTGACAAGCGTTGATTTGTGCCGGAAGCACCCTCATCTGTGTTTCCTGGCCCATTTTGCCGCTTGTTCGCGAGAACTGACCGGCGTCCGCTACAGATTTTGTAGCAACTTTTAAAGGATTCTGACCATCGCTACTGCATTTCGCGACCGCCGCCACCGCGAGGAACGCCAACACCGCCTGAACCGGGAAATCATGGCCCCGGAAGTCCGCCTTGTAGGCCCGGAAAACGAGCCATTGGGTGTTATGAGTCTCTCCGAGGCATTGCGCCTCGCCGGTGAGGCCGACGTGGATCTGGTAGAGGTCGTTGCCGCGGCCAATCCGCCTGTCTGCCGTCTGATCGAGTATGGCAAGTTCAAGTACCACGAGCAGAAGAAGGCAGCCGAGGCAAAGTCGAAGCAGAAGGTCATCGAGGTCAAGGAAATCAAGTTCCGCCCCGGTACCGACGATGGTGACTACAACATCAAGATGCGCAATATCAAGCGCTTTCTTGAAGAGGGTGACAAATGCAAGATCACGCTGCGCTTTCGCGGCCGCGAGATCACGCACCAGGAGCTCGGTCTGGCTTTGCTGCAGCGCATTCGCGATGAGCTCGGCGACCTTATCGTCGTCGAGCAGTTTCCAAAGCTTGAAGGCCGCCAGATGATCATGATGATCGCTCCCGGCCGCAAGAAGCCAGGCGGCGGTGCCGCCAAGCCAGCGTCGTCGGAAACGTCGGCGCCTGCAGCAGCCTGAAAAGGCGGCTGCGCGGCAGAGAAGAGATAGCAGGGTTCAAGAATTTCGCCCCTGCAGGCGCTTCGAAAGAAGTGCCGGCAGGGGCGGAGTAAAGAAGTGTCTCGGGGCCAACAAGTCCGTGGAGTATCTGCGGCGCCTCACGAGCACAAACTAAAGGAGCATTCATATGCCCAAAATGAAGACCAAGAGCAGCGCGAAAAAACGTTTCCGCGTTCGTCCCGGTGGCACCGTCAAGCGCGGTCAAGCCTTCAAACGTCACATCTTGACCAAGAAGACCACCAAGAACAAGCGTCACCTCCGTGGTGCAGTGGCAGTGCATGAAACCAACATGGTTTCGGTCGCCGCCATGCTGCCAGGCCGTGGCATTTAACTCAGACGAACAAGGAGTACACACATGCCTCGCGTCAAACGTGGTGTAACGGCTCGCGCCCGCCACAAGAAAGTTCTCGCACTCGCCAAGGGTTTCCGTGGTCGCCGCGGTAATGTCTTCCGCATCGCCAAACAGGCGGTAATGAAGGCTGGGCAATATGCCTACCGTGACCGCCGCACCAAGAAGCGCGTGTTCCGTCAACTGTGGATCGCGCGTATCAACGCCGCCTCGCGTGAACTGGGCCTGACCTACAGCCAGTTCGCAAACGGCATCCGCAAGGCCGGAATCGAGATCGACCGCAAGATGCTTGCGGACATCGCAGTGCACGACAAGGCCGCTTTTGCCGGCATCGTGGAGCAGGTCAAGGCCAAGCTGGCTGCTTGATTCTGTACAGCAGGGCGGCTGTCTTCGTGGCAGCCTCCTGCGCCCACGACACAAGGGCTGGCGCTTGAAAAGGCTCCAGCTCTTTTTTTATTTCCCCGCCTAATTTTTGTTGCTATGAACGAGTTGGACTCCCTGGTCGACACCGCACGCGTTGCCTTCGCCGAAGCGAAAACGCCCGCCGAGCTCGAGAACGCCAAGGCGCAGTTCCTCGGCAAATCCGGCCGCATCACCGAGTTGATGAAGGGCATGGCCGCGCTCAGCGTCGACGAGAAAAAGTCGCGCGGCGCCGCAATCAACGTGGCCAAGCAGGCCATCGAGTCCTTGCTTACCGACCGGCGCCAGCAATTGGCCGACGAAGAGCTTTCGCAGCAACTGCGCGCAGAGGCGCTGGATGTGAGCCTGCCTGGCCGTCGCCGCATTCCTGGCGGCCTCCACCCGGTGAGCCGCACCCTGGAGCGCATTGAGGAGATCTTCTCGAGCATGGGCTTCGACGTGGCCGACGGCCCGGAGATCGAGAGCGACTGGCACAGCTTCACCTCGCTCAACAACCCGCCGAACCATCCTGCGCGGTCGATGCAGGACACCTTCTATGTCGACCTGAATGGCGACGACGGTATTCCCTACAACCTGCGCCCGCACACCAGCCCGATGCAGGTGCGCTATGCGCATCAGCACATCAAGAAATACGCTGCCGAGTTTGCTGCGGCAGCTGCCGACACCACCGGTGCGGCCAAGGCGCCCGAAATACGCGTGATTGCACCGGGCCGCACCTATCGCGTCGACAGCGATGCCACGCATTCGCCCATGTTCCACCAGTGCGAAGGCCTGTGGCTCGGCGAAAACGTGAGCTTCAAGGACCTGAAGGTCGTGTTCACCGATTTCTGCCGCACCTTCTTCGAGAGCGACGACCTCGTACTGCGCTTTCGGCCAAGCTTCTTTCCGTTTACCGAGCCCAGCGCCGAGATCGACATCCAATTTGCGAGCGGTCCGCTGGCCGGGCGCTGGCTCGAAGTCGCAGGTTCGGGCCAGGTGCATCCGAACGTGGTGCGCAACATGGGGCTCGACCCGGAGCGCTACATCGGCTTTGCCTTTGGCATGGGGCCCGACCGGCTCACGATGCTGCGCTACGGCGTGAACGATTTGCGGTTGTTCTTCGACGGCGACTTGCGTTTTCTCTCGCAGTTCCAGTGACCTGCCCAGTTCAATACTAGAAAAACCGAATACGAGATCGAAGAGATGCAATTCCCGGAATCCTGGCTGCGCGAGTTCTGCAACCCGCCCCTCGGTAGTGCCGAACTGGCCGAAACGCTCACCATGGGCGGCTTCGAGGTCGAAGAACGCCGCCCCGTGGCACCGCCCTTCAGCCGCATCGTCGTCGGCGAAATCAAGGAAGCGGTGCAGCACCCGAACGCCGATCGCCTGCGCGTGTGCCAAGTGGACGTGGGGCAGGGCGCCTTGCTCAACATCGTGTGCGGCGCACCCAATGCGCGCGTCGGCATCAAGGTGCCTTGTGCGCTGGTGGGTGCCGAACTGCCGCCCGGCGAAGACGGCAAGCCCTTTCTCATCAAGCTCGGCAAGCTGCGTGGTGTCGAGAGCCAAGGCATGCTGTGCTCCGCCCGCGAACTGCAGTTGAGCGAAGACCATGGCGGTCTGCTCGAACTCGCCGCTGATGCACCCGTCGGCGCCAACGTGCGCGACGTGCTCAAGCTCGACGATGCGCTGCTCACCCTCAAGCTCACGCCCAACCTGGCTCACGGCCTGAGCGTGTACGGCATTGCGCGCGAACTCGCAGCGCTCACTGGCGCACCGCTCAACACGCCGGCCATCGCGCCGGTCGCACCATCGTTTGCCGACGTGCTGCCGGTGAAGGTGGAGGCGCCCGAACTCTGCGGGCGTTTTTCGGGCCGCATCGTGCGCGGCGTGAACACCAAGGTCGCCACACCGGCCTGGATGGTCGATCGCCTGGCGCGCTGCGGCCAGCGCAGCGTGACGCCGCTCGTCGACATTTCGAACTACGTCATGTTCGAGTACGGCCAGCCCAGCCATATCTTCGACCTCGACAAGATCCACGGCGGCCTCACGGTGCGCTGGGGCAAGGCGGGCGAGCAGCTGAAGCTTCTCAACGGCAACACCATCAGCGTCGACGACAAGGTTGGCGTGATCGCCGACAACGAAGCAGTCGAGTCGCTTGCCGGCATCATGGGCGGCGACGCGACCTCGGTGTCCGACGACACCCGCAACATCTACGTCGAGGCCGCGTTCTGGTGGCCCGAAGCCGTTCAGGGCCGCTCGCGCCGCTTCAACTTTTCGACCGACGCAGGGCACCGCTATGAGCGCGGTGTCGACCCGAGCCGCACGGTCGAGATCATCGAACGCATCACGCAGCTCATCATCGAGATCTGCGGCGGCCAGGCCGGCGCCATGGACGACAAGGTACTGAACGTGCCCGAAGCCATGCCCGTCACGCTGCGCGTGGCGCGCGCCGCGCGTGTGATCGGCATGCCGCTCACGCAGGCGCGATGCGCCGACGCGTTGCGCCGCCTCGGTTTCGCGCTCAACGAAGGCGAGGGCACGTTGACCGTCACGCCGCCGCCGCACCGCTTCGACCTGCTGATCGAGGAAGACCTGATCGAAGAGGTCGCTCGCCTGATCGGCTTCAACAACCTGCCGACAACCGCTCCATTGGCGCCCATTACCGCGCGCGTGCGGCCTGAAGCCAGGCGCAGCCGCTTCGCGGTGCGCCGCAGCCTGGCGGCGCTTGGCTACCAGGAAACCATCAACTTCAGCTTTGTCGAGGCGCATTGGGAGCAAGACCTCGCAGGCAACACCAATCCGGTGAAGCTGCTGAACCCGATTGCCAGCCAGATGAGCGTCATGCGCTCTTCCTTGATCGGCTCGCTGCTGCAGGTGCTCAAGTTCAACCTCGACCGCAAGGCACCGCGCGTGCGGGTGTTCGAACTGGGCCGCGTGTTCATGCGCGACGACAGCGTGGCCACCACCGACAGCACTGTGCGCGGCGTTCACCAGCCGATGCGAGTGGCTGGTCTTGCATGGGGAGATGCCGAAGAAACACGCTGGGACGGCAAGCCGCACCGTGTCGACTTCTACGACGCGAAGGGCGACGTCGAAGCATTGCTGGCGCCACTGGTGCCTAGCTTCGAGGCGGCCGAGCATCCCGCCCTGCACCCCGGCCGCTCTGCGCGCGTGCTGGTCGACGGCAAGGCCATCGGCTTCGTCGGCGAACTGCATCCGCGCTGGCGCCAGAAGTGGGACTTTGCCCTGGCTCCGGTGGTTTTCGAACTCGACCTCGACGCTGTTGCTGCTCGCCCCCTCCCCGTGGCAAAGCCTGTGCCCAAGCACCAGGCCGTCGAGCGCGACATTGCCGTAGTCGTGGCCGAGGCCGTCACGCACAATGCGTTGATGCAGACCATTCATTCGGCTGCGGCAGCCCAGGGCTTGCTGCGGGACGCCACGCTGTTCGACATCTATCGCCCCCAACCGGCGCGTGATGGTGCCGTGCCCACATCGGGCGGCCTGGCGCAAGGGGAGAAGAGCATGGCCGTGCGCCTGAGCTTCCAGGACGATAGCGCCACGTTGACGGACGAGCAGGTGGAGCCGGCCGTACGCGCCATCGTCGAACAGTTGAGCGCCAAGCTCGGCGCACGCCTGAGGGGTTGATGAGAATGAACGCTGCGGAATTCACGCTCGAAGCCCTCGAAACGCCCGCACTCACCAAGGCGCACCTGGCCGATTTGCTGTTCGAGCAGATCGGCCTGAACAAGCGCGAATCCAAGGACATGGTCGAGGCGTTTTTCGACCTCATCGCCAGCAGCCTGATCGACGGCACGGACGTGAAGATCTCCGGCTTCGGTAACTTCCAGATCCGCGTGAAGGCGCCTCGGCCGGGCCGCAATCCGCGCACCGGCGAAGCCATTCCAATCGGCGAGCGCCGCGTGGCCACCTTTCACGCGAGCGCCAAGCTCAAGGAACAGATCCACGGAAGCATCGAGCAGAGCGGCACTTCCGAAGTCGAGTGGAGCCTGGGCGCGGAATAAGTGCTTGGTGCTGCGCGGGTGCGTAGAGTAATCTCTAAGGTTTCCCGCGCACGGTCTTGATTTCAATGGAGAAAACGCTCCCGCCCATTCCCGTCAAACGCTACTTCACCATTGGTGAGGTCGGCGAACTCTGCGGCGTCAAGCCGCATGTGCTGCGCTATTGGGAGCAGGAGTTCACGCAACTGCGTCCCATGAAGAGGCGCGGCAACAGGCGTTACTACCAGCACCACGAAGTGCTCATGATCCGTCGCATCCGCGATCTGCTCTACGACCAGGGCTTCACCATCAGCGGCGCGCGCAACAAGCTGCAAGAACTCGTGCAGGGCGAACGCGACCGCCGCAAGGCGGGCATGGTGCCGCTCGAGGGAATGGAGGCCGTTGAAATCGACCAGGAAGAGTTCGATGCGGCCGTTCACGAGGACGAGCCGGGTTCTGAAAGTGCGGCTCGCACGATCGATCCGTCCCAGTTGCTGCACTTGCGGCGCGAACTCTTTGAAATTCGTGAGCTGCTGACCGTCGGACGGTGATTTCAGCCGGCTATAATTGAGAGCTTCGGTGTGTGGCGCAGCCTGGTAGCGCACTTGCATGGGGTGCAAGGGGTCGAAGGTTCGAATCCTTTCACACCGACCAACATTGCCTTGTCAAACAAGGATTTAAAAGGGCCTGGTTCCAACGAACCAGGCCCTTTTTATTTTTGCTGACAGCGCGCGGGGCCTCTACGTCAAGGCGCGCCTGCCAGACGAAGCCGGCGCCTCCTGCCGAGAGCCGAGCCGCACCTTCGCGTATTCGGCCCTCAGGATTGCCGCCTTCTTGCGCAGGCGCGCAGATTCATCAACCAGTTGGTTCGCAACTGCGTTGAGTTCCGCGATCCGTCGTGTCAGCTCGAAATTGCTTTCACTGCGCATCCCGCCATTACGAGTTGCGCGCGCTCATGGATTGTTTGGACGGGCAGTTTTCGTGCGCTAGCCCGCCTCGGCTGCCGGCATGCGGCGAGTGAGGCTTTCCGCCGCGTCTTGCAGGATCGCTTGGCGATCCGGGTCGCCGCTCACATACGGGCTCGACAGCAATTGGGCGATCAACTGGTCGAAGTAGTGCCTGACTCTTTCCGGAGCAGGATGCGCCATGTACATCGCGCGCAACATCGAGGCCATGGTGGTGATCTGTGCCTCGAACACTTCGGCTTCGCCGATGCGTTCCGCGGCGCTGGAAACCAGACATTGGTCTTCGTTGATCGTCATGTTGTCGTCGCCCGTTGTGCGGCGTTGGAGTGCGTGGTGCTCGCGCTGTGCTGCTTCGCTTGATTCCCGATGCGCGCCAGCCGGCGAATCAATATGTGCTTGAAATGAATTCTAACGTACTACATTTCAACTGCACTGGCACCCCTAGGCAAAGGAAGGCGTATCAACCGCGCCGGGCCGCCTCGATCGTCGCAATGTCGATCTTCCTCATCTCCATCATGGCTTCGAACGCGCGCTTGGCCGCCGCCGGGTTGGGGTCGGAAATGGCGGCGATCAAGGCGCGGGGCGTGATCTGCCACGACAGCCCCCACTTGTCCTTGCACCAGCCGCACTCGCTTTCCTGGCCGCCGTTACCGACAATCGCGTTCCACAGCCGGTCGGTCTCGGCCTGGTCGTCCGTTGCCACCTGAAATGAAAAGGCCTCGCTGTGCTTGAACACGGGCCCACCGTTCAGTCCAAGGCAGGGAACGCCCATCACGGTGAACTCGACCGTCAAGACATCGCCTTGCTTTCCCGATGGATAGTCGCCCGGCGCGCGATGGACTGCGCCTACCGAGCTGTCCGGAAAGGTTTCGGCGTAGAACTTGGCGGCGTCCAGGGCGTCGCGGTCATACCAAAGGCAAATCGTGTTCTTGCTGACCATCTTGGTTCTCCTTGGTTGAGAAGGCAGGTCGATGTCGGGCAACGGTTTTCGGCCAATCCGTGGAACGCACCAGACCATACGCAAATCCGCGTGTCATTGCCAGTGGCATACGGCTTGCCGACGCAGGCGGCGCCCCTGGCTTGGCTGCTGCGGAGGTGAGAAAAAAGGCCGTTGCTATCATCGAAAAATGCGGCCAGGAACAACCGTCCTCGTGAAGGAAACCAAGTGCGGCTCAAGCTGAGAACGAAGACGGCACTGCTGGTCACTTCTCTCGTGCTCGCCCTTGTCGGTGCAACGGGATGGTGGCAGTACCGCAACCTGTCCAGCGAGTACCTCAACCTGATGCGCGAGCAGCAGCAGGCGCTCACCGAAAGCGCCGCGGCCGATCTCGACTACAAGCTGGGTGTTCATGTGGCCGCTCTCGCGCGTGCGGCGCGGGAGCTGGGCGCGCGCGGCTTCGACGACCCCGAGGCGCGGCAACGCTTTCTTGCCGACGTCGACCTGCGTGCGATGTTCGACAACGCCGCGCTCGCCAACCTGGACGGCACCATCGTGGCCATCAACCCGCCGGCGAGCGACCCGCCGAACGTTGCCGATCGCGACTACTTCCGGCAAGTGCGCGACCTGCGGCAGCCGGCCATCTCCGCACCGTTGCTTACCAAGGGCGGCAAGCAGCCCGCGGTGGTCATGGCGGTTCCAGTCGAAACACCCGACGGCCGCCTCATCGGCGTACTGGGCGCAGCGCTGAACCTGCAGCGCGCCAACATGCTCGGCGACATGAGCCAGGCCACGGTCGGCCGGGGCGGCTACTACGTGATCGTCACGCGCGACGCATCTCCGCAGGTGGTCATGCATCACGATTCCACCCTGCTGCTGAAGCCGGCAAGCGCAGCTGCCGTGGCGCCAACCGATGGCACCCTGAACGATCTCGCGACGCGCGCCACCATACGCAATGCCGATTGGGAGCTGCGGCTGGTCGTGCCGGCGAGCATTGCCTACGCCCCGCTGGAGCAGGCAAGGCAAGCCTTGCTGCTGCAATTGCTGTGGCTGGGCCTGGGCTGTGCGCTCCTGGTCTGGCTGGGTACGTCATGGGTCATGCGCCCGCTGGAGGCGCTGACCAATGCGATCCGCACGCTGCGGCATTCGCCCGACAGCCAGGTCAGGCTCGATGTTGCCGCCAACGACGAGCGCGGCGAACTGGCACGCGAGTTCGACGCCTTGATGGCCGAGCTGCGCGAGCAGCGCCTCGAGGTGGCGGCAGTCACCGACGCATCGCCCGTGGGACTGTTCCGTTCAGACACTGAAGGCCGCGCCACCTACGTGAACGACGAGTACCTCGCGATCCACGGCCTGGAGCGGAAAGACGCCGCACAGGGATGGCTCACGCTGGTGCGCGAGGACATCCGCGAAAAGGTGCGCAAGGAATGGATTCGTCTTGTCAACACGCCAGAGCCATTCAGCGCGACTCGCCGGCTGCATCGCAGGGATGGAACCCGCGTGCTGGTGGCATTGAAGAGCCGGCCTGTGATCGTCGGCGGCCGCGTCCTCGGCCATGTAGGAACGGTGGCCGACATCACCGAGCGCACGCGGGCCGATCAGGCCCTTCGCACGCTCACGGCCATCTTCGACATGACGACCGACTACATTGTCCAGCTCGATGCGGCGGGCCGGCTCATCTATATGAACCCGGCGGCGCGCATCCGCACCGGGCTGCGTCTCGACGCGCCTATCGAACAGCTGAGCGCGAGCGACTTCAATCCGCCCAAGACCATCGAGAGGTTCAGGTCTGAAGTGGTGCCCACGGCACTTGCCAACGGGGTATGGGTCGGCGAGTCGATGGTGTGGGACGCCGAGCGCCGGGAGTTTCCTGTCAGCCACATGGTCATTGCGCACCGCGACAAGCACGGCAAGGTGGAGTACTTCTCGGGCCTGATGCGCGACATTTCTGCAGCCAAGGCGGCGGAGCAGGCGCTTCGCGACAGCGAACACCGCCTGCGCATGGTGACGGACCACCTGCCCGCGCTGATCTCCTACCTTGACTGGGACCTGCGCTTCAGGTTCGTCAACAAGGCTTACCAGGACTGGTTCGGTGTCGACCCCGAAAAGCTGATCGGCCGCAGCATGCGCGAGTTCTACGGAGACGAGGCCTGGGCCCAGATGGAGCCGCACCTTCGCGCGGCGCTCGCGGGGCGCCAGGTTACCTACGAGCGAAGGGTGATGGGCCCCGGTGGGCGCCGCGACATTCAGGCCACGCTGGTTCCGGAGCGCAACGAACAGGGCAGGGTCATGGGCCTCTACACGCTGGACAGCGACATTACCGCGCACCATGAGGCAGAAGAAGCGCTTCAGGAGAGCGAAGCCCGCCTGCGCACGGTGGCCGATGCACTGCCCATGCGCGTGGCCTACATAGACGCGGACGAGCGCTACCGCTTCAACAACCTGGCCTACGAGCGCGAATTCGGCCTCTCGCGCGACCAGATCCAGGGCCACACCGTGCAAGAACTGCTTGGCGAACCCGCCTACGAGAGCGTGAAGCCGCACATACGCGCCGCGCTGGCCGGCGAAGTGGTCACCTTTCAGAGTGAAGACACGCAAAGCGACAGCTACAACTGCTACGAGGCCCAGTACATTCCGCAGCCGGCCGCCAATGCCGACACCATCGTCGGCTTCCACGCCGTCATCACCGACATCACGCGCCAGAAGCTCGAGGAAAAGCGCCTGGTCAACCTGGCGCAGATCGATCCGCTCACCGGACTTGCCAACCGTGCGGGCTTTCAGGCGCGCCTGGGCGAGGCCATGGAGCGCAGCCGCGGCGCCGGTGCGCTGATGGCGCTGATGTACCTGGACATCGACGGCTTCAAGCAGGTCAACGACCAGTTCGGCCACCAGGCGGGAGACGAGCTTCTTAAGGCCTTCTCTAACAGGCTGTCGCATGGGCTGCGCTCCACCGATATTCGCGCGCGCCTCGGCGGCGACGAGTTCACGGTGATCATGGAAGGCCTGCCCAACACCGACATTGCAGTGTCTGCTGCCGCGAAGCTCGTCGCGGCCACACAAGCACCGTTTGCCATCGAGCAGCAGCAACAACCTCAGCTGACGATCAACATCACATTGAGCATCGGCTTGGCGTTCTACCAAGGCGGCGACGCGGACGCCGCCACGCTGGTCAGGCGCGCGGACGAGATGCTCTACCAGGCCAAGAGATCGGGTCGCAACAATGTCCAGGTGGCGCCGCTGCCGGTGCAAGACGAGCGCCCATAGCCAGGGCCGGGCTCGCTACCCCGCCGGCTGCAGGCGCGGTTGCTTGCCCGCGTGGTCCGTTCGGGGGAACGTGAGTGCGATGAGCACTGCGCCAAGCCCCACGGCCATGGAGCCGATGTACATCCAGGCATAGCTGCCGTAGCGGTCGAAGAGCCAGCCGCCCAGCACCGGACCCAGCGCCATGCCAAGGCTGGAGAGCATCGACGCCGCGCCCAGCACCGTGCCCAGGATGCGGGGGCCAAAATAGTCCCGCGCCAGCACCGCATAGAGCGGCATCACGCCGCCATAGGCAAGGCCAAAGACAATGGCCACGGCATAAAAGCCGCCGAGCCGGCTGACCAGCAGATAGCTGGCAGCGGCAAACGCCTGGATCAGCAAGCCTGCGACAAGCACTCGCTTGGCGCCTACCCTGTCTGCCAGCACGCCGAAGAGCAGTCGCCCACCCAGCCCGGCTGCGCCTTCCATGCTGTAGATGGTCACTGCCGCGAAGGTAGGAAGGCCGCAGCCGATGGCGTAGCTCACCGTGTGGAAGATCGGCCCCGAATGCGCCGCGCAGCAGGCGAAGAAGGTAATTCCGAGCACGAGGAAAGCACGCGAGCGCAGCGCCTCCCCGACTTTCATCTCAGGCGCTTGGGTTGCCCCGCCAGCGGTGGTGGAGGCCGCGCCGGGAACTGCGCGAACAAGCCAAACTGCGGGCAGCAGCACAACCCACGCACCAACGCCGATGATCAACTGCGCCATGCGCCAGTCGTAATGCGTTACCAGCCACGCAGCCAGCGGAGAAATGGTCATCGGCGCCACGCCCATGCCTGCCGAGACGAGCGAGACGGCGAGGCTGCGATGCTTGTCGAACCATGACGCGGTGGTTGCGATCACCGGTGCGAAGAAGCTGCCCGCGGCAATGCCCATCATCACGCCGTAGAAAAGCTGGAACTGGAGCAAGCTCGATGCGCGGCTGGCAAGCACTGTCGAAAGCCCCAGCAGCACCGTGCCCGCCAGCACCACCACGCGCGGGCCGTAGCGGTCGCTCAATGCGCCCCAGCCAAAACCGGCCACGCCCATGCTCAAAAAGGCCAGCGTCATGGCACTCGAAATGCCGGCGCGCGACCAGCCCGTGGCCGCGCTCATGGGCTCGAGAAAAACCGCCAGCGAGAACAGCACGCCAATGGCAACGCAGGTCATCAGCGCGCCGGCGGCAACAATGGACCAGTTCGAATCGAGCGCGTCAGCCGGGCGCGCGGAGGCACGGATGTTCATCGTCTTGCTCCGGAAGGAATGTAATGGTGAACCAATCGGTTTACTGTACAGCCCTTTTGTTTTTTCCGCAGCGCCTTTTTTTGTGCCTCGCCGATCGAGCGGAGGCTCTTGCGGTGCTATTGCTCGTCGCCCGAGGGGCGCACCCCCAGCTTTCGCAACGTGCGGTGGAAGTTGCTGCGGTCGATGCCGGCCTCGCGTGCAGCGTTGGCCACATGCCCGTTGTGCCGCGCCAGCGCATCGGCGAGCCACGCACGCTGGAAGGCCGCTGTTGCTTCGCGCAGCGTGCCGCCGCCCGCAGTGCCTGTGGAGCTCGCGTGCCCATCGAGCGCCGGCGTCTGTGCCGATGCAACCGGCACAGCCGGCTCCACCGCATGCCCGCCGCTCGCCGCGGCATCCAGCGCCAGGTGGTGCGGCTCGATGGCCGTCCATCGCGCGCCGCGGCCCTGCTCTGTAAATGCCCTGAGGGCCGCGCGGCTGATGACGTGCTCGAGCTCGCGCACGTTGCCTGGCCAGCTGTGCGCAAGAAGGGCGGCCTTCGAGGCCGGTGAAAGCCGCAGGTTGCGCGCGCCAAGGCGATGCTGGTTCTCCTCGAGAAAGCCGCCCGCCAGGGCGACCACGTCGCGCCCGCGTTCGCGCAGCGGCGGCACGACCAGCGGATACACCGAGAGCCGGTGATAAAGGTCGGCGCGAAAACGCCCTTGCGCAATCGCGGCGGGCAGGTCGCGGTTGGTGGCCGCAATCACGCGCACGTCGACCTTCAGCGTCCGGTCACTGCCGGGCCGCTGCACCTCGCCGCTTTGCAGCACGCGCAAGAGCTTGGCCTGCACCGTCAGCGGCAGTTCGCCCACTTCGTCCAGAAAGAGCGTGCCGCCATCGGCTATCTCGAACTTGCCGTTCCGGTCTTGCACTGCGCCGGTGAACGCGCCGCGCTTGTGGCCGAAGAGTTCGCTGTCGGCCAGTGTCTCGGGAAGCGCCGCGCAGTTCACCTGCACCAGCGGCTGCTCGCGCCGCCTCGAAAGCGCATGAAGGCGCTGTGCCACCAGGTCCTTGCCCACGCCCGTTTCTCCGAGCACCAGCACCGTGAGGTCCGACGCGGCGACCGTGTCGATCTCGCTGCACAGCTGCTTCATTGCGGCGCTGCTTCCGAGCAGTTCGCGCGTGGCGCCGCGCCCCGAGCGCAGGGCCTGCACCACGGCCTGCTCGCGCATGGCGCGCGCTTCCATCTCCTGGATCGTCTGGGCCGACTCGATGCCGGTTTCCACCAGCGCGACAAGAGCTTCGAGTTGCGCCGGGCTCACTGATTCGAATGCGCCGGGCTCCAGCGCATCCAGCGTCAGCAGGCCCCAGAGCGCACCCCGCAAGCGAAGCGGCGCGCCCATGCAGTCGTGCACAGGCAGGATTCCCGGCTGTCCCGCCACAAGGCCGTCGTAAGGGTCGGGCAGGGCGCAATCGTGCGCAAAGCGCAGGCCTTGTTCGCTCTCCAGCAGGCGCGCAAAGCGCGGATGCGACGCCACGGGAAACTGCCGCCCCAGGGTCTCGTCGCTCAGGCCGTCCACCGCAAGCGGACGCAGCACGTCGCCGTCCAGCCGCAGTAGCGCGGCGGCATCACACCGCACAAGGCCCCGGGCCGCGGCCAGAAGCGAGCGGAACCGCTGCCCTTCGGAGGCTGGCGATGCCGCTGAAGTGGTCAAATCGACACTGCCTGTGGTCATAAATACAACGCGAGTATTGTTGCGAATTTGACCACGTATTCAAAATCCCCAATGCCGGCGGGCACTTGCGCCGGTGGCCGCGACTGGCACGGTTCGTGAGAAAGAAGGAGCATCTCAACTGCCGATCCTCGAGCCACAGATGAACCCGCAGACCATCGCCATCGTCAAAGCCACCGTACCCGCACTTCAGGCGCACGGGGAGGCCATCACCAGCCACTTCTACCGGATCATGTTCGAGGGCCATCCGGAAGTGAAGGCGTTCTTCAACGAGGCGCACCAGGCCGCCGGTAGCCAGGCGCGCGCGCTCGCCGGTGCGGTGCTGGCCTATGCCACGCACATCGACCGGCTCGACGAAATCGCCGGTGCGCTGCCGCGCATCATCCAGAAGCACGCAGCGCTGGGTGTGCTGCCCGAGCACTATCCGGTGGTGGGCGGCTGCCTGTTGCAGGCCATCAAGGACGTGCTCGGCGACGCCGCAACCGACGAGATCATTGCTGCATGGGGCGAGGCCTACGAGTCGCTCGCGGCGATCCTGATTGCCGCGGAAGAAGAGGTCTATCGCAACAACGCCGCCCAGACTGGCGGCTGGCGCGGCGAGCGCGAGTTTCGTGTCGCCCGCCGCGAGAAGGAGAGCGAAGTCATCACCTCTTTCTACCTGGAGCCCGTCGACGGCGGCCCGCTCCTCGCCTTTTCGCCCGGCCAATACCTCACGCTGGTGCTCAACATCGACGGCGAGCCGCTCCGGCGCAACTATTCGCTGTCCGATGCGCCGGGCAAGCCGTGGTACCGCATCAGCGTCAAGCAGGAAGAGGGTGGCCGTGCCTCGAACTGGCTGCACGGGAGCGCAACCGTTGGAACCATCCTGAAAGCGCAGGCGCCCTGCGGCGACTTCGTGCTGCAGCCCGCGGGCAATCAGCCGCGCCCGCTGGTGCTGGTAACGGGCGGCGTCGGCATTACGCCGGCCATGAGCATGCTCGAATCCGTGGCGCACACCGGTCGCCCGGTGCACTTCATTCATGCGGCGCGGCATGGCGGCGCCCACGCATTCCGCGAGCGGGTCGACGCGCTGGCGGCGCAGCATGCCAACGTGAAGCCGCTCTACGTGTACGACACGCCGCGTGAATCCGACCGGCCGCATGCAACAGGCTTTGTCACGCGCGAACTGCTTGGGCAGCAACTGCCGGCCGACCGCGATGTCGACCTGTATTTTCTCGGCCCCAAGCCTTTCATGAAGGCGGTGTATGCCAACAGCCTCGAGCTGGGCGTGCCCAGGCAGCAGTTGCGCTACGAATTTTTCGGCCCGCTCGAGGCGCTCGAGGCATAAAGCGGCGAACCGGGGCTTGTAGCGCCTACCGGAGCACAAGCACCGGCAATGCCGAGTGCGCCAACACGTGCTGCGTCTCGCTGCCCAGCAGCAGGCGCTTGATGCCCTTGCGGCCGTGCGAGGCCATCACGATCAGGTCGCACTTGTGCTTTTTTGCGGCCGCGACGATCGATTCCGCCACCAGGTCGGAGTTGACCGTTGCCGTCTTGATTCGCACCCCGCTTTGCTCTGCACGCGATTTCACGGTGTCGAGCATGGCCTGGGCCTTGTCGGCCCACTGCTTCTCGACACGGCCGATGTCCTCGGGCGAGAAAGCCACCGCGCCTTCGAAGTAGCCTTTGGGGTAGCGCGGAATCACGTTGATCGCCACCAGGTCGGCGTCGTGCGTGGCGGCCAGCGCAATGGCGCTCGTTACGGCTTTTTTGGAGAGCGTCGAACCGTCGGTGGCGACGAGGATGCGTTTGAACATGAGGGGCTCCGAAGATTGCGCCCAGCTTAGGAACGCGGCGGCTCCGGGGGTTGATGCAGATCAAAGGGCGCCTTGGCGGCCGCCCTTAGCCTTGCCCGATGCAAGCTGCGCTCGCCCCGTTTTCGCCGCCTTCTTCTTCGGCTTCTTCAACCACGCCGGCCTCCGGCGAGGCATTGCGGGTGTTGGACGACCCCATCGAGTGGCCGGCATTCAGCCACCTTGCCGAAGGCGATCCGGCCACGGGCCGATGGGAATCGCAGACCGTGGTCGAGGGCATGCACTGCGCCGCTTGCGCGTTCACCGTCGAGGCCGCCTTGCTGCAAGTGCCGGGCGTGCTCGAAGCGCAGGTCAATGCCGCAAACCGGCGTGCCCGCGTCGTGTGGTCGGCTGCGGCCACGCGGCCTTCGCGCTGGTTCGAGGCCGCAGCCGCGGCCGGATACCCGCTGTTGCCGGCTTCGAACAGTTCTGCCCGCGAACGTCGTGCAAGGGACCTGCGCCTTGCGCTCTGGCGCTGGCTGGTGTCCGGCTTTTGCATGATGCAGGTCATGATGTATGCCTACCCGGCCTACATCGCGCAGTCCGGTGAGATGACGGCCGACGCAGCGCAGTTGCTTCGCTGGGCCTCCTGGGTGCTCACGCTGCCGGTGCTGTTCTTTTCATGCGGGCCATTTTTTCGCAGCGCATGGAGCGACCTTCGCCATGCGCGCATCGGCATGGACGTGCCCGTTGCCTTCGGCATCGGCATTACCTTTGCCGTCAGCACCGCGGCCACCTTCGACAGTGGGGGCGTGCTGGGCGCCGAGGTGTTTTTCGATTCGCTCACCATGTTCGTGTTCTTCCTGCTCACGGGCCGTTGGCTCGAGGCGCGACTGCGGGACCGCACCGCCGGCTCGCTCGACGCGGTGATGAACCGCCTGCCCGACAGCATCGATCGGCGTGGCGCAGGGGGCGACTGGCAGCGTGTGGCCGTCGGCCGCCTGGCGGTGGGCGACGTGGTGCGCGTGCTGCCGGGCGAAGCCTTTCCAGCGGATGGCGTGCTGATCGAAGGCAACACCAGCACCGGCGAGGCGCTGCTCACCGGTGAATCGCGCCCGGTGCCGCGCACATGCGGCGAACGCGTTCTCGCGGGCAGCCACAACCTGTCGGCCACCGTCCAGGTGCGGATCGAATCGGTAGGCGAGGGCACCCGCTTTGCGCAGATCGTCCGGCTGATGGAAAGCGCCGCATCGAGCAAGCCGCGGCTGGCCCGGTTGGCCGATCGCATCGCGCGGCCGTTTCTTGTTCTGGTGCTGTTGGCGGCCATGGGCGCTGCGGCGTTCTGGTGGCATGCGGACACCGGCAAGGCGCTGATGGTGGCCGTGGCAGTGCTCATCGTGACATGCCCTTGCGCGCTTTCGCTTGCCACGCCCGCAGCCATGCTCACCAGCGCTGGCGCGCTCGCCCGCGGCGGCGTGCTCACTTCGAACCTGCAGGCGCTCGAGGCGCTGGCAGCCGTGGATACAGTGGTCTTCGACAAGACGGGCACCTTGACCGGCGACACACCGCGCCTCGAACGCGTGTATTGCCGTCAGGGCCTGCGCCCCGGCGACGCGCTGGAGATAGGCGCTGCGCTCGGTGCGCACTCCCTTCACCCCGGGGCGCGTGCGCTGGTGAACGCATGGAACGCGCAGTTCCGCACGCCACCGGCATGGGCCGTGACGCAGCCGGCCGAACTCGCGGGCCTTGGGCTCGAAGGCCTGCTTTGCCGCGGCTGCGTCGACGAGGGCACCGCACAACGTGTGCGGCTCGGCTCCGCAGGCTACTGCGGGGTGACGCCGCTCAAGGTCGACGCGCCGCAGGTTCACCTGTGCGACGAGCAGGGCTGGATCGCGAGCTTCGTGCTCGCTGAAGAACTGCGCGCCGATGCAGCCTCCGCCGTGGCGGCGCTGCAGGCAGAAGGCATTACGGTGCGCCTGCTTTCGGGCGACCGCGACAGCGCCGCCCGCGAAATT
Source organism: Variovorax sp. 3319 (assembly GCF_031456585.1). Classification (NCBI taxonomy): domain Bacteria; kingdom Pseudomonadati; phylum Pseudomonadota; class Betaproteobacteria; order Burkholderiales; family Comamonadaceae; genus Variovorax; species Variovorax sp. 3319. The sequence goes on from NZ_JAVDUZ010000005.1 coordinate 227,726, forward strand.
GCCGCGCGCGCCGGCATCGAGTTTGCGCAGGGCGATTGCAAGCCCGAAGACAAGCTGGAGGCCCTGTGGCGCCTGCAGGCGGAGGGCCGGCAAGTCGCAATGGTGGGTGATGGCCTCAACGACGGCCCTTCGCTGGCACGCGCAAATGCATCCTTCGCCTTCGGCAACGCGGTGCCGCTTTCGCGCGCGCGCGCCGACTTCGTGGTGCTCGGCGATGCGCTGGAGGCCATTCCACGCACCATTGCGCAGGCGCGCCGAACGCTGCGCGTGGTGCGCCAGAACCTTGCCTGGGCCGCGGGCTACAACGCCCTGTGCGTGCCGCTGGCCGTGGCGGGGTGGCTGCCCGCGTGGCTCGCGGGCCTTGGCATGGCCGCCAGCTCGCTGGTGGTGGTGCTCAACGCGGCGCGGCTCGCCGCACCGGCCAACGCACCTGCGGGTGGAGCAGGGCGCTGATGGACATCCTCTTTCTACTCATTCCGCTGTCGGTCATGCTGGTGCTCGTCATTCTTGGCGGGCTGTGGTGGGCCATTGAACGGGGCCAGTTCGAGGACGTCGACATCGAGGCCGACCGCATCCTGCGCGGCGATTGATCTGCATCAAACCCTGTGTCGGGTTGCAAAGGGACACTGCCTGCAGTTCACCAACAGGCACCACGATGCAAGAACCCAATCCCCCCGCAGCGGTCTACGACGACACCGTCGTGCGGCAGTTCGCCCTCATGTCCGTGGTCTGGGGCGTGGTCGGCATGCTCGTCGGCGTGATCATCGCCTCGCAGCTGACCTGGCCCGAGCTCAACCTCGGCATTCCATGGCTCGGCTACGGACGCTTGCGCCCGCTGCACACCAACGCGGTGATCTTCGCGTTCGGCGGCTGCGCGCTCATGGCCACCAGCTTTCACGTGGTGCAGCGCACCTGCCAAGTCCGGCTGTTTGCGCCGGGGCTCGCATCGTTCGTGTTCTGGGGCTGGCAGCTCGTGATCGTGGCTGCCGCCATCAGCCTGCCGCTCGGCTACACCACGGGCAAGGAATACGCCGAGCTCGAATGGCCCATCGACATCCTGATTGCAGTGGTGTGGGTGGCCTATGCGGTGGTGTTCTTCGGAACCATCGGCGTTCGCAAGGTGCGCCACATCTACGTTGCCAACTGGTTCTTCGGCGCGTTCATCATTGCCGTGGCGTTGCTGCACATCGTCAACAGCGCAGAAATTCCTGCCGGCTGGATGAAGAGCTATTCGGCCTATGCGGGCGTGCAAGACGCCATGGTGCAGTGGTGGTACGGGCACAACGCGGTGGGCTTCTTCCTCACGGCGGGCTTTCTCGGAATGATGTACTACTACATCCCCAAGCAGGCTGCGCGCCCGGTGTATTCGTACCGGCTTTCCATCGTCCACTTCTGGGCGCTCATCTTCACCTACATGTGGGCCGGCCCGCATCACCTGCACTACACGGCGCTGCCCGACTGGACGCAATCGCTCGGCATGGTGTTCTCGCTCATCCTGCTGGCACCCAGCTGGGGCGGAATGATCAACGGCGTGATGACGCTCTCGGGCGCATGGCACAAGCTGCGCACCGACCCGATCCTGCGCTTCCTGATTGTTGCGCTCTCGTTCTACGGCATGGCGACCTTCGAGGGCCCGATGATGTCCATCAAGACCGTCAACGCCCTGAGCCACTACACCGACTGGACCGTCGGCCACGTGCATGCGGGTGCGCTGGGCTGGGTGGGCTTCATCACCATGGGATCGCTCTACTACCTGATCCCGCGCATGTACGGCCGCACCGAGATGTACAGCGTCAAGGCCATCGAAGCCCACTTCTGGGTGGCCACCATCGGCATCGTGCTGTACATCGCGGCCATGTGGATTGCCGGCGTGATGCAGGGCCTGATGTGGCGCGCCATCAACCCCGACGGCACGCTCACCTACACCTTTGTCGAGAGCGTGAAAGCCACCTTTCCGTTCTACCTGGTGCGGCTGGTCGGCGGCCTCCTGTACCTCGGCGGAATGCTGGTCATGGCGTGGAACGTGTGGATGACGGTCATTTCCGGCCGCTCGGTGCGCGCCGTGATCCCGGCAGCCGCCATTGCCCACGCCTGAGAAAGCAGCCATGAATACCAAAACCGAAACCAAGACCGGCTTCACGCACGAGAAGGTGGAAACCAACAACCTGCTGATGATCGTGCTCATCCTGGTGGTGGTGGCCATTGGCGGGCTGGTCGAGATCGTGCCGCTGTTCTTCCAGAAGTCGACCACCGAAGCCGTCCAGGGCCTGAAGCCGCCCACGGCGCTGCAGCTTGCGGGCCGCGACGTGTACCTGCGCGAGGGTTGCTACAACTGCCACTCGCAGATGATCCGTCCGTTTCGCTCGGAAACGCTGCGCTACGGCCACTACTCGGTGGCCGGCGAGTTCGTGTACGACCACCCGTTTCAGTGGGGCAGCAAGCGCACCGGCCCCGACCTGCACCGCGTGGGCGGCAAGTACAGCGACGAATGGCAGCGCATTCACCTGAACAACCCGCGCGACCTGGTGCCCGAGTCGAACATGCCGGCCTATCCGTGGCTCGGCAAGAGCCTGGTCGACTCCGAAGCCATTCCGCGCCGCATGCGGGCACTGCGCCGGGTCGGGGTTCCGTACACGGACGAAGAGATTGCCGGCGCCGCTGAAGAGGTTCGCGGCAAGACAGAACTGGACGCCACCGTGGCGTACCTGCAATCGCTGGGCCTCACGCTCAAGTAGGAAGCACCGAACCATGACCGACATCACCACCCTGCGCGTTGCCGCAACCGTTCTGTGCTTTGTGCTCTTCGTGGGCATCGTGGCGTGGGCGTTCGCCCGCCGCAACACGGCCCGCTTCGAGGAAGCCGCCCGCCTGCCGTTCGAGCAAGACTGAAGAAGAAGAGGGGCCCCCGATGAGCGATTTCGTCAACAACTTCTGGTCCAACTACATTGCCGCCGGCACCGTGCTGAGCATTCTCGGATGCATGCTGCTGCTGTGGCTCACCGCCCGCAAGCGCGTGCCGTCCGATGCCGACAACACCACGGGCCACGTGTGGGACGAAGACCTGCGCGAAGCCAACAACCCGCTGCCGATGTGGTGGGTGGGGCTCTTCGTGCTGACCATCTTCTTTTCGGCCGGCTACCTGGTGATCTTTCCGGGCCTGGGCAGCTTCAGCGGCCAGGCCAACTGGAGTACCGAGTCCGAGTACGGCACCGAGGTGGCCAAGGCCAACCAGGCGTTGGCACCCGTGTATGCCGCCTTCGACAACATGCCCGCGGAAGAGGTTGCCCGCAGCCCGAAGGCCATGGCCATCGGCGAGCGGCTCTTCATGAACAACTGCTCTCAATGCCACGGCTCCGATGCGCGAGGCAGCAAGGGCTTTCCCAACCTGACCGACAAGGACTGGCTGCATGGCGGCGCGCCCGAGAAGATTGCCGAGACCATTACCAAGGGCCGCACCGGCGTGATGCCTCCCATGGCTGCGGCGGTGGGCTCGCAGGACGACGTGAAGAACCTGGCCAACTACGTGCTCAGCCTTTCGGGCGAGCCGCACGATTCGGTGCGCGCGGGCCTCGGAAAGTCGAAGTTCACGGTGTGCGCGGCTTGCCATGGCATTGGCGGTGTCGGCAACCAGGCCGTGGGTGCGCCCAACCTGAGCGACAAGGTGTGGCTCCATGGTTATGGCGAGGCGGCCATCGTGCAGATCGTCAACGCCGGCAAGCACAGCCAGATGCCCGCCCAGGAAGGCCGGCTGACCGAAGCGCAGATCAAGCTGCTTTCCGCATACGTCTGGGGGCTTTCGAACGCACCCGTTGCGGGGCCCTGAAGGCGACGCCATGGACTCATCGGCACCCGCGAGACCGGCCCCGCGCAAGATCATTCCCATTGCTGCCGCAGAACCGGAAGCGGTGGGCCTGTACGAGGCCACGAAGAAGATCTACCCACGCACCGTTCGCGGCATGTTTGCGCGCTGGCGCTGGGCAATGGTCTTTCTTACCCAGCTGGTCTTCTACGGCATGCCCTGGGCGCAGTGGGGCGAGCGGCAGCTTGTGCTGTTCGACCTTGCGGCGCGGCGCTTCTACATCTTCGGACTGGTGCTGTACCCGCAGGACCTGATCTATCTTTCCGGCCTGCTGGTGGTCAGCGCGCTGGCGCTCTTTCTCTTTACCGCCGTGGCCGGGCGGCTGTGGTGCGGCTATGCCTGTCCGCAGACGGTGTACACCGAGATCTTCATGTGGGTGGAGCACAAGATAGAGGGCAACCGCACCGCGCGCATGCGGCTCGACGCCGAACCGATGTCGACCGAGAAGCTGGTGAAGAAGTGGTTCAAGCACCTGGTATGGATCGGCATTGCGCTGTGGACCGGCTTTACCTTCGTGGGCTACTTCACGCCCATCCGCGAACTGGGCATGGCGTTCCTGCAGACCCGAATGGGCTCGTGGGAGGTGTTCTGGGTGTTCTTCTACGGGTTCGCGACCTACGGCAACGCGGGTTTCATGCGTGAGCAGGTGTGCAAGTACATGTGCCCGTATGCGCGCTTCCAGAGCGCCATGTTCGACCGCGACACGCTCATCGTTACCTACGACCCCAAGCGCGGCGAGCCGCGCGCACCGCGGCGCAAGGGCCTCGATCCGCGCAGCATGGCGCTCGGCGACTGCATCGACTGCGGGCTGTGCGTGCAGGTGTGCCCCACGGGCATCGACATTCGCCAGGGACTGCAGTACGAGTGCATCGGCTGCGGCCTTTGCGTGGACGCCTGCGACACGGTGATGAAGAAGATGGCCTATGCACCGCGCCTGATCCGCTACGACACGCAGAACGGCATGGAAGCCGGCTGGACGCGCCGCCAGCTGGTGCGCCGCGTGCTGCGCCCCCGTGTGCTGGTCTACACCGCCGTGCTCGCGCTGCTGGTGGCGGGGCTGCTTGCCAGCCTGGTCACCCGCACGCCGCTGAAGGTCGACGTGGTGCGCGACCGCGCATCGCTTGCCCGCATCGCCGAAGGCGGCCGGCTCGAGAACGTCTACCGGCTGCAGATCATGAACGCCACCGAAGAGCCCCGCGGCTATCGCATTGCCGCGCACGGCATCGAAGGGCTGAGCGTTTCGCCGGACGAGCGGATCACCGTCGGCCCCGCCCAGTCGCGATGGGTGGCCGTGCGGCTCCAGGTGCCCTACGGCGCGGCATCGGCCGGCTCGCACACGGTGTACTTCGACATCAGGGAAGAGGGCGCAGGCGCGGTGCAGGTGTCAGAAAAAGCGGTGTTCCTTGTACCGCGCTGAAGGAATCGAAATGGACGCAACGAGAAACGAACTGTCGGTGCCGCAAGACGCATGGTGGCGGCATCCGCTGCTGTGGATGGTGATTGCGGGGCCGGCGCTGGTGGTGGTCGCGAGCTTCGTGTCCTTCTGGTACGCCTGGGGCACGCCCGATCCGCTGGTCTCGGAGGACTATTACCGCCGCGGCGTCGAGATCAACAAGACCCTGGCCGACAAGAAGCTGCTGCCCGCGCTCGCCGGCAGAAACCACGCGGCAACGCCGGCCGAAGCCGTGCCCCTGCCGCGCCGAGAGGCCGCGCCATGAGCAGCTCGCCCCGGTTGATCAGCATCCTTTGGCCGTCGTTCTTGCTGGCCTGCGCCATCGAGATCCTGGTGTTCGCGCTGGTCGATCCGGCCGACCTGCACTGGGGCGGCGAGGCGCTGCGGATGTCGCGCCAGGGCGTCTACACCGTGGCTTTCTTTCTTTTCTGGGGCATGGCGGCGGCCTCCAGCGCATTTACGGCGCTGCTGGCCGAGTCGCCGCCCCGCGAGTTTTCGGGACGTGTGCAATGACATCGCCTTCCACCGCCCGCGCACAGGTTACCGGCGCCGCACCCCTGCCGGCCTCCGTGCTGCGGCAGTTCGACGTTGCAGGGCCGCGCTATACCTCCTACCCCACCGCGGACCGCTTTGTCGACGCCTTCGGTGCGGACGACTACGCATCGGCGCTCCGGGCGCGGCGCGACGCCGGAGCCTCCGCGCCGCCGCTTTCGCTCTACGTGCATATTCCGTTTTGCGAATCGCTCTGCTACTACTGCGCATGCAACAAGGTGGTGACGCGGCACCCCGAAAGGGCCGTGCAATACCTTGCCTACCTGGAGCGCGAAACGCTGCTCCAGGCCGCGCAGCTTGGCCGGCGCGCTACCGTGAGCCAGTTGCACCTGGGCGGCGGCACGCCCACTTTCCTGAACGACGCGCAGCTGGGCGAGCTTCTTGCCATGCTGCGCAGGTCGTTCGACCTTGCCGCCGGCGGCGAGCAATCCATCGAGATCGACCCCCGCACCGTCGATGCGGCACGGCTCGCCAACCTGGCGGCGCTGGGCTTCAACCGGCTGAGCTTCGGCGTGCAAGACTTCGACCCCGACGTGCAGAAGGCCGTGCACCGCATACAGCCGGCGCACCAGGTGTTCAGCCTCATGGCCGATGCGCGGGCGCTGGGCTTCAAGTCGATCAACGTCGACCTGATCTACGGCCTGCCGCGCCAGAACGACGCGTCTTTTGCGCGCACCATGGAGCAGATCTGCGAGCTTCGGCCCGATCGCATTGCGCTTTATGCCTACGCGCACCTGCCAGAGCGCTTCAAGCCGCAACGCCGCATTGCCGCCGAAGACCTGCCCGACGCCGAAACGCGCGTGCGCATGCTCTCCAGCGCCATTGCAACGCTCACGGCCGCGGGCTACGTCTACATAGGCATGGACCACTTCGCGTTGCCCGACGATCCGCTGGCCGTGGCCAAGCGGCAGGGCCGGTTGCAGCGCGACTTCCAGGGCTACAGCACCCAGCCCGAGGGCGACCTGGTCGCGCTCGGCGTTTCCGCCATCGGCCGCATCGGCACCACCTACAGCCAGAACGCCAAGACGGTGGACACCTATTACGACCTGCTCGACCAGGGCCATCTTCCCGTGGTCCGCGGCATTGCGCTCTCGCGCGACGATGTACTGCGGCGCGCAGTGATCATGGCGCTGATGTGCAAGGGCCGCGTGGGCTTCGACGACATGGGCGAAGCGCACCGCATCGATTTTCGGCATCACTTTGCTGCTGAATTCGCGGCCCTCGGGCCGCTGGCTGCGCAAGGCTTTGTGCGGGTTACCGACCACGACGTCGAGGTGACCTCGGAAGGATGGTTCGTGGTGCGTGCCATCGCCATGGTGTTCGACCGCTATTGCCGCGACAACCGCACCCGCTTTTCGCGCGTGGTCTGAACATGCAGGCCGCGCTCGCCGGTGCCGCTTTGCTGATGGGCCTGGCCGGCGGGCCGCACTGCGTGGCCATGTGCGGTGCGGCATCGGCCGCGGTGATCCGAATCGTGCCGGTTGCTCTTCCGGCGGGGCCTGGCGCGGCGGGCGGCACCGCACCGGCTGCGCAGGCGGCTTTTCACATCGGGCGCATCGCGAGCTACGCCGTGGCCGGTGCCCTGGCCGCAGCCAGCGTCAACAGCCTGGCACTGGCTGGCACGCAAGTGGCCGCGCTCAAGCCGCTCTGGATGCTTCTGCACGTGTTCGTCTTTGCCTGGGGCGCCATGCTCGCCATTGCGGGCCGCCAGCCCGCATGGGCGCGGCGCATCGGGCGCACGCTCGAAACCCGGCTTCGCTCGCACGCAGCGGGCACGGCCTGGGGCGTGCTGGCAACCGGTGCGCTATGGGTTGCAATGCCTTGCGGGCTGCTCTATTCGGCACTGCTGCTCGCCAGCCTGGGCAACGGGCCATTGCAGGGCGCGCTGGCAATGGTGCTGTTCGCCATTGGCAGCGGCCTCTCGCTGGTGCTTGCGCCCTGGCTCTGGCAGCGGCTGCGCTTGAGCGGCGGCGACAAGGGCCAGGCCTGGGGTGCGCGCCTTGCAGGCGTGTTGCTCGCGGCCGTGGCGATGCAGGCACTCTGGGCCGACCTCAGCCACCAGATCGGCATCTGGTGCAGCTGAGCGGGTGCGAGCACCGCTCGCGTTGTTGACCTGTATCAAACGCACCGGGGCGGCTGCTTCGCAAAATGCCCCAACTGTTCCAGAGGTGCCAATGCAATCCGTCCTGTTCTCCGGAGTTTTCGATCTTCCATGGTGGGGTGCCGTGCTGGTGGCGCTCGCGCTCACGCACGTCACCATCGCGTCGGTCACCATCTTCCTGCACCGCCACCAGGCGCATCGCGCATTGGAGCTGCATCCGGTGGCCAGCCATTTCTTTCGCTTCTGGCTGTGGCTGACGACCGGCATGGTGACCAAGGAATGGGCGGCCGTGCACCGCAAGCACCATGCAAAGTGCGACACGCCCGAAGATCCGCACAGCCCGCAGGTGTTCGGGCTCTCGCGGGTGCTGTGGGGCGGCGTGTTTCTCTACATCCGCGAGAGCAACGTAGAGCAGACCATTGCACGCTACGGCCACGGCACGCCGGACGACTGGATCGAGCACAAGCTGTATTCGCGCCACAAGATCCTGGGCATCGTGTTGATGGGCATGCTCGACATGGCGCTCTTCGGCGTGGTGCCGGGCGGGCTCATCCTGATCACGCAGATCGCGTGGATTCCGTTCTGGGCCGCTGGCGTGGTCAACGGCATTGGCCACTACTGGGGCTACCGCAACTGGGAGGCGCAAGATTCCAGCACCAACATCTCGCCGATCGGCATCCTGATTGGCGGCGAGGAGCTGCACAACAACCATCACGCCTTTCCCAGCTCGGCCAAGCTCTCCAGCAAGTGGTACGAGTTCGACGTGGGCTGGCTCTACATTCGCGTGCTGCAGGCGCTCGGCCTTGCCACGGTGAAGCACGTCGCGCCGACGGCCCGGCTTGCCGCGCCCAAGCCGAACGTCGATCTGGAAACCGTGCAGGCGGTCATCCGGTGCCACTACGACGTGCTTTCGAGCTACGGCCGTTCCCTCAAGCAGGCCTACGCCGAAGAGTTCGGCCGGCTGCGCCGTCTTTCGCCGCGCGAGGCGCGCTCGCTGCAAGCAGTGAAGCACTGGCTTCCCAAGGACGAACGCATGCTCGACGAGGCGCGCCGCGCGCGGGTTGCAATGGCTTTGCGCGGTTCGCATGCGCTGGACACCATGTACTCGATGCGCAGGGAACTGACTGCGCTGTGGAGCCGTTCCGCTGCAACGGGCGAACAACTCGTCAAGCAGCTGCAGGACTGGTGCCACCGGGCCGAAGCCAGCGGCATTGCGCCGCTGGCCGAGTTCTCCAGGCGCCTTCGTTCCTACGCCTGAGCCGGGCACGCACAGGAGCCGTTCATGACCCACGCGACCATTCGCATCATCCGCCAGGAGCATGCGGCACTTGCCGCGATGCTGCGCTCCATCACCATGCTGCTCGAGCAGCATCGCCGCAAGGCCACGCGGCCCGACTTCGCGGCCCTGCGGGCGATGCTGTTCTACGTGGACGAATTTCCCGAGAAGCGCCATCATCGCAAGGAGAGCGAACTGCTGTTTCCAAAGCTGCGCGCCAGAACGCCGATATCGCGCGAGTTGATGGACCGGCTCGACAACGACCATGCCTGGGGCGAGCGAAAGGTCCGCAATGTCGAGCATGCGCTGCTCGCGTTCGAGATGCTGGGCGAATCGCGTCGGGCCGCCTTCGAAACCGCCATGGCTCAGTACGTCGATTTCTACCTGGACCATATGTCGCTCGAAGAACGCGAGATTCTCCCGCTCGCAGAGCGGGTGCTCACCGCCGAAGACTGGCGCGAACTCGACGAGGCCTTCGGCAGGAACCGCGATCCGCTCACCGGCTACCGGCCCGAGCGGGAATACGAGGCGCTTTTCACCCGCATCGTGAACATCGTGCCGGCGCCCATCGGGCTTGGCCCCGCTGCCTAGCGCCACCGGGCATCCTGCCCGTCTTCAAAAAACACCCAAGGAACATCATGAAAATTCTTCTCGCAGTCGATGGCAGCGAATACACCGCCCGCATGCTCGACTACATCGGCGCGCACAAGGAATGGTCGAACGCGGGCCATGCATTCACGGTGTTCACCGCCGTGCTGCCCGTGCCGCACAGGGCAGCGGCTTTTGCAGGGCCCGACCTCGTGCACACCTACTACGACGACGAGGCTCGCGTTGTGCTGGAGCCCGTGCGCGCAGCCCTGGCCGCGCGCGGCATAGAGGCGGCGTTTGCGCACAAGGTCGGACACGCGGCAACCGAAATAGCCGCATTTGCGGAGCACGGAAAGTTCGACCTCCTGGTGATGGGCTCGCGCGGGGAGGGCGCGCTGTCGAACCTGGTGCTGGGGTCGGTGGCAATGAAGGTGCTGGCCCGCTGCTCGGTGCCCGTGCTGCTGGTGCGCTGATACACGCCGGACACAAACCATTCACGGAGCGTTACCCACCGACTCCTGCTGTTGTCATTGTGTTGCCGGGCGCTTCATAGCATCCATCCATCGACCCGCGATGCACACAACAACCAGGAGCCCCTCATGTTCAACACGTCCCAGACCCAAGCTGCCCCGGCACCGGCGATGACCGGCTTTCTTGCCGCAGGTGCAGTGCCGAAGGCGAGCGTGGAGTTGCAGGAGCGGGCCAGCCACAAGCTGATGGAGACCCAAAAGCTGCTGAAGGAGCGCCTGGACCCGCAGCGCCGCGTGGTGCATGCCGGCGACGTGATCTACCAGGCCGGCGAGCGCTTCGGCAACCTCTACATCCTGAACTCGGGCTTGTTCAAGATCGTGAACCTCTCGGCCGACGGGCGCGAGCAGGTGGTGGGCCTCAAGTTTCGCGGCGACTGGCTTGGCTTCGATGGCATTGCCGGCGGCCGCTACTCGTGTGACGCGGTGGCCATGGACACCGGCGAGGTCTGGGTGGTTTCGTATGAAACGCTCTTGTCCGCCGCCCTTGCCGAACCGGCCTTGCTTCAGGTGTTCCACACCGCCATGAGCCGCGAGATCGCCCATGATCGCGATTCGCTCATGTCGGTGTGCACGCTGCCGGCCGATGCACGCGTGGCGGACTTCTTGCGCTACTGGGCCGAATCGCTGGCCGAGCGAGGCATGCGCACCGACCAGATCACGCTGCGCATGACCCGCGCCGAAATCGGCAACTACCTGGGCATGACGCTCGAAAGCGTGAGCCGCGCACTCTCCAGGCTGGCGCGCGACAAGGTGATCGAGTTTGTGGAAAAAGGCCGCCGCGATGTGCAGATTCCCGACGTGGGCGCCTTGTCTGCCTTTGTGCAGCGCTGCCTCGCACCCGCGCCCGCCATGCTGCAGTAAGCGGGCGCCACGGGCCGCGGCTACATCAGCCGCAATCCCCGGTTGAATTGCAGAAAGGTCCTGATGGGCGGCGGCACGTCGCCCATCTTCGCTATTTCGGCGCGGCCGTCATCGGTGATGCGAATTACCGTTGCCATGCGCGACGACACATAAGGTGAGGTCGGCTTGAGCGTGGTGATCTCGGCCTCTATCAAGCCGGTCGCCAACAGCACTGAAACATGCCGGACTTCATCCGGATTGGCAACGCGCACCGGAAGCTGCACATGCTGCAGCCTGTTCAAGAACGATAAAGGCATTCGATTCTCCGATTGCAGGTGTTGGACCCTTGCGGGGGAGCACCTCCTGGGCAATCTGGATGCCCGAACCGCGTCCCCCGTCGCGGCTTGCCAGTTGTAGCTGCTGCCCGGGTTTTTACCTATGCGCCAAATGGCTATGGTCAGATGAATCTGGGGTAGCAGAAAGTCTTACTGCATATATCGCGGTGAATTGTTCCACCCGTTGTCTGGTACAAAAGGCAGATGACCGTTCCGCTCGCGGTTTCCATCGTCGATCTGTTGCTCGGACTGGAACTCGGTTCCACTGCGGAGCCGGCTCGCAATCGCTGCTCGCTCGAAGGCCTCGCCTGGAAAAAATCCGGGGAGGAGGGCGCGTTCGAAGTCTCGGTGCAAGCACTCGAAGCGACATCGCTGCGGCTCGCGTCGGGGCCGCTGGTGCTCGAGATCGGCCGCATTGCGCTGCGTGAAGTCACCGCGCAGGTGCGCACCAATGCCGGCGTGCCGCGCCTTTCCTCCATCAAGGCAGTCGAAGCCGAACTCTCGGGAGTGAAGCTGCAGGGGCCCTTTGTCGTGTCGCCGCATGTCCAGGCGGCATTGCAAGCCTTGCAGGGAGCGGCCGGCGCAGTGTCGCCTGCCACTGCCACTGCCACCGCCAGTGCACCCCAAGCGGCCAGCGACGGGACCCTCGGCCCGCTGGGGGCGGCCGAGGGCACGATTCGCGGTCGGATCACCGATGCGCATTTGCTGTTCGACGCCGACGTGACGGTGCCCATCCGCCGCGGGCAGATCGACTTCAACGACGCAACGGTCGAGCATGTGGGACCGGATTCGCGCATGGGCGTGAGCCGGCTCGGCCTCTATGTCGACGCGCCGAACGGGCGCAGCTACCTGTACCAGTTTGCCTCGGCGCCCGTCGCCGGCGTGGAGTTCGAGCAACGCGGGGCCTTGTTGAGCCCGTGGGTTTCCGAGCGCGGCAAGCTGCACCTGCAACCCTTTGCCGAAGCGATGCTGCGCCAGTGGTCGGGAGGCCAGGGCCAGGGCTTGACCGAGCAGGCACGCCTGCTGCTGGGCCGCACCGCGCTTTCAGGCGAGGTGCAGCTTGGCGACGGACTTTTGGCGGTGCCCGGGGTGCAGGCACTCATGCAGGGCAGCGGCCAGGGCCGCAACGCAGTCGGCCTGCGCTCCGATGCCCTCGGCCGCGGCCTGACTGTCGAGATGGCGTCGCTGTCGGCTGGCAATGCGTCGGCAAAGTGGCGGGGCGCACAACTGGGCTGCGACAGCATGGCGGGGCGGCTCAGGCTCCAGCTGCTGGTCGAAGGCGCGCAGATGCGCTTCGTCGCCGAAATCGAAAATTGCAAGCTCGGCGGCCTGCGGCTCGATCTTTAGGGGCGGCCGGCTCAGGCGGCCTGCGGAAGGTAGCTGGGCCGCGGCGCCGTCATGCCGCGCTTCAGCTGCTGGGTGAGCTCGTCGGCCAGCACCTCGTCTTCGCCCGCCTCGAGCCCGTCGAGCGCGCGCTTCACGATGTCTTCGGGGCTGGTCTTGGGAACGTCGAACCCGCGCGTCAGGTCGGTATCGACATAGGCCATGTGCAACCCCAGCACCTGGGTCTGCTGCGCCGAGAGTTCGCTGCGCAACGCGTTGGTGAGCGACCATGCTGCCGACTTGCTTGCCGAATACGCCGCCAGCTCGCCGCCGTTGGCCCACGACGCGGCCGACAGCACGTTGAGCAGCGCGCCGCCGCCGTTGGCCTTGAGGATCGGCGCGAAGGCCTTGCTCATGCGCAGCACCGCGAAGAAGTTGGTTTCGAAAATGCGCCGCGAGACCTCTTCGCTGTCGGCGGCAAGAAAGCCTCCGGGCTGGGCAATGCCGGCGTTGTTGATCACCAGCGTCACGTCGGACGCCAGTGCTGCGGCAGCTGCCACGTCTTCGGCGTTGCTCACGTCAAGCCGCAGTGCCTGAACGCCCGGCTGCGTAACCGCCACGGGGTTGCGTGCGCCGGCATACACCTTGCGCGCGCCGCGGGCGAGCAGCTCGCGCGCAAACACCAACCCGATGCCGCGATTGGCGCCGGTGACGAGGGCAACGGAATTTTCGATCTTCATGGGAATCTCCAGAGGGGGGTATGTGGACGAACGAAGCTCACTTGACCTTGATGACGACCTTGCCCTTTGCACGGCCTGCTTCGACATAGGCCAGGGCTTCATTGGTGGACTCGAACGGGAACACGCGGTCCACCACCGGTCGGATGGCGCCGGCCTCGAACAGGCGGGTGATCTCGCGCAGCTGGCTTCCGTTCGCCCTCATGAAGAGAAACGAGTAACCGACCCCGCGTGCCTTGGCCCTGCGCCTGATGCCGGCGCTCAAGAGCCGCATGGCGAGTTTCACGAAACCGGGCGCGCCGCTTTCCTTGCCGAATTCAGGGTCGGGTGGTCCGGAGATCGAGATGAGCTTGCCGCCGCGCTTGAGCACGCGAAGCGACTTTTCGAGTGTCTTGCCGTCCTGGCTGTTCAGCACCACGTCGTAGTCCTGCAAGACATCCTCGAAGTCCTGTGTGCGGTAGTCGATCACCACGTCCGCACCCAGGCTCTTGACGAGCGCTGCATTGGACGCGCTCGTTGTCGTGGCTACCGTTGCGCCCAGCTGCTTGGCCAGCTGGATCGCAAAAGTGCCCACGCCGCCTGAGCCCGCCTGGATAAAAACCTTCTGGCCCTTCCTGAGGCCGGCTTTCTCGACCAGCGCCTGCCAGGCCGTCAACGCGACCAGCGGAATGGAGGCTGCTTCTTCCATCGACAGGCCCTTGGGCTTGAGCGCGAGCGACGCCTCCTTCACGGGTACGAATTCGGCAAAGGTTCCAATGCGGAAATCATCGGGGCGCGCATAGACCTCGTCGCCCGGCTTGAACTGCCGCACCCGCGCGCCGGCCTTCACGACCACTCCCGCCACGTCGTGCCCCAGCACCAGCGGCAGTCGATAGGGCAGGATGAGCTTGAACTCGCCGTCCCTGATCTTGGAGTCCAGCAGGTTCACGCCGGCGGCATGTACCTCGATCAGCACCTCGTCGTCGCGTAGCTCCGGCGTTGGCATGTCTACCGCTCGCAGCGGCCGCTTCTTGCCGTACCGGTCAAGAACAAAAGCTTTCATGGTCTTCCTTGTTACCTGGCGGACCCAGGTCTGCGAACGGCAACGATGCCGGAGTATTTATCTTTAATTCGCATGATGTTCATCATATTTTTAGACGAGAAAACAGGCATTGGCTGGGAGGCGATTCAGGCTGCGCCCAGGTGCTTCAGCGCGGCTTCGCAGAGGCTTGAAGACAGCGCGGGCTCGTCGACCGCACGCGCCAGCAGCAGCGCGCCCACCATGGTGGCCACGGTGGCGAGCGCCCGTTCGTGCGCGCCGGGCTGGCCCCAATCGGGCGACTGGCGGGCGACGAGATCGATCATTTCCTTGACGTGGCGCGTGGTAACGCGGCGCACCTCCGGCGCCTGGCGCGGCGTTTCAGAGCCCAGCGCGGCAAGAGGGCAGCCCAGCTCGACCTGCGTCACGTGCTCAGGCGAGAGATAGGTGCGAAGCATCAGCGCCAGCGCTTGCTCCGGCGGCACGCTCGCCGCGACGTTGACCGCCACTGCGGCCGACTCGGCGCACGCCCGGCTGGCCGCTTCGGCCAGCATCGCTTCGCGCGACTCGAAATGTGCATAGAAGGCGCCGTGAGTGAGGCCGGCTTCCTTCATGATGTCTGCGACTCCGGTTCCGCCGTAGCCGCTGCGGCGAATGGCCCGCGCGGCCGCAGACACGATGCGCTCGTGCGAGTTCTCCTTGGCCGAGGTTCTGGTTCCGTGCTTTGCTTTTCGCATGATGTGCATCATACATGTTCAGGCAAATCACGTACATCCGGGCTTCGGCGCATGCCGCCTCCGAATGGCCGCCGTGCACAATCTGCCGCATGTCGACCTTCTTTCAGTGATGCGAATACACGAACTCAAGCAACGGCTGCGCGAAGCCGGCGCGGGCCCCAGCCACGAGCAGCGGGTTTTGCGGCTGTGGTCGCATGCGCTGCCCCGCAACAGCGGCAGGCGCTTGCCCGGGAGCTTCTTTCCGTCTTCGCTGCTCGAAGCCCTGCCGTCGATCGAGGCCGAGCTTGCGGGCCTGGCGCGCATCCACACCGTGCATCCCGGTGCCGACGGCTCCGAGCGGCTGCTCGTTGCCCTGGCGGACGGCCAGACAGTGGAGAGCGTGTTGCTGCCCCGTGACGGCCTGTGCGTGTCGTCGCAGGTCGGGTGTGCCGTGGGCTGCCAGTTCTGCATGACGGGCCAGGGCGGACTGCTGCGCCAGGTAGGAAGCGCCGAAATCATCGCGCAGGTGGCCCTCGCGCGCATGCGCCGGCCGGTGCGCAAGGTGGTGTTCATGGGCATGGGCGAGCCGGCCCACAACCTGGACAACGTGATCGAGGCCATCGAACTGCTCGGCACAGTGGGCAACGTCGGGCACAAGAACCTGGTTTTTTCCACCGTGGGCGATCCGCGCGTGTTCGAGCGCTTGCCTCAGGAACGCGTGCGGCCCGCGCTGGCGCTCTCGCTGCACACCACCAATGCCGAGCTGCGCAAGAAGCTCCTTCCGCGCGCGCCGGGCATGGCGCCCGAAGAACTGGTCGACGCAGGCGAGCGCTACGCCAGGGCCACCGGCTACCCGATTCAATACCAGTGGACGCTGCTCGAAGGCGTGAACGACGGACCGGACGAGATCGAAGGCATCGTCAGGCTGCTTTCGGGCAAGTACGGCGTGCTGAACATGATTCCCTTCAATGCAGTGGACGGCGTGGCGTTCGGCCGTCCGTCGTGGGAGCGCTGCAAAGAGATGGCGCGTGCGCTGCACCAGCGCGGCATTTTGACCAAGCTGCGCAACTCGGCGGGGCAAGACATCGACGGCGGCTGCGGCCAGCTGAGGGCGCGCGTGGCCGGGGTGCCGGTGCGCTTCGCTGAACGGCGGCAGGGCAATCCCGCCAATCTTGTTACTCCCGGCACTCGGCAGCCCGCGCCAAACTGACTCCTGTCCGCCAACGAGCGGCAAGCAAACAGCAAACAGCCCTTGCTTCGGCTACGAGGCGCGGGCGTTTGCCAACCCAGGAGATTTCAGCAATGACAGCATCCATCGAGAACGCACCGCAAGGCCCGCAGCCTGCCATGAACACGCCTCCCGTCGTGTCGCCCAAGGCGTGGCAAGCGGCCTACGAACAACTGCTGGTACAGGAAAAAGCGAACACCCGCGCGCGCGATGCACTGGCCGCCGAGCGCCGGCGAATGCCGTGGACAGCCGTTGAGAAGGCCTATGCCTTCGAAGGCCCCGCAGGCAAGGCGAGCCTGGCAGACCTCTTCGAAGGACGGCGCCAGTTGATCGTGTACCGCGCCTTTTTCGAGCCCGGCGTATTCGGCTGGCCCGAGCACGCTTGCCGCGGCTGCTCCATGGTGGCCGACCAGGTCGCCCATGTGGCGCACCTGAATGCGCGCGACACTACGCTTGTCTTCGTCTCGCGTGCGCCGCAGCAAGACATTGCGCGGCTCAAGGCGCGCATGGGTTGGAAAATGCCGTGGTTCACGCTCACCGACAGCTTCGATGCCGACTTTGGCGTGGACGAATGGCACGGCACCAACGTGTTCTACCGCGACGGCGAACGCGTGTTCCGCACCTACTTTCTCAACAACCGCGGCGACGAGCAGATGGGCAATACCTGGAACTATCTCGACATCACACCGCTGGGCCGGCAAGAGGTGTGGGAAGACTCGCCCAAGGGCTATCCGCAGACGCCCACCTACAAGTGGTGGAACTGGCACGACAGCTATGCAGCCGATGCAGCGTCCGACAAGAAATGGGCCGAGGTAGCGGCGGCCGGCGAGGCGGCCTTCCGCGAGGAGAGCGCTCGCGCCAAGTCTTGATGCGCGGCTTGAGGGGTGGCTTGAGGGGCGCGGCTTCTCGCGCTACTTCGAGGAGTCCTGCTTGGCCATCTTCGTCCAGCGCTGGTCGGTGTGCCTGCCCGCATATTCCTGGTCGATCTCGTCGATCAGCTTGTCGGCATTCTTCGGGTCGACCGCCGCCAGGATGGCGTCGATCTTGGCCTCCATGCGGTCGTCGCCTTCCTTGGATTGCGGCGAACCGACATAAAGAAGAAACGCCAGCCCGCCAATCTGCCAGATCAGCTGCAGGAACTCCGATTGCCAGTTTTCCAGCGTGTCACGCGACATCTGGATGAGGTAGCCGGACATCTCGGGCGGCACGCCAAAATTCTTTTGCTCGTCGACATAGGCGAACCAGCCAAAGACCCAATGGCCGACCAGCGACACGAGAAAGAAGCCAAGGGTGACCCATCCATAGCCGTACAGTTTCCAGATCGATTTCTTCATGTTGTGCTTTCCGCTCGGGTTGCTTTTTCGGTGGCGCCCTTTTCGGAGCCGCCCTTATGGGCGCGGCGCGCACGCTCATCGCGCGTCTTGTCCAGGGCCGCATGGCTCATCTTTGCAGCTGCCTCGCACTTTTCGTGGAGCACGGCCAGCTCCTTGTCGGTGAGCTTCTCGATGCCGATGAACTCGTCGCCGGCGCTCGAAGAACGAATCAGTTCGTCCAGCTTGGTTTGAAGCGCCACGCCGTCGCGGTTTTGCGTGTTCTGGATAAGGAACACCATCAGGAACGTGACGATGGTCGTGCCCGTGTTGATGGTCAGTTGCCAGTTTTCCGAAAAGTCGAAGAAAGGTCCGGCAACGGCCCACGCAACGACCAGCGCGATGCACAGCAGAAACGCGAATGGACTGCCGGCTGCGCGTGCGGTGGCATTCGCAAAGGTTGCAAAGAACTTGTCCATGGCTGAAAGGGTGCTGCATCGGCAGCAGCAGGGCGTCATCCATCGCCGATAAAACGCGGCTGAAAATTCCCACTGCGCCTGTGAGGAGGCGTGCCACCTGCGGGTTGAATGCACGGCCACAGGTAAGTAACCAGCAGTAGGAGAGTACCGACCTGCGCTGGCGGTGGTTGCTTGCGCAGGCGCGCTGCCGTAGTGGCTCAGATGACGCCCTCAGTCAATGGAGGTGACCCATGCACGCAAGAGTTCGTCTTCTCGGCCATCCGGTGCACCAGATGCTCGTGGTGTTCCCGCTCGGGCTGCTCGCAACGGCGGTGGTGTTCGACATCATTTACCTGGTCAGCGACAGCCAGGTCATGGCCGCGGTGTCCTACTGGATGATCGCGGCGGGCCTCATCGGCGGCCTTCTGGCCGCGCCTTTCGGCACCATCGACTGGCTGGGCATTCCTGCCGGAACGCGGGCCAAGCGCATCGGCGCAATGCACGGCGGCGGCAACGTGCTCGTGCTGTTGCTCTTCGCCCTGAGTTTTTTCCTGCGCGACACGGCCTATGCACCGGGCCTTGCCCAGATGGTGTGGTCGTTCGCCGGCGCAGCCATTGCACTGGTTACCGCCTGGCTGGGCGGTGAGCTGGTCGATCGGCTGGGCGTAGGCGTCGATGAAGACGCGGGCATCAACGCCTCAAGCTCGCTGCACAAGCGGCATGTTGCCGCCGGCAAGTAGAAAAGAAAAGGCTCGCTGGGGCGCGCTGCTCAGGGCTGGAAGCCCGACCGGCGCACCACCGGCTCCCATTGCTGGCGGAAGGCCTTCAGCATTTGAACCGTCTCGGCCTGCGTGCTGACGATGGGCGTGATGTACGCGGCATTGGCCGCCTTCTGCAGCGCCGGGTCTTGCATCACCTCGCGGATGGCCGTGGCCAGCAACTGCACCTTGGCCGGCGGCATGGTGGCGGGTGCGAAGAAGGTGTTCCAGCCGTCGGCGTCGATCTTCATGCCGGCCTCGCGGAAGGTGGGAATGGCCGGGGCGAAGCTCACGCGCTTCTTGCCCGACACGGCCAGGATGCGGATCTTGCCGGCCAGGTGCTGGCCATAGAGCGAGTCGAGCGTGTCGATGGCAATCGGCAGGTTGCCGCCACTCAGGTCGGCCGACAGCGGCGCCGATCCGCCGTAGCCCTTGATCTGCGGCTGCACGCTGAGCGCGTCGCCCACCATCAGGCCGAAGAAGTGGGGCAGGCTGCCGGTTGCCGGCACGCCGAAGACGGCCTCTTCCGGATGTGCCCAGAGCCGGCCCACCAGGAACATCGCGCGGTCGAGCTGCAGCTTGTTGCCAACGGCCAGCGCAAAGTCGTAGCTGCTGACCTGCGACACCGGCACGAAGTCCTTGTCGGGGTCGTAGCCCGCGTCCTTGAACACCAGCGGCGCCACCACCATCACCGCGGGGTTGCCGAGCATCAGCACGTTCTGCCCCGCGGGCGCACGCTTGACCTCCTTGGCCGCCAGCCGGCCGCCTTCGCCGGGGCGGTTTTCGACCGTGGTTGCCACGCCAAGCCTGGCGCCGAGCCGCTCCGCCACCAGGCGGGCGATGCGGTCGGTGCTGCCGCCGGCCGTGTAGCCCACCACCAGCGTCAGCGGGCCATCGAGAGCGGGTGCCTGGGCATGGGCCAGGGGGGCGGCGCACGCGCCGAGCGCGAGGCACCACGCCGTGAGCCTTCGGCGGGAAAGAAATAGGGACATGAATCCTCCTGCTGCTGCGTTGTTCGGTACGCGTGATGGCGAACGGGGCGCGCGCAGGGTTTCACGGCGACAATCGCCGGCCTACGTTTCGACCCGTGTAATTTGTTACCGAGTTTTACGCAGGCAATAACAGTTGATCTAATCCATCAATTTGCCGCTGAGGCGTGCAAGTCACAGCTGTTTCGTCGCCACATCGTCAATCAACCAGCCCGACCTTTTCCATGCACGGCACGCAAGGCATGCAAGCTTTACCGGACGCAGGCGCCTTGCGCGCCCCGCAATCCCTGGACGACCTGCTGTTGTACCGGCTCTCGCGCGCGGTGCGCACCAGCAGCGGCATGGCCACCCGGCTGGTGGAGGGCGGCTTCGGCATTACGCGCCGCGAGTGGGGAATGATTGCCACGCTGGCGCAGCAGGGCGAAATGAGATCGTCCGCGCTGGCCGCGCACCTGCACCTGGACCGCGTGCGCACCTCGCGCGGCCTGCGTGGCCTCGTCGAGAAAAAGCTGGTGGCACGGCGGCAAGAGGCCGAAGACCGGCGTGAAGTGCACGTGCGGCTGAGCGCGTCGGGCCAGGAGCTCTACGAAAAGGTGTTTCCGCGCATCGCGGGGCTCAATACCGATCTGCTCCAGGGCATCGAGCCGGCGCACCTGGACGTCTTTTTGCGTTGCCTCCAGCACCTTGAAGAGCGCGGCAATGCGCTCAGCGCGCAGGGTGTGGTGGCAGAGAAGGCCAATCGGCGCTCGGGCGGCACGCGGCACCGTTGGCCGGAGCCCGGCACGGCCTAGCGGTGCCAGTTGCCCCGCGGCAACCTCGCAGTTGCGCCTTCAGTTCCCCGGCACGATAAAGCTGGGATGCCGCGCGCAAATTTCCGGCAGCGAGCTGAGCGTGCCCGAAAGGTGCTCGCGCAGCGCCTTCTGCGCGCCTGCGCTGTCGCCTTGCGCAATGGCACGCACGATGGCGCGGTGGTCGCGAAGAATCGCCTCGGTCTTGCCTGCGGTGGGCAGGTGCAGGCGCCGCAAACGGTCGACGTGGCCCGACACGCGGCTCACCATGTCCCACAGGCTCGGTACGCCCGCGGCTTCGTACATCAGGTGATGAAACTTGCGGTCGGCGCCCACAAAGTCGCTGTACTGCCGCTCGGCCGCCAGCGTTGCCTGCAGCGCGATTTGTGTTTTGAGTTGCGCCACAAGGTCGGGTGTGGCCTGCGCGGCCAGCTGGTGCACGATCTCCAGCTCGATCGACAGGCGCAGAAAGTGTGCCTGCCGGGCCGCGTCGACGTCGATGCGGCTCACCAGCGTCGCGTGCTGCGGAAACACATCCACCAGGCCTTCTTCGGCCAGACGCAGCAAGGCCTCGCGCACGGGCGTCTGGCTTACGCCGAACCTGTCGGCCAGCTCTTGCCTCACAAGTACCGTGCCGGGCACCAGTTCGAGCGAAAGAATGGCGTCGCGCAGCTTCTCGAGCACCTGTGGTGCTGCGAGGCGCGTGCGGTCGAGTCGGATCCGGGTGAGGGTGGTCATTCGCTGGAATTTTCGCTTTGCCGAACTGATATATTAGTGTTTTAATGTAGGTGATTTCCAGGAATCACCGATTCAGCCACCGCTTCTTCAGCCCCTCCGATGCCACGCTCCTACGACACCCTGCGCAGCGCCCGCTGGTTTGCGCCCGACGACTTTCGCTCTTTCGGCCACCGCTCGCGCGTCATGCAGATGGGCTACGCGCCCACCGACTGGGTCGGCAAGCCGGTCATCGCCATCGTCAACACATGGAGCGATGCCAACCAGTGCCACTCGCACTTCAAGCAGCGTGTGGACGACGTCAAGCGCGGCATCTTCCAGGCGGGCGGCTTTCCCTTGGAACTGCCGGCCATTTCGCTGTCCGAGAGCATGGTCAAGCCGACCACCATGCTCTACCGCAACTTCCTGGCGATGGAGACGGAAGAGCTGCTGCGTAGCCATCCGATCGACGGCGCGGTGCTGATGGGCGGATGCGACAAGACCACGCCGGGCCTCACCATGGGTGCGCTCAGCATGGGCCTGCCCTTCATCTACCTGCCGGCCGGCCCCATGCTGCGCGGCAACTGGCGCGGGCAGGTGCTGGGCTCGGGTTCGGACGCGTTCAAGTATTGGGACCAGCGCCGCGCCGGCCAGCTGGGCGACCAGGCCTGGCAAGAGATGGAAGCCGGCATTGCACGCAGCCATGGCACCTGCATGACCATGGGCACCGCCGCCACCATGATGGGCATTGCCGAGGCCGTGGGCTTTTCGCTGCCGGGCGCATCGAGCATTCCGGCGGCCGATGCCAACCATGTGCGAATGAGCGCCGAATGCGGCCGCCGCATCGTCGAGATGGTGTGGGAAGACCTGACGCCCGCCAGCATGCTCACGCGCGCCAACTTCGAAAACGGCATTGCATGCGCCATGGCCATGGGCTGCAGCACCAACGCCATCGTCCACCTGATCGCCATGTCGCGCCGCGCGGGCCATCCGGTCACGCTGGACGACTTCGACGCGGCGAGCCGCACGGTGCCGGTCATCGCCAACATCAGGCCGAGCGGCGACACGTACCTGATGGAAGATTTTTTCTACGCCGGCGGCCTGCCCGCAATGCTGGAGCGCATTCGCGGCCACCTGAACACCGAGGCGCGCACCGTCAACGGCCGCACCATCGGGCAGAACATCGAGGGGGCCGAGGTGTTCAACCACGACGTGATCCGGCCGCTCGAGAACCCCATCTACGCAGAGGGCGCGCTCGCCGTGCTGCGCGGCAACCTCGCGCCCGACGGCGTGGTGATCAAGCCGAGCGCATGTGCGCCGCACCTGTTGCAGCACACCGGCCGCGCGCTGGTGTTCGACGACTACCCGGCGCTCAAGAAGGCCGTGGACGATCCAGACCTGGACGTGACCGGCGACGACATCCTTGTGCTGCGCAATGCCGGCCCGCGCGGCGCCGGCATGCCCGAGTGGGGCATGCTGCCGATTCCCACCAAGCTGCTGAAGCAGGGCGTGAAAGACATGCTGCGCCTGTCCGACGCGCGCATGAGCGGCACCAGCTACGGCGGCTGCCTGCTGCACTGCTCGCCCGAAGCGGCCGTGGGCGGACCGCTGGCACTGGTGCGCACAGGCGACCTCATCTCCGTCGACGTGCCCGCGCGGCGCATTCACCTCGAGGTGAGCGACGAGGAACTGGCAAGCCGCAAGGCCGCATGGACACCACCGCCGCCGCGCTACGAGCGCGGCTACGGGTGGATGTTCGGCCGCCACATCCTGCAGGCCAACGAAGGCTGCGACTTCGACTTTCTCGAAACCGCATTCGGCAAGCCGGTGCCCGAGCCCGACATTTTCTGAAGACCTTTTCCCCTTATCGAACCAACGCCCAAGCAAACGGAGACCCCGACGTGAATCCCCAAACCCGCGAGAAGCTGATGCAGGTCAGCACCGCCACCCTGTGCACGGCCCTGTTCAAGCGCGGGCTGCGCAACCAGTTCATCCAGAACGTGCATCCGCTCAACCCGTCGCTGCCCAAGATGGTGGGCGAGGCTTTCACGCTGCGCTACATGCCGGCGCGCGAAGACCTCAACCCGATCACCGTGTTCAACGACCGCAGCCATCCGCAGCGCCAGGCCGTGGAGCAATGCCCGGTGGGCGCCGTGCTGCTCATGGACAGCCGCAAGGACGCGCGCGCCGCGTCGGCCGGCGGCATTCTGGTGAGCCGGCTCATGAAGCGCGGCGTGGCTGGCGTGGTCACCGATGGCGGCTTTCGCGACAGCCCAGACATCGCGAAGCTGGGCTTTCCGGCGTATCACCAGCGCCCGAGCGCGCCGACCAATCTCACGCTGCACCAGGCCATCGACATCAACGTGCCCATCGGCTGCGGCGACGTGGCCGTGTGGCCCGGCGACGTGGTGGTGGGCGATGCCGAGGGCGTCATCGTGATTCCGGCGGACATTGCCGACGAAGTTGCGGCCGAGGCCACCGAGATGACCGTCTTCGAAGACTTCGTGCAGGAGAAAGTGCTCGAAGGCCGCTCCATCCTGGGGCTCTATCCGCCGACGGAAGAGCAGAGCCGCACCGAGTTTGCCGCCTGGCGCGAGGCCCGCGGCCGCTGAAGCTCAACTCCATTCATCCGACAACGACAACGAGAGACAAGACCATGCCCTTCATCCAACGTGCCGCGCGGCTGCTGCTCGCCGCATCCGCAGTCGCATCCGCATTCGCACTGGCGCCCACCCTGGCGCTTGCGCAAGCCGAATGGCCCACGGCCAAGACCATCACCTACGTCGTGCCCTTCACGGCCGGCGGCTCCACGGACATCGTGGGCCGCATTCTCGCCAACAAGCTGCAGGAGAGCCTGCACCAGTCGGTGGTGGTCGACAACAAGCCGGGGCAGGCGGGCGGCATCGGCGCGGCCTACGTGGCCAAGGCCCCGCCGGACGGCTACACGCTGTTCGGCGGAACCATCAGCACGCACGCCATCAACGCCAGCCTCTACAAGAAGCTGCCCTACGACCCGATGAAAGACTTCGAGCCTGTGTCGCTGGTCGGCCGGCTGCCCAACGTGCTGATCGTCAACAGCCAGCTCGGCGTGAACTCGGTGGCCGAGCTGATTGCCTTGCTCAAGAAAGACGAATCGAAGCGCACCTTCGCTTCTTCGGGCGCGGGA
The DNA here is from genome assembly GCF_031456585.1 of Variovorax sp. 3319. Taxonomy (NCBI): domain Bacteria; kingdom Pseudomonadati; phylum Pseudomonadota; class Betaproteobacteria; order Burkholderiales; family Comamonadaceae; genus Variovorax; species Variovorax sp. 3319. The sequence goes on from NZ_JAVDUZ010000005.1 coordinate 252,465, forward strand.
ACTTCGACCCACCTGGCCGGCGAGATGTTCGCCGACATGATCGGCGTGAAGCTCACGCATGTGCCGTACAAGGGCACGCCGCCCGCCATGACCGACGTTGCATCGGGCCTGGTGCCTTTCATGTTCGACCAGGTGACTGCCGCGCTGCCGCTCGTGAAAAGCGGCAAGCTCAAGCTGCTGGCCGTGACCACCGGCAAGCGCATTGCGCTGGTGCCCGAGCTGCCGACCATGATCGAATCGGGCGTGGCCGGCTTCGAAATGTCGTCGTGGCAGGCCGTGTATGCGCCCAAGGGCACGCCCAAGCCCATCATCCAGCGCCTCAACGCCGAGATCGTGAAGGCGCTCAAGCAGCCCGACGTGCAGGCCAAGCTCTCGGGCCAACTGGCCATGGACATTGCCGCCAGCACGCCCGAAGAACTGCGCGACCACATGGCCCGCGAGATTCCGCGCTGGGCCGAGCTTGTGAAGAAGTCGGGCGCCACCGCCGACTGACGTCGCGGCGCGCCTGCGGCGTGCGGCCAAGGCAAAGCCCGGGCGATAGGGGGCTACCGGGGAGTGCCACACGGAAGCCTCCCCGGCGATCCGCGCAGCATCCCCAATTCATGGGTACTCTGCCGTGGCGCTCTAGGGCACTATCCGGACATGTATCTGCATACGTTGGTTGCCGATCTGCCGCAGGCGGAACGCGCTGCATTGGTCCAGGCCACCGAACTGCGCTCCTACCGGCGCAATGAAACCGTGCTCGCCGCCGACGAGTGGACCGACTGCATCTATTGCGTGGCAGGCGGGCTGCTGCGCGTTGTGGCGCATGGCAGCACCAGCGACGACGTCACCACCGAATTCATTCGGCAGGACGATTTTTTCTTCGGCTCTTCTTTCAGCGAAGACCGCTACCAGGTGGCGCAGTCGCTGGTTGCGGCGCTTCCGTCTTCGGTGTACCTCATTCCGGTTTCCGAAATGCGCAGGCTGTGCGCGGCGCATCCGGAAATTTCGTTGAAGCTGCTCGAAATGGCCATGAAGCGCCTGAGCGCGATGCGCGGGCAGCTTCGGCGAATTTCGTCGCTCCCCTCCGAAGACCTGGTGGGCCGCGTGCTGCATCAGCTGAGCCAGCTGGCGCCTTCCACCAGCGGCGGCTACGACAAGCGCATCACGCAGGCGGTCATCGCCTCGTATGCGGGGCTTTCGCGCGAAGTGGTCAACAAGGCCATGCGCAACATGGAAGACCGCGGGCTGGTGCGCCGCGACGAACATGGCCTGCACGTGTCGGCCGACTTTGCCGCAACCGATTTCGAACCGCTGCCGCCCGAGATTGGCTCCACCGGATCCACCGGTCAACCGGGTGCCATGCCGGAGCCAGACCCCCGCGCCGATTGAAGCCTGGAGCCCTTCCGGAGCCCATGCAGGCCGAATTTCCTCTTCTACATGTGAACGCAAACACATCCGCGCTTGAAAAGTGGCTGCGCAGGGCGGCCATTCTCCATAGCATCGAGTTCCATCAACGCGCGCGGAGTTGCAACGTGAAGGTCATCAGATCCATGTTTCCGAGTCCAATCCACACGAGTCGTGCGGCCCCGGCGTTGCCGGCGGCAGGCCTATGAGCGCCGCCACTGCTGCCGCAGGTGTCGTGCGGCACCTCTTCGCCGAGGCAAACGAAACGGACCTCGCCTTGCTGATGCGCTCCGTCGAGCTTGGCGACTCCCTGGGGGCATCGCAGATTGCGCGCCGCATTCTGGACGGTGTTGCCGCCAACCCCGACGCAAAACTCTCCGCTGTTGCCGCGCAGCGCGCAGGCAGCCTGGTGCATGCCGAGCACATGGCGCCCAAGGGGCTGCTGACGCCGCGCGAGCTCAACGTGCTGCGGCTCCTCGCCCAGGGCAAGACCAACCGGCAGATTGCCGAAGAGAGCAAGCGCTCCGCCCACACGGTCGGGGCCCAGCTCAAGAGCATCTTCTACAAGCTGGCGGTCAAGACGCGCACGCAGGCAGTGTGCGAGGCCACCCAGCAGGGCCTGCTGAACTGGAACACGTCTTCATGACGCGAGCCGCGGCGCGCGGCTGAAACGCACCTATTTCGTCGGCGATGCCGGCGATGCCGGCGATGCCCCAGGGGACGTGGTCTGCGGCGCACTCTGTACCGGCGTGTCCGGCTTTACCGGGCCTTCTTCGCGTGTCTGCGTCAGCAGGTTGTACGCCAGCGCCAGCACAAAAACGAAAATCGCCGCGCCCACGCCCCACCGGAAAACCCGCTTGTTGTCGCGCTCGTCATTTCTCGCTTGTTGAGCCTTCATCTGTGGTTCACCTCTCAGTGCAATGCGCCAAGGCTGCGGCGGCGCATGGGCGCCAGGTGTCGGACAGCGGCGCGCGGGCCTGTCGCGAAACTCCCGAAGCGCGCTCCCCTTGCAGCAATGCGGCGCCGGCCTACGTGTTTGTGCTCCCGGCTGCACTCGCGCGGCGGCGCGAAGCGCCAAAGATCCGGGCATGCAAACCAGTGAAACGATGTCTTCGGAAATGGGCGCGCAGAGCGGGGTGCGTGCAAAGTCGGCCATCAAGACCGGCCTGATTGCGGGTGCGTTCGCCAGCGTGGCCTCGACCATCGCGCTGGCGGTATGCGGGCGCTACGAGGCCGGCAGTTCCATCGCAACAACCAATGCCACCAGCCATTGGGTATGGGACCGCGAAGCCCTGTTCCGCAAGTCGCCCTCGTTGCGTCACACAGTGCTCGGCTATGCCATTCACCACGGCTCGGCAACCTTCTGGGCGGTTCTCTATGCGTGGCTTCATGCCAACCGGCGGCCTGCCCAGTCGGCTCCCGCTGCCTTGGGCAGCGCCGGCGTTGCCGCGGCCACCGCCTGCGCTGTCGACTATCTGGCGACGCCCCGGCGGCTGACGCCCGGCTTCGAGCATCACCTGTCCAAAACCGCCATGGCGGCCGTGTATGCCAGCTTTGCGGTCGGCCTGGCGCTGGGCTGTGCGGTGGCAAACCGCGAGCGCCGGCAGTGAGGCAGGCTGGCCGCGGCACGGGGAAGGGCAAAGAGTGAGGGTAGTGATCGTCGGCGCATCCGGCTTTCTCGGGCGCGCATTCGCCGAAGCCTTTGCACACCGCGGGGCAGACTTGCTTTGCACGGCGCGCAACGCAGGCAAGGCGCGTGCGGAGGCCGGCTGGCCGCAAACCCATACGCACTGGATCTCTGCCGACCTGGCCGATGTTCCGCCGGCTTCCTTCTGGATGGAACACCTGCGGCCGGGAGACATCGTCATCAACGCGGCGGGCATATTGCGCGAGCGCCGCCCGGGCGATTTCGACGCCATTCACCACCTGGGGCCGGTGCAGCTGTTCGACGCCTGCGCCGCGGTTGGCGCTGCGCTGGTCATCCAGGTTTCGGCGTTGGGCGCCACGCCTGCCGCGGCCAGTGGCTACCACCGCAGCAAGGGCGCGGCGGATCGCCACCTGCGGCAGTGCCGCGTGGCTTCGGCCATCGTGCAGCCTTCGCTGGTGTGGGGCGACGAAGGCGCGAGCGCGGGCCTCTTTGCCACCCTGGCCGTCCTGCCGGTGCTCCTGCTGCCGGGCGGTGGCCGTCAATGGCTGCAGCCGGTGCACCTGCACGACGTGGTTGCGGGCGTGCTGGCGTTGGCCGAGGCACGGCCCGTGGGCAGCCGCACCATCGCCTTCGTGGGGCCCGAGCCGGTAAGCCTGCGCACCTACCTGGCCGATCTGCGCGGGCAACTCGGCTATGCGCACCGGGCGTGGGTGCTGCCGCTGCCCGAGCGCCTTTTCAGGTTTGGCGCAGCGCTGGCCGGGCGGTGGAAGGGCAGCTTTCTCGACGCCGAGACCGCGGGCATGCTGCTGCAAGGCAACGCCGCGCCCGCAGCCGACCTGCAAGCCTGGCTCGGGCGCGCGCCGCGCTCGCACCATGCTTTCATCCCGGCCCATGGCGTGCAGGCGCTGCGCCGTGCCGCCTGGCTGCAGTGGATGCTTCCGCTACTGCGCTGGTCCGTTGCGCTGGTGTGGATCTGGACCTTTGTCGTTTCCATCGGGCTCTATCCGCGCGACCAGAGCCTTGCTTTGCTGGCCCGGGTGGGCGCCAGCGGCCTATGGGCCGAACTGCTGCTCGACGGCGCTGCTGTGTTCGACCTGGCCCTCGGCATCGGCACCCTCGCGCTGCCCGCTGCCTGGCGCAGCCGCGTGCTGTGGCCGCTGCAGCTTGCGTTGATCGCCTTCTACACGGCCGCCATCACGTGGGCAATGCCGGAGTTCTGGCTGCATCCCTTCGGCCCGCTCTCCAAGAACCTGCCGATGTGCGCGGCCATCGCCTTGCTCTGGGCGATGGAGCCGCCAACGCGCCGCGGCATGCATGCCACAGCCAAGCCGCCCGCAACGCCACCTTGAAAGCCGCACCATGGAATACCTCGTCCTGAAATACGTGCACGTGATCTCGTCGACCCTGCTGTTCGGTACGGGCATCGGCTCTGCCTTCTACCTGCTGGCCACCACCTTGTCGCGCGACGTGCGGGCGGTGGCCGTCGTATCACGCATGGTGGTGCGTGCCGACTGGCTCTTTACCGCGACCACGGCCGTGCTGCAGCCGGCAACGGGCCTGTGGCTCGTGCACCGCATGGGCATGCCGCTTTCCACGCCTTGGATCAAGGCATCGCTGGTCTGCTATGTGCTTGCCATCGCGTGCTGGCTGCCCGTCGTGTGGCTGCAGATGCGGCTGCGCGACCTGGCAGCGGAAGCGGCACAGGGCAACACGCCGCTGGCGCCGCGCTACTGGCTTTTGTTCAAGTGGTGGGTGGCGCTGGGCGTGCCGGCGTTCTTTCTCTTTCTTGCGCTCTTTTGGCTGATGATCGCCAAGCCCGCGCTCGGCGGCGCCTGATCAGGCCGTGGTTTTTGCGCGCTCGATGATTCCGCGCACCATGAACGAAAGGGTGCACAGGTAGCGCGCGTCGGCCGAGAGCGATCGGCTCATCGCCATGGCCAGTTTCTCGAAATCCTTGTCGGCAGGGCCCTGGCCCGCATCGCCGCTTTGCCTGGCAAGCGCCTCGGTAATGCGGTTTTGCGCCTGCAGGTAGTCGGCCCGCAGCAGCACGCTGCGCGCAAGGAGCACGTCCAGGTTCAAAAGGTCCAATGCAGTCATGCGGCGTGTCCTTTCTGTGTCCCTTCTTCAGCCCAGGGCCGTGTCCAGCACCATCATCAATACGAACCCGACCATCAGGCCGCCCGTCGCATAGGCTTCGTGCCCTTGCCGGTGCGACTCCGGAATGATCTCGTGGCTGATGACGAACAGCATGGCGCCGGCCGCCAGTGCAAGGCCCCAGGGCAGCAGGCTGGCGGTGAGCGTTACCACCGTGGCGCCGAGCACCGCCATCACGGGCTCGACCAGCCCCGAAGCCACGCCCAGGCCTACAGAAAGGAATCGGCTGTAGCCGACCCCGCGCAGCGCCAGCGCCACCACCATGCCTTCAGGCACGTCCTGTATGGAGATGCCCGTTGCCAGCGCGGTGGCTGCCAAGGTCTCTGAGCCCGCGAAGGCCACGCCGATGGCCAGGCCCTCGGGCAGGTTGTGCAAGGCGATGGCCAGCACAAAAAGCCATACGCGCTTCAGCTTTCTTGCCTTGGGCCCCTCGAGGCCCTTGACGAAGTGCTCATGCGGAACCAGGCGGTCGATGGCCAGCAGCAGCGCCGCCCCCAGCAGAACGCCACCGCCGACGATGCCTCCGGCACCCCATGCGCCGGCCCCCTGGGTTCGCGCGGCGTCAAGGGCCGGAATCACCAGCGAGAACGAGGTGGCGGCAAGCATCACGCCGGCGCCGAAGCCCAGCATGGTGTCGCAGCTGCGTTGGGAGAACTGCTGCGAAAGCGCGACCGGCAATGTGCCCAGCGCCGTTGCCAACGCGGCCAGGCTGCCGCCAAGCAAGGCACCTCGCACGCGTGGATCGCCTCGCATGATTGCCTCGGCCGCCTCGAAGGCCAGGAGCCCCACGCCCAGTGCAACGATGCAAAAGCCAAGCATTCGCCGTACCGGTCGCATCCTGGGGCCTCGCGCAAACAGCAGATCAAGGGTCGTCATCTTCAAGCAGGCGATGCGCTCGCAAAAAAGGCGGCGGCCACCATGGCCGCCGCCAAACTCGCACCCACGGGAAAAATATGGTTGTCGAGCCGGTGTGTTCACCCAGTCGCAGGTTCGGGGCGCCCAGGGATGCTGGGCGTAGGAACGTTTCTCGTGTGGGTGGCAGCGCAGACTACATGCGCCCCCGTTGAGCGGGCTGCGCTGAAGACTTCTGTTCGCATCGGCTGCGCCAGGCGCGGCGCGGCCGGCTTCAGGCGGTTTCTTCGAGATGGCGGCGCAGCGCCCGCGTGTAGCGCTCGCACTGCGTGTCGAGGCGGGCTCGCTCGGCGGGCAAGGTGGCATCTTGTGCCGCCATCGCGTAGTGCCCAAGCTGGAAAGCGAGGTACGCCGGCGTATAGAAGCCCAGCAGCTCTGCATCGATTGCGCATCCGCGCCTTGAAAGACCGTCGAGCAACCCTGCCAGCTCATCGGCTCCCAGCCCAAGCTCGGCCTTTGCGCCGGCGACGTCCCAAGCCGGGTCCTGGCAGCCGACCAGGTCGTGGCCGGCATGGTGGTCTACGGCGTCTGTCTTCAACAGGCGGCCTTCGCCCGCCAGCCATTCCCATGCGTGCATGCGGTTGTCCGTTTTCGCGCGGCGCACGCGGGCCTGCAGCCGCTCCGCTTGTCGCCGGTAGCGCATCCACGCGCCTGCAAGCTCGCTGCCCAGGGCTTCGCTGCTGTTGTGGTGTCCCATCTCATACAGTGCCTGCAGCGATGCACCGTTCTCCTGCGAAGCGGGAAAGCTGTGCGCCCGAAAGGCGATATAGCCGGCGAGGCGTTCGATCAACCGGGCCCGGAGTTCGGAGGTTTGCAGGCGAATGGGCGAGAGCGGCGCCATCTCGCCATGCCATCGCTCCACCATGAAGCCGTGGCAAAGGCCGGCCACGGAAGGGCAGAGGCCAGCTTCCGCCAACTTCACGGCGCAAGCGAAGCGCTGCCGCGCCGCGTGGCCAAGGCCGATGAACTTGACGAGCCACGTGCCTGAGTTGCCGCGGGCGAGAAACTTGCGTCGCTCCTGCCACGGATGGGCCGGTGGCGTCTCGTCCGAGGCGTTGCCGTGCTCACGCCGCCACCCGCCACCGGTGATCTCGGCAAGCGGCGAGTGGAGCGGGCCGACCCGTGCCTCGACCCAGGCCTGCAGCCGATGCGCGGGGTTTTCAGCATTCAGGATGAGCTCGTCGAACCCGACCACGTGCACTGCAGCAGCCTGCTTCCACAATGCGCGTGTCTGCTCACTGGCTTGCGCCCCCGGTCCGTTCGAATGTCCCGGAAAAAGATGGATGCGGTCCGCAGGCACGCCTTCATCGCGCAGGCGCCGTATCACGCCCGCCATCGATGAACCCGAGAGTCCTGGCCCTTCGTCGACGATGGCGTGATGCGCCGCCGGGCTCGCAAGCGATGCATCGGCCAGCGAAACGCGTCGATCGAACGGATGTCCGACTGGCCGCAGCGTGACCGGCGATGGCGCTTCGAGCGCGACCGCCGCCATGGCGGCAAGGCTGGTGCCGATGCTGCGCAGCCCGATCACGCGCCACGGCGCGAGCCGCAGCCCCGTCTGAAGCCGCTTTGCCGCTACAAAATGGCCTTCGGGGTACAGCGCATAGAACGCGTAACCCTCGGGCTGCTTCACTTGCAGGTCGATGGATGGAAGCTCTGCTTCGCAACCGGCAAGCAGCTCTTCCAACAGGCCTTCGTCCCCGGAAGGCCGCACTGCGGAAAACCCCGTTTCCCAGGACCGGGCGCACAGCCTGGCCACCGCCATGGTGAGCGCCATGGCGGCATCGGTTTCGGGCGATTGCACGTCGCGCTTTCCTGCCGCAAGAAAGTGCGCGTCCGCAATGCCCTGCACCAGTTCGCCGGCGTCGATGAGCGCATCCACCAGCAGCGCGTGCCTGCCGATGCCCGCCGCCGAAGCCCGCGCTTGCAACAGAAGGCCGCGCAGCCGCGCCAGCTTTTGCGCGGCCGGCTCACGCCGCGTGGCGTCTCCGTAGACCAGCATCAGCGGGTGCGCATGTGGCGGTATGCAATGGCCTGGAACGCATCGAAATCAGGAACATCCCAGGGTGCGCCTTGCAGTTCGCGATGGCGGGCCAGCCATTCGCTCCAGCACGCGAACTGCGCAGGCGAGGGCGACACCAGCGCCCTGCGGCTTTTCATGAGCTCCAGCGCATCGAGCGGGCGTTCTCCGCGAGACACCATCACGCACAGCGCAAGCGTGGCCGAGCGGCCGATGCCGTGTTCGCAGTGAATGAGCACGCGTTCACCGCGGTCGAGTGCGGCGCTGGCAAACGCCACGCCTTCATCGAGATTGCCGGCATCGACGCCGCACATGTCCTCGGTGGGCAAGTGCAGCAGCGTCATGCCGTGCCGGCGAAGCACGGCCTCGTCGTCCTTCGCTTCGTTGCGCAGGTCGACCACCGCGCGAATGCGGTGTGCAGAGGCAAGCTCTTCGGCACGCTCCGAAGGAAAGCTGCCACCCACGGCGAGCTCTTGCGTGATCCAGCTGAAGTTGGGTGTCCAGGTCGTCATCGTTCGCAGTCGTCGAAAAAAGTTCATGGCAACCGGCATGCCCGGAGGCGCCGCCTCGTTGTTTCAGTGCACCACGTTATTTCTGCTCATCAATGCAGTCAACCGTGCCCCACGGTGCTGTCCTGTTCCTTCCTCGAAAAATTTCTGCTAGGTTTTTTTCAACACGCTTACACCACCACGAACATCGGCACTCATCCGCTCTCTCCATGAAAATTTCAGTCCTCGGTACCGGCTATGTAGGTCTTGTCACGGGCAGTTGCCTGGCGGAAATCGGCAACGAAGTCGTCTGCTTCGATGTCGACAAACGCAAGGTCGAAATCCTGCAGTCGGGCGGCGTTCCGATTCACGAGGAAGGTCTTCCGCAGCTCATCGAACGCAACGTGCGCACCGGTCGGCTGCATTTCACGAACGACGTGACGCGCGCCGTGCACCACGGCGACCTCATCTTCATTGCCGCCGGCACGCCGCCCGGCGAAGACGGCAGCGCCGACCTGCAATACGTGCTCGCTGCGGGCCGCAGCATCGGGCGCCATATGCAGGGCTTCAAGGTGGTGGTCGAAAAGTCCACCGTGCCTGTGGGCACCGCCGGCAAGTTGCGTGCAGCCATCGAGGAAGAGCTGTCAGAGCGCCGCAGCAACGGCGACCATGCCGCGGGCAGCAGCTTGCAGGGGCTTCCGGTCGCCATCGTGTCCAACCCCGAATTCCTCAAGGAGGGCGCAGCCGTCGATGACTTCATGCGGCCCGACCGCATCGTGGTCGGCACCGAGCCCGGCGAGGCGGGCCGGGAGGCGAGAGATGTGATGACCCGCCTGTATGCCCCCTTCAACCGGCAGCGCGACCGCATGATCCACATGGACGTGAAGGCGGCCGAGTTCACCAAGTACGCAGCCAACGCCATGCTCGCCACACGCATCAGCTTCATGAACGAGCTTGCAAATCTTGCGGAAAAAGTGGGCGTCGACATCGAGCAGGTGCGCCGCGGCATCGGCTCCGATCCGCGCATCGGCTACAGCTTTCTTTATGCAGGGCTGGGCTATGGCGGCAGCTGCTTTCCAAAAGACGTGCAGGCGCTGGTGCACACCGCCGCCACGCACGGCCAGCGCCTGCAGGTGCTGGAGGCCGTGCGCGCGGTGAACGACGCGCAAAAGCAGGTGCTCATAGAAAAGATTGTCCGCCGCTTTGGCGAAGACCTGCGCGGCCGCCGGTTCGGCGTATGGGGCCTTGCCTTCAAGCCCGACACCGACGACATGCGCGAAGCGCCGAGCCGCCTGGTGATAAAGGCGCTGCTGGTGCGCGGCGCCGAGGTTGTTGCGCACGACCCGGTGGCCATTGCCGAGGCGCGCAAGGTTCTTGCGGGCGACCTGGACGGCATGCCCGAGCTGATCGCCCGCCTGCGCTACGTCGAAAACCCCATGCAGGCCGCCGAAGACGCCGATGCGCTGGTCATTCTTACGGACTGGAAAGCCTTCAAGAGCCCGAGCTTCAGTGCGCTGAAGACCGCGCTCAGGCAGCCGCTGATATTCGACGGCCGCAATCTGTACGACCCCGACATCCGCTTGCAGGGTTTCGACTACCTGGCCATCGGCCGCTGAACAAAGACAAAAGACGAACAGCCAAACAGAAAACAGGAGCTTCGATCATGCGTGTCTACAACACCCAACGCCGCATTCTCGTGACCGGGGGCGCGGGCTTTCTGGGCAGCCATTTGTGCGAGCGTCTGCTGGCGCAAGGGCACGATGTGCTGTGCGCCGACAACTTTTTTACCGGAACCCGCCGCAATGTGGAGCACCTGCTCGGCAATCCGCATTTCGAGCTGATGCGCCATGACATTACTTTTCCGCTGTATGTAGAGGTAGACCAGATCTACAACCTGGCCTGCCCCGCATCGCCCGTGCACTACCAGCATGATCCGGTGCAGACCACGAAGACCAGCGTGCACGGCGCCATCAACATGCTGGGCCTTGCCAAGCGGGTGCGAGCGCGCATCCTGCAGGCTTCGACCAGCGAGGTCTACGGCGACCCCGACGTGCATCCGCAGCCCGAAAGCTACTGGGGCAAGGTCAACCCGATCGGCGTGCGCAGCTGCTACGACGAGGGCAAGCGCTGCGCCGAGACGCTGTTCTTCGACTACCACCGCCAGCACCAGGTGGACATTCGCGTCGCGCGCATCTTCAACACCTATGGGCCCCGCATGCACCCGCGGGACGGGCGCGTGGTGTCCAACTTCATCGTGCAGGCGCTGCGCGGCGACCCCATCACCATCTACGGTGAAGGCCTGCAAACGCGCAGCTTCTGCTTTGTGGACGACCTGGTGGAAGGCCTCAACCGGTTCATGGACGCATCGCCCGGAGCGCCCGGCCCGGTGAACATCGGCAACCCGGTCGAGTTCACCGTGCGCGAGCTTGCGACGCTGGTCATCGAGCTCACAGGCTCGTCATCGAAGCTCGCGTTCGCGCCGCTGCCTTCGGACGACCCCATGCAGCGCCGGCCCGACATCGGGCTTGCCAGGCAGATGTTCGGCTGGCAACCGAGCGTGCAGCTCGAAGAAGGCCTGCGCAAGACCATCGAGTATTTCGATGGCCTGCTCTCGGCCGGAGAGCTCTCGCCGGCTCAGCTGGCGGGCATGCGCGACGGGGCGGTGGTGCCGGCGGCCGCAAAGGGCAACACGGTGCACGCCCGGTTCGACGCATAGCGCCGGACCATGCTCGCGCAGAACTCGGCAAACTCTTCGGGTTGCTGCGGCGGGCTGGTGTGGTGCGGCGCCATGCCGCGGTGTTCGGGCGTGAAGCAGAAGGTGAGCGTCACGTCGAAGTCTTCCAGCGCCCGCATCTGGCGGTCGAACCACTGTTCAGCGTTCGGCCGAAAGCTGTCGGCCCAGCTGAGACCTGTGCGCAGTTGGCGAACGCCCAGGCGCTCGAGCCAGCGCACGGCGTCGTCCAGGCGGTGGTCTTCGAAGTGGAACCACTGGCAAATGCCCATCGACGGGGTGTAGGCCGCAAACTGTTCGCAGGCGATCTTGGGCGTTCCGTCTTCGCGCAGCAGGCCCATGTGAAAGTGGCGGTAGTAGCTGGAGCCCTCGGCCTCGCGGTGCCGCGTGGTCGCGGGCCAAGCCTGGGGCAGGTCGTAGAGCGAATACCAGAAGATGCGCGGCACCCGGCCTATCAGCAACTCGGCCGTGCGGCGCAACCCGAACTCCTGCACCTCTTCGGCGCCGAAGGTCGACACGCCCACTTCGGTCACCCACACGGGCAGGTGCGTTACGGCCTCGATTTCTGCAATGCGTTGCGGCCATTCGTGAATCTGCCAGTTGTTCCAGTCCAGCGGAAAGCCGTGCACCGCCACCGCGTCGAGCCCGTCGAGCACGCCCCGGTCGCGCAGTCCCGCCATGAAGTGCGCGTCGATGGGCGAGATGCCGCCGAGCACCTGCGTGAGCGTGCTGTTCTCCGCGCGCACCGCAGCCGATGCCAGCTTGACCATGTGCGCATAGGCCGACCAGTCGGGGTCGAGTTCAAGGTCCCAATGAGACTTGTTGTTGGGCTCGTTCCAGAACTTGACGGCTTCGATCATGCGAGCTTGCTCCTTTTGGTGTGGCGTGCGGCGCGTTCGTGCGCGCGGGGGGGGCGGTCGGGCGGTGCGGCGGCTTCGGCGTCGCCGCGAATGAAAGCCTCCACCAGTTCGCGTGCCTCGTCGTCGGTGAACTGCTGGGGCGGAGACTTCATGAAGTAGCTCGAAGGCGCGAGCACCGCGCCGCCCACGCCGCGGTCGAGCGCGAGCTTTGCGCAGCGCACCGCGTCGATCACCACGCCGGCGGAATTGGGCGAGTCCCACACCTCGAGCTTCACCTCGCACTGGAGCGGCACGTTGCCGAAGGTGGTGCCCTCCATGCGGATGTAGCACCACTTGCGGTCGTCGAGCCACGGCACGTGGTCGCTGGGGCCCACGTGAACGTCGCTCGCCTTCATGGGGTGGCCGAGCTGGCTTGTCACGGCCTGCGTCTTCGAGATTTTTTTCGACAGCAGCCGCTCGCGTTCGAGCATGTTCAGAAAGTCGGTGTTGCCGCCGAAGTTGAGCTGGTAGGTGCGGTCCAGCCGAACGCCGCGCTTCCTGAAGAGGTCCGTGAGGATGCGGTGCACGATGGTCGCGCCCACCTGCGACTTGATGTCGTCGCCGATGATCGGAAGGCCACGTTCGGCAAAGCGCCTTTCCCATTCGGGCCGCGATGCGATGAACACCGGCACGCAATTGACGAAGGCGCACCCCGCCTCCAGCACCTGCTCGGCGTACCACTGGGTGGCTTTCTCGGAACCCACGGGCAGGTACGAAACCACCACGTCCGTCCGCGTTTCTTTCAGGATCTTCGCCACGTTCTGCGCCTTGCCGGGCGCAAGCGGCACCACCTCCTTCAGATAGGCGCCGATGCCGTCATGCGTGGGGCCGCGGTGCACCGGCACGCCCAGCTTGGGCACGTCGGCAAAACGGATGGTGTTGTTGGGCGCTTCGTAGATGGCTTCGCCCAGGTCGCGCCCGACCTTTTGCGCATGCACGTCGAAGGCCGCGCTGAACTCGATGTCCGACGGGCGGTAGCCCGCGAGATCGAGATGCATCAGGCCGGGAATGAAGTCGGAGCCCTGGGCGTTGGCATAGAAGTGAACACCCTGTACCAGCGAAGAGGCGCAGTTGCCCACTCCGACGATTGCGACACGAATCTTGCTCATGTTGGAGACCTTTGCGAGTGCCCCGCGCTTGTTCGCGCGAGCGTGATTGAACACAAGCCGAAGCTTTGTTCCTTGGCAATCTACGCTCGTTTGAAGCCTCGCGCGCACGCGAAAAGGCTTCGATGCACAGAGCCAACTCAGCAGTGGCGTAACAGGGCAACGCGCCTACACACAGGTAAGTACCTTCGCACATCAACGCGGCATTTTTCCGTCGAATTTAGGGCTTCGCCAAGGCGTTGGAAAAGAAGGTTTCTACCTCGACAACCCGACGGCGGTTCAAACAAAAAGGGGTTTCATGTCGCAGCAAATTCTCATCACCGGCGGCGCCGGTTTCATCGGCTCGCATCTGGCAGACGAGCTTCTGTCCCACGGCTATCGCGTTCGCGTTCTCGACAACCTTGCGCCGCAGGTGCATGGCGACAGCGGGCGAAGGCCCGACTACCTCGAGGCGGACATCGAACTCGTCGTGGGTGACGTGTGCGACCCGGCAGCAGTGCGCAGTGCGCTGAAGGGCGTGGACGCGGTTTATCACTATGCGTCGGCCGTGGGAGTGGGGCAAAGCATGTACGAGGTAGCGCACTACACGCGCGTGAACAACCTCGGCACCGCGGTGCTGCTCGAGGCGCTGATTGAAAAGCCGGTGAAGAAGCTCATCGTCGCATCGAGCATGAGCCTGTATGGAGAAGGCCTTTACCGCACCGCAGGCGGCGAGCTCCGCACGGTGCAGGAGCGCACGCTGGAACAACTGCGGCGCGGCGACTGGGAATGGCGCGACGAAGACGGCCTGGCCCTGGTGCCCGCGCCCACGCCTGAAGACAAGGCACCCGCGCTCGCGTCGGTGTATGCGCTTTCCAAGTTCGACCAGGAGCGCATGTGCCTGATGATCGGCCGCGCGTACAACATTCCGACCGTGGCGCTGCGCTTCTTCAATGCGTACGGCCCGCGCCAGGCACTTTCGAACCCCTACACCGGCGTGCTCGCAATCTTTGCATCGCGCCTGCTCAACGACAGCCCGCCCAAGATCTTCGAAGACGGACACCAGCAGCGCGACTTCGTGAGCGTGTACGACATTGCTCGCGCCTCGCGGCTCGCACTCGAAATGCCGGCTGCGGCGGGTGAGGTGTTCAACGTCGGCAGCGGCGAGGCCTACAGCGTGCGCGACATTGCGCAGCGCGTGGCCGAGGCCGTGGGCAAGGAAAACCTGGCGCCCGAAATCACCGGCAAGTACCGCGTGGGCGATATACGGCACTGCTATGCGGACATATCCAAGGCTCGCCGCGTGCTGGGCTATTCGCCCCGCGTGAGCCTGGAAGACGGCCTGGCCGAGCTCGCGGCCTGGCTGGAGGGGCAGGCGGCGGTAGACCGCGTGGCGCAAGCGAGCGCCGAGCTTTCCGCGCGCGGGTTGGCCATATGAACAGCCGGGACGCAGTACTTACTCCCCGGCGCGCGCTCAACGGCAAGGACCGGGTCACGCTCATCACGGGTGGCGCGGGCTTCGTGGGGGCCAACCTCGCGCATCGGCTGCTGTCCGAAGGCCACCGCGTGCTGGTGTTCGACAATCTTTCGCGCCCCGGTGTGGAACGCAACCTCGACTGGCTGCAGCAGAACCATCCGACCGGGCTCGACGTGGCGGTGGCCGACATTCGCGATGCCACCGCGGTGGAGCGCGCGGTGGCGCGGGCCGACCATGTCTTTCATTTTGCGGCGCAGGTGGCGGTAACGACGAGCCTCGTCGATCCGCGCGAAGACTTTGCCGTCAATGCGCTGGGCACGCTCAACGTGCTGGAGGCGGCCCGCGCGCAGCCGGTGCCGCCCTCGGTGCTGATGACCTCGACCAACAAGGTCTACGGTGGCCTGGAAGACGTGCAGCTCAAGCTGGAGGGCCAGCGCTATGGCCCGGTGGCCGCCGACATTGCCGGGCACGGCATCTCCGAAGCGCGCCCGCTCGACTTTCACAGCCCCTACGGTTGCTCCAAGGGAACAGCCGACCAGTATGTGCACGACTACGCGCGCAGCTACGGCATGAAGACCGTGGTCTTCCGCATGAGCTGCATCTATGGCCAGCGCCAGTTCGGCACCGAAGACCAGGGCTGGGTGGCGCACTTCCTGCTGCGCGCGCTCGATGGCGACCCCATCACGCTCTTCGGCGACGGCAAGCAGGTGCGCGATATCCTCTTTGTCGACGACCTGGTCGACGCCTTTGTGCTGGCACAACGCAACATAGGCAAGCTGGCGGGCAATGCGTTCAACATAGGCGGCGGCCCGCGCAACGTGATCAGCCTGCTCGACCTTCTCGACCAGATCGAAGTGCTCGAAGGCAAGCGGCCCGAAACCACGCATGAAGACTGGCGCACCGGCGACCAGCGCTACTACGTTTCGGACACGCGCCGCTTCGAGGCGGCCACGGGCTGGCGGCCCGCCGTGGATGCGCGGCAGGGCATCGAGCGCTTGCACCAATGGCTGCGCGAAATGCGGTCCCGGCCCTCCGTCGTCCGCAAGGCCGGCCAGCGGCGCCCCGTGGTGCTTGCAGCGGCGGGGAGGTGAGCATGCTCGCGAGTGTCATTGCTTCGCCGGGGCAAGCGGTGCTTCGGCGGGTGGAAACACCCGAGCCTGCGGCCGGCCAGGTCCTGCTCAAGCTCGAAGGCTCGGGCGTGTGCGCCTCGAGCCTGCCGCTGTGGGAGGGCCGCTCGTGGTTCGAATACCCGCAGCCCGCCGGTGCACCGGGGCACGAAGGCTGGGGCCGCGTGGCCGCGGTGGGCGAGGGCGTGCAAGGCCTGGCCGTGGGCGACCGCGTGGCCGCGCTCACCTACCGCGCGCATGCCGAATACGACGTGGCCGACGCGGGTTCGGTGGTGCCGTTGCCGTCCTCGCTCGCCGATGTGGCCATGCCCGGCGAGCCGCTGGGCTGTGCGGTCAACATCTTTCGCCGCAGCGACATCCGGGCCGGACAGACGGTGGCAATCGTCGGCATCGGGTTTCTTGGCGCCGTGCTTACGCGGCTTGCTGCGCAGGCGGGTGCACGGGTCATCGCCATATCGCGGCGGCCCTTTGCGCTGGAGGTTGCGCGCAATGCCGGCGCTGCGCACACCATCGTGATGGACGATCACTGGCGCATCCTCGATGAGGTGAAGCGCCTCACCGGCGAGAAGATGTGCGAGCGCACCATCGAGGCCGTCGGGCTGCAGCGGCCGCTCGACCTGGCCGGCGAAATTACCGGCGAGCGCGGTCGCCTCGTGATTGCCGGCTACCACCAGGACGGAACGCGCCAGGTCAACATGCAGATGTGGAACTGGCGCGGCATCGATGTGATCAACGCGCACGAACGCGATCCGCGCATGTATGTGCAGGGCATTCGCGAAGCCATCGACATGATGGCCGCGGGCGTGCTCGATGCGGAGCCGCTTTTTACCCACCGCCTGCCGCTCGACAGGCTGGGCGAGGCGCTGGAGCTCACGCGAACGCGGCCCGACGGCTTTCTCAAAGCGGTGGTGACCACGTGAGGGCGGCGCACGTGATGAATGCGCTGGAGCCCGGGCCGGCGGTGGCGTCGTCCGATGGAATACCGGCTGCGCCGCTTCGCAAGCCGCGGCTCGGCTTTCTCGGCGTCGGCTGGATCGGCAGGAACCGCATGGAAGCCATTGCAAAAGATGGCTCTGCAGAAATCGCGGCCATTGCGGATGCGCATGACGAGGCACGCGAGGCTGCATGCGCATTGGCGCCAGGTGCCGCGAGCTTGCGCTCGCTCGACGCGCTGCTGGAAAGCGGTCTCGACGGCCTGGTGATTGCCACGCCGAGCGCGCTTCATGCGCAGCAGGCCGAAGCGGCGCTTGCACGCGGCCTGGCGGTGTTCTGCCAGAAGCCGTTGGCACGCACTGCCGGGGAGACCCAAGGGGTGATCGACGCGGCAAGGCGCGCGAACCGGCTGCTGGGCGTCGATCTTTCTTACCGGCGCACGGCAGGCATGCAGCGCATTCGCGAGCTTGTTTCCTCCGGCGAGATCGGCGATGTGTATGCCGTCGATCTCGTGTTCCACAACGCCTACGGCCCCGACAAGCCGTGGTTCCGCGACCCGGTGCTTTCGGGTGGCGGCTGCGTGATCGACCTGGGCATTCACATGGTCGACCTGGCGCTATGGACGCTGGGCTTTCCGCAGGTAGGGGCGGTGTCCAGCCGCCTCCATGCCGGCGGCCGGCGCCTTGCGCTGCCTTCGGCGGTCGTCGAAGACCATGCGGTGGCGCAGATCGACCTGGCGGGCGGCTGCGTCGCGCGGCTCGCTTGCTCATGGAACCTGCCGGCCGGCCGGGACGCCGTCATCGAGGCCAACTTTCACGGTACGCGCGGCGGTGCCTCGTTCCGCAACGTGGGCGGATCTTTCTATGACTTCGTTGCCGAGCGCTTCGACGGTACGCGTGCAATACCGCTTGCTTCGCCGCCCGACGACTGGGGCGGGCGCGCCGCCGTGCACTGGGCGCGCGCGCTCGCGAACGGCGGCGCCTTCGATCCCGAGATAGAACGCCTGACCGACGTCGCGGCTGTGCTGGATGCGATCTATGAACGCTGAAGTGCCGCATCAGGCGCCACGCCACGTGCTGATGACCGCCGACACGGTCGGCGGCGTCTGGAGCCATGCGCTGGAGCTTGCCGCGGCACTCGGTGAGCGGGGCGTGCACGTGTCGCTGGCCACCATGGGTGCAATGCCAACCCCCGCACAGCGTGCGCAGGCTGCGTCGCTGCCGGGGCTGGAATTGCACGAGGGCGACTGGCGGCTGGAGTGGATGGAAGACCCGTGGGACGACCTGCTGCGCGCCGGCCAATGGCTGCTGGAGCTTGAACGCACGCTGCAGCCCGACGTGGTGCATCTCAACCAGTTTGCCTTTGGCGCATTGCCGTTCGCGGCGCCCAAGCTCGTGGTGGCGCATTCGTGCGTGGCCTCGTGGTGGCGCGCGGTGCATCGCCAGATTGCCCCCGCGAGCTGGGACGCCTACCGGCAGGCGGTGAGGCAGGGGCTGGACGGCGCCACCCTTGTCGGCGCGCCGACCGAAGCTATGCTGTCGTCGCTTGCGCTCGACTACGGGTACATCAAGGGAGGCCTCGTGCTGCCCAACGGCCGCAGCGCCGAAATGTTTGCTCCGGGCGACAAGGAGCCGGCCATTTTTTCGGCAGGCAGGCTGTGGGATGCCGCCAAGAACCTGTCTGCATTGCAGGCTGTGGCGCCACGCCTGCCGTGGCCCGTGTGCGTGGCCGGCTCAGCATCGGCGCCGGGTGCGGCTGCGGGGCGCATCCAGGCGCCCGGCGTGCTGTGGCTTGGCGAACTGTCACCCGAGGCAATGGCCGCGCAGTTCGCGCGCGCATCGATCTATGCCTTGCCCGCGCGCTACGAGCCCTTCGGACTCTCGGCGCTGGAAGCGGGGCTTTCGCAGTGCGCCTTGGTGCTGGGAGATGTGCCGAGCCTGCGCGAGGTGTGGGGCGACGCCGCGCTGTATGTGCAGCCCGAAGATCACCAGGCGCTGCATGCCGCGTTGATGCGTTTGATCGACGATGCGCCGCTGCGCCAGCAAATGGCCCACAAGGCGCTGGAGCGTGCGCGGCACTTCACCACGGCGCGCATGGCGGACGCCTACATGTCGGCCTACGGCCGCTTGCTTGCCCCCGCAGCCTCGCACGCGGGCGGCGCCGGGCGATCCCGAAGAAAAACAAAGGAGGCCGCATGCGCTTCGTGATGTTCTGCCATTCGCTCGTTTCAGACTGGAACCACGGCAATGCGCATTTTTTGCGCGGCGTTTGCAGCGAACTGCTCGCGCGCGGCCATGAGCTTGCGGTGTACGAACCGCAAGGCGCCTGGAGCCGCACCAATCTGCAGGCCGAGCATGGCCATGCGCCGCTCGAAGAGTTTGCGCGCGTGTATCCGGAACTGCACAGCACCACCTACGACCCGGCCACGCTCGACCTGGACCAGGCGCTGGAAGGCGCCGACGTGGTGCTGGTGCACGAGTGGAACGACCATGCACTGGTGCGCCGCATCGGCCTTCACCGGCGGGACGGCGGGCGCTACCGGCTCTTCTTTCATGACACGCACCACCGTTCGGTAACCGAAGAAAAGTGCATGGCCGGCTACGACCTTTCGCACTATGACGGCGTGCTGGCCTTCGGCAACGTGATTCGGGAGCTGTACCGCAGGAAGGGCTGGGCGCGCCGCGCGTGGACCTGGCACGAAGCGGCCGACACGCGGCACTTTCATCCGATTCCGGACGAAGTGGAAGAGGGCGACCTGGTCTGGATCGGCAATTGGGGCGACGACGAGCGCGAGGCCGAGCTCGACGAGTTCCTGCTCGGCCCCGTGCGCGACCTGCACCTGAAAGCCCGCGTGCATGGCGTGCGCTACCCCGACAGGGCGATCGAGCGCCTGCGCGCGACGCGCATCCACTTTGGCGGATGGCTCCCCAACTACCGCGCGCCGCGTGTGTTTGCACGCCATCGCGTCACCGTGCACGTGCCGCGCAGGCCTTATGTAAAGGCATTGCCGGGCATTCCGACCATTCGTGTGTTCGAGGCGCTCGCGTGCGGCATTCCGCTCGTTTCGGCGCCGTGGAACGACGCCGAAGGCCTCTTCACGCCGGGCCAAGATTTTCTGGTCGCGCCCGATGGCGCGGCCATGCGCCGCCACCTGCGCGACGTGCTGCACGACCCCGACCTGGCGCGCGCGCTGCGCGAGCAGGGCCTTGAGACCGTGCTCGCGCGCCACACCTGCGCCCACCGCGTCGACGAGTTGCTGGCCATCTACGCCGAACTCGAAGACGAGCCCACCCACCTCCGGAGCATTCCTGCATGAAGAAAAAAATGAACATCGCCTTCTTTGCATCCAGCCTGGTTTCCGCCTACTGGAACGGTGCCGCCACCTATTACCGCGGCATGGTCCGCGCGCTGCACGAGAGGGGCCATCGCGTGCACTTCTACGAGCCCGACGCCTTCGGCCGCCAGCAGCACCGCGACATGGACGATCCCGATTGGGCCGAGGTCATCGTCTATCCGGGCGAGGGCGACGCCAACGCGCGCCGCATGGTCGAGCATGCGCGCGGCGCCGATCTGGTGGTCAAGGCCAGCGGCGTGGGCGTGTTCGATGCGCTGCTCGAAGACGCCGTGCTCGATTTGCAGGGGCCGGGCACGCGCGTGGTGTTCTGGGACGTCGATGCGCCCGCCACGCTCGACCGGCTGCAGGCCAACGCAGCCGACCCTTTTCATGCGCTGGTGCCGCGCTACGACATGGTGCTGACCTACGGCGGCGGCGACCCCGTGGTGCAGGCCTACCGCCGTGCCGGTGCGCGCGATTGCATTCCCATCTACAACGCGCTCGATCCGTCCACGCATCACCCCGTGGGCCCCGATGCCCGCTTCGAGGCCGACCTGGGCTTTCTGGGCAACCGCCTGCCAGACCGCGAGGCACGCGTGGAAGAGTTCTTTCTTCGCGCCGCCAGCTTGCTGCCCGAGCAGCGCTTTCTGCTGGGCGGCAGCGGCTGGAGCGACAAGGCCATGCCCAGCAACGTGCGCTATGTGGGCCACGTGTACACCGCCGACCACAACGCATTCAACCGCACGCCCATGGCGGTGCTCAACGTGAGCCGCGACAGCATGGCGCGCTACGGCTTTTCGCCGGCCACCCGCGTGTTCGAGGCAGCCGGTTCCGCTGCCTGCCTGATTACCGATGCGTGGGAGGGCATAGAGCTTTTTCTGGAGCCCGGAAAGGAAGTGCTGGTAGCCGCCAACGGCGAGGAAGTGGCAGCCCATGTGCGCCAGCTCGACGCTGCAAGCGCACGCCGCATCGGCGAGGCCGCCTGCCGGCGCGTGCTGGCCGAACATACCTATGCGCACCGCGCTGCACAGCTCGAGGCGCTGCTCGAAGGCCGCGACGCGGCACAGGCCCTGGAGGTTGCATGAGCATGCAGGCATCACCGCTCAAGATCGTCATCCTCGGTCTCTCGATCACTTCTTCGTGGGGCAACGGGCACGCCACCACCTACCGCGGCCTTGTGCGCGAACTGGTGCGGCGCGGACACGACGTGCTGTTTCTCGAACGCGACGTGCCCTGGTATGCAGGGCACCGCGACCTGCCCAACCCTCCCTTCGGCCGCACCGAGCTGTATGCAGACCTTGCCAGCTTGCAGCGTGACCATGCGGCGCACGTCGGCGAGGCAGACCTTGTGATCGTCGGTTCCTTTGTGCCGGACGGCGTGGCCGTGGGTGACTGGGTTCAGGCCGAGGCACCGGGCCGCACCGCCTTCTACGACATCGACACGCCGGTGACGCTTGCCGCACTTGCGCGCGGAGGCACCAGCTACCTGCAGGCGCGGCAGATTGCGGGCTACGACATGTACCTGTCGTTCACAGGCGGCCCCACGCTCGACCGGCTGGAGCGTGAGTTTGGCTCGCCCGCGGCACGCATGCTTTATTGCTCGGTCGATCCCGAGCTGTACTACCCCGAACCGGTGGCGCAAGACTGCGACCTGGGCTACATGGGCACCTACAGCGACGACCGCCAGCCCACGCTCGAAGCACTGCTGCTTTCGCCCGCGCGGCAGTGGCCGCAGGGCCGCTTCGAAGTGGCCGGGGCGCAGTATCCGGACAGCATCCAATGGCCGAATAACGTGCGCTACACAGCGCATTTGCCGCCGGCCCGGCACCGCGACTTTTATAACCGGCAGCGCTTTACGCTCAACGTCACCCGCGCCGACATGATCCAGGCCGGCTGGTCGCCCAGCGTGCGCATCTTCGAGGCGGCAGCGTGCGGCACGCCGATCATCAGCGACCGCTGGGACGGCATCGAATCGCTGCTGGTGCCGGGCGAGGAAATCTTCCTGGCCGATTCGCCCGGCGAAGTGCTGCGCCTCCTGCGCGAACTGCCCGAGGACGAACGCCGCGCCGTCGGCGAGCGGGCGCGCCGGCGCATTCTTTCGGAGCACACCGCCGCTCATCGCGCTGCCGAGCTCGAAGGCTACGCACGCACGCTGCTGCAAGTGCGTGAGACGGCTTGAAAAAAGGAGGCATGCACGTGCAAAACCAGAAACACACCGCCGCCGTTGCCCAGCAAGACCCCGGCCCCATGCGCCAGCAGATAGAAGCCCTTGGCCCCTGGTTTCACAACCTGCACCTGCCGGGCGGCGTGCAGACCCTGCCCAAGCATTTTTTGGGAGGCGACTTTCCCAACTTCAAGTGGCAGGAGATCAAGCCCTTCGTTCCGGAAGACCTCAGCGGATGGCGCGTGCTCGACGTCGGGTGCAACGCGGGCTTCTACAGCTTCGAGCTGGCGCGGCGCGGAGCATCGGTGCTGGGCATCGATGTCGATGCGCACTACCTTGCGCAAGCCCGCTGGGCTGCCGGCCAGCTCGGGCTGGAGTCGCAGGTGGAGTTTCGCGAAATGCAGGTTTACGACCTGGCACGCTCCGATGAAACCTTCGACCTTGTCTGGTTCATGGGCGTTTTCTATCACCTGCGGTATCCGCTGCTCGCGCTCGACCTGCTGGCCGCACGCACGCGCCGCATCATGATGTTCCAGACGCTCACCATGCCGGGCGACTCCGTCTACACCGAGACGGCCGATTGCAACATCGACAACCGCACGCCGCTGCTCGAGAGCGGATGGCCGCGCATGGCCTTCATCGAGCACCGGCTCGCCAACGACCCGACCAACTGGTGGGCGCCCAACCATGCCGGCGTGGAGGCCATGCTGCGTTCCAGCGGGCTTCGCATCGAAGCCCGGCCCGGCCACGAAATCTACCTGTGCGTGCCCGATGCACAGGCGCATGGCGCACGCGCAATCTATGGTTCGCAGTACGAGTCGGCCACGGGAGTGATCCGTGGCGGCGGCTGAACCGGGCCCTGGAGGCCGGGAAGGGGAGGCGCCCGTTGCGGGTGTGGTCGACCGCAACATTGCCGCGCTGGTGCGGCGGCGCCAGCAGCAAAAAATATCGACGGGCTTGCAGGACAAAATTGCCGACGCGATTACCCGCTTTGCGGGCAGCATGCGGTTCGTCTACCTGCATCTGCTGATCTACGGCAGCTGGATCGTGGTCAACCTGGGGTGGGTACCCATCGTGCGCCCCTTCGATCCGACCTTCGTGGTGCTGGCCATGGTTGCATCGGTCGAGGCCATCTTCATTTCGACCTTCGTCATGATCAGCCAGAACCGGATGGCAGCGATGGCCGACCAGCGTGCGGACCTGGATCTTCAGGTCAGCCTTCTCGGCGAGCACGAGATCACCAAGATCATGACGCTCGTGACCGAGATCGCAAAGCGCATGGACATTCCGGCGGCGCAAGACCCGGAACTTGACGAGCTACAGGAAAACGTTTCGCCGGAAAAGGTGCTCGACCGCATCGAGCGCCCGTCGGAAGACCTTGGCCAGGCCGGCCGGTAGTCCGCCGGCCGGCTGCGGCTGGCGCCTTTACTTCTTGCCCGTGATTCCCTGCGCAGTTTCCAGGTGGCCATGAACCACCGGCAGCGTCTTGGCCGCATAGGCCTTCAGCTCGGGGTCGGTCGCATTGCGCTGCACCTTCTGCAGCATTTCGTGCGTCTTCTTGTGGTCGGAAAGACCGGCCATCGACATGTACTGCTTGTCGAAGGTTTCGCCGCTCAGGGCCTTCAGCGCGGTGGCGGTGGCCTTGTGCTTCGTGTCGGGCTCGGTGGGCAGCTCCACGCCTTTCTTGGAGGCTATTTGCTGCAGCTCGCTCAGCGCCTTGGTGTGGTCGTCGACCATGGTCTTGCCGAACTGCTTCACCTCGTCCTTCGAGGCTTTTTCCTGCGCGAGCTTTCCGGTTTCGATCTCGGCGATGTTGGCCTGCGCAATGTCTTTCATCATGCGCTGGTCCGCCTTCGCAGACTTGCCCGCAGAGTCCGGCCTGCCGGAGGCGCTGCGCGTTTCCGTGGCCTGGTCGCCGCGCGAACCTGCACTCTGGGCTCCCGACGGGAGAGACGTGGTGAACGCGCAGGCGGCCACTGCGGCAAGGCCGAAATGGAGTGCGGTGCGTTGAATGGTCATCGAGGTGCTCCTTGAAGAAAAGATGGTTTCGGGCCCGTTCGCTCAAGCGGGGGCATCCGCGCTTTTCGTGGCAACGCGCATGCCCGCCGCATTGCGGGCATGCCGCTTGCCGCAGGTTGTTGCCTTTCTTCTGTCCTTCATGCTTTTCAACGCCCTGGACGTCCTGCCATGAAAAGATCGCAATCGCGCATGAGCCATGCCAGCGAGTGCTATGAACTGCTCGAGTTCCTGTCGCGCCGCCAGATGCCCGTGGTGTGCTCGGAGCCCGACGACATCCACAAGATCCTTGCGCTGCGCAGTGCCTCGCTGCTGCAGGCAATGACTGAGCCGACGGTGGTCCTGCGCACGGGCGAGCGGCGGATCGAACGCGCCATCGTTACCGCCATTACCGCGGAAGGCCGCGCCGCCTGCATGATGCGCAGCGCAACCGCGCCGAGTGCCTGGCGCCGCTGAGCTTCAGGGCTGGCCCTGCGGCGTGGGCGAATCGCCACCGCGAATCGCGCTCCACCCGGCGGGAGTGAGCGAGCGGACTTCGCCGAACTGCCCGGCGCAAGGTTCCGGGGGATAGAAGCTCACCTCCACGTGCCCGGTGGCCGCAAGCTGGCGCAGCGCGCGCACCTTGGAGGGCCTTGCCACGAAGATCGGAAGGCGCTTTCGCGCCAGCGTTTCGAGATAGCGGTAGGACATGCGGACAGCTCTCCCTTACCGCTGCGACTGCAGCATCGGCTGCGCGCCGTCGCAGTCGTCTTCGCCGTTCGTGTCCAGCGCATCGCGGCCATCGGGCGTGAGGGCGAGAAAGCGGCCCACTTCGCGCCTTCCATCGTCGGTCTTGAGCGTGAAGGCCGCCACCAGGCCGGCCGCCCGCAGCACCAGCAGGTTGTCGACGTCGCGGCGATGCGTCAGCGTGACGGGCGCGGGCAGTTTTGCAAGCGCGCGCAGAAATTCGATGCACATGTTTTCTCCTTGTGCGGGGTCAAGCCGCAGCTCCCATTTCTCCCCCTTGGGCGCGGCGGCGCTCGAAGGGATCGATATTCATGCTCTGGCGATACTTGGTAACGGTGCGTCGCGCAATGCGAAAGCCCTGCTGCGCGAGCTGGCGCGCCAGTGCCGCGTCGCTCAGCGGCGCCACCGGCTTTTCGACGGCGATGAGCTCGCGGATGAGCCCCTGCAGCGCCACCGGCGCGCTCGCGCCGCCCGCCGCGTGGTTGAGGCCGCGCGAAAAAAAGTGCTGCAACTCGAAAACGCCGGCCGGCGTGGCCATGTACTTGTTGTGCACGGTGCGAGACACGGTAGACGGATGCACGCCCACTTCTTCCGCAATCTCGCGCAGGCCGAGCGGTTTCATGGCGAGCGGCCCGTGTTCGAAGAACATCTTCTGGCGCGCGACGATGGCACGGGCCACTTCGAGAATGGTGGATGCGCGCTGCGACACGCTGCCCACCATCCAGCGGGCCTGCTCCAGGCATTCCTTCATTGCGGTGCACTGGCCAGTGCCGTGTTTCTCTCCATGCTGCTCCAGCAGCTGGGCGTAGGCCGAGTTCACCTTCACGCGGGGCAGGGCGCCGGCGTTGAGCGAGGTCCGCCAGGCGCCGCGCACCTTTTTCACGGTTACATCGGGTATCACCACGCGCGCCGCGGTTTCGCCAAATTGCCAGCCCGGGTGCGGGTCGAGGCGCCGGATGCAATCGATTGCGCACTGCACTTCCTGCGGCGGCGCATCGAGCGCCTTTGCCAGCTTGCCGACGTCATGCGTTGCGAGCAGGCCAATGTGCGCTTCGAGAATCCGCCGCGCGAGTTGCCGGGCGCCTGCGCCGCCCGATTGACGTGGAGCAGCTTCCAGCTGCAGGCAAAGGCATTCGGCCACGCTGCGCGCCGCCACGCCGGCGGGCTCCAGCGCCTGCACGCGCCTGAGGGCCGTGCGCAGTTCGCGCTCGGCGTCGGCGCCTGTTTCGCCGAGGGCTGCGCCCACTTCCTCGAGCGAGATGCGCAGGTAGCCGTCTTCGTCGAGCGCCTCCACCACGGCTCGTGCAAACGCCAGCTCACGCTCAGAAAGCCGGAGCACGCCGAGTTGGCCGTGCAAGTGGGCGCGCAGCGAATCGGGCAGCGGCACGCGCTGCATCAGGTCGAAGCTTTCGTCATGCGACAGGTGCCGCTCGCCCGGCGCAGGGGCTGCGGTGATCCGGTCGAATGCGGCGGCCGCTTCGATGTCGGCGGCAGTATCGGCGGTGACGGGAGCAGCCTCCGCAATGGCTTCGGGGCCTTCTTGCGCGGGCGCTTCGATCTCGAGAAACGGGTTCAGCTCGGCCGCATCGCGCAGTGCCTGGGCGTATTCCTGCGCCGACATCTGGAGCAGCCGCACGGCCTGCTGCAACCGGGGGGAAAAGATGGGGGCCTGCACCTGGCGAGGCTGCAAAACAATCGACGTGTTCATGTTTCTCCGTAGCGCCTCCGATGCCCGGCGGCGGGAGTTGCTGCGCAACGGTCGTGCCAGGGTGTTTTGGTCTTTTCCAAGCCGGAAACTAGTTTTAAAGTACGCACAAACGGGTTTGAGCGCGGCTTCACCATCGGCACTGTGGAAGCCTTGCGGTAAATCTTGCGGTTCTCCCGGGGCAGACAGGAGCGGTGCATTTGTCGCAAACTCCCCGCCATGAAAAATTCATCGGGAGGGCGGCCCACGGCGCATTCGGCGCCGCCGCTCGGGGCCTGCGCCGGCATTGCGGGACTTGTGGGGCTGGGGTTGGGCCTGGCTCTGGCGTTCCGTCAGAACGCGCGTGCAGCGCAACATGCCGAAGAAGCGCTGGCGCAGCATCGGGCCCGGCTGTCGCGCGAGGCCCTGCGCGCGCGGCGCCTCGAACACGACCTGCGCAGCCCTGTAGGTGCGATGGCGGTTGCCCTGGAGCTTCTGCGCACCTCCGACGACGACGAGCTCCGGCGCGAAGCCATGCAGGTGCTCGAGCGGCAGGTGGCGCGTATGACCTCTCTGACAGAGCAAGTGCGCGAATTCGCACAGGGCTTGGACGATTGAACCGTCCGGCGTTTCCTGCCGGTGGGCGCAGGATTCGGAGTGGGATATTTCCGTAAGAAATCGAGGCAGGCACTCGCTCGCAGTGCAGCACAGGCGTCAAGCCAGGTACGAAGTTGGGTCACACACTTATTGTTGAAGACGACGAAGATTCGGCGCGGATGATTGCCGCCCTGGTCGCGCGCGAGGGGCACACGGTGATGTGCGCGCATTCCATTGCCGCGGCCCGCCGGCTGGTCGCCATGCAGCGGCCCGCCCTGCTGCTGCTCGACCTGCATCTGCCCGACGGAAGCGGTTTCGACCTGCTGAACGAGCCCGAGATCGTGAGCGACACCATGCTGGTTCTCATGACGGGCCAGGCCAGCCTGGAAACCTCCATCAAGGCACTCCGGCTCGGCGCGGCCGACTACCTGGTGAAGCCGATCAACCCGCAGCACCTGAAGGGCCTGCTGTCGCGCCTTATTGCGCCATCGCAATTGCGCGCCGAGCTGGACGAGGTGCAAGAGCTCTGGCGTGAAACGGGTCGCTTCGGCCACCTGATCGGCCGCTCGCAGCCCATGCAGCGCGTGTACCGGCAAATCTCCAGGGTGGCCGGTACGGCTGTTACCGTGTTCATCCACGGAGAAAGCGGAACCGGCAAGGAGTTGGTGGCCCGCGCGGTGCACGACCTGAGCCGCCGGCGCGAGCAGCCGTTTCTGGCGGTGAACTGCGGCGCGCTGTCGCCGCATCTTGTCGAAAGCGAAATCTTCGGCCACGAGCGCGGCAGCTTTACCGGGGCCGAGCGCCAGCACCAGGGCTTTTTTGAGCGCGCACACGGTGGCACGCTGTTTCTGGACGAGGTAACCGAGATGCCGCTCGAGCTGCAGGTCAAGCTGCTGCGCGTGCTGGAGAGCGGCACCTTCATGCGCGTGGGTTCCACCCAGGTGCAGCAGACCGACGTGCGCATCATTGCGGCCACCAACCGCAATGCTGGCGAGGCAGTGGCGCGCGGCACCATGCGCGAAGACCTGCTGTACCGGCTCAACGTGTTTCCAATTGCGCTGCCGCCCTTGCGTGAACGCGGCGACGACATCGCGCTGATTGCCACCAGCTTTCTGCAAGACCTTGCGCGCCAGGAAGGCGGCAGCAAGCATTTCACGTCCGGCGCGCTGGCGCGGCTGTCGGCCCACCGCTGGCCGGGCAACGTGCGCGAACTGCGCAACGTGGTGCAGCGCGCCTGGGTCATGGCTTCGGGCAACGAGATCGACGAGGAATGGCTTCCCGCTGGAGACGACGCAAGCCCGCTGCCCGGTGCCGCGCCCGATTCGGAGCCGGCACGCGGGCGCACGCTTGCCCCTTCTTCCGCGCTCACTGCGTCGCCCATGCTCAACGGCCACCGGAACGGCGTTGCGCAGCCGGCCGAACCGCGGGAAGACCAGATCGTGATCGAAGTGGGAACGCAGCTCGCAGACGTGGAGCGGCGCGTCATCCTCGCCACCTACGAACGCTGCGGGCGCCACAAGGAGCGCACCGCTGCGCTCCTGGGCATCAGCATGAAGACGCTCTACAACCGGCTGAAGGAGTACCAGCAATGAGAAGGCGCCTGCGGCTGCGCGGGCGTGTTCCGTCGGGCGCATGAACGACGGCGCTCCTTCCACCCGAGCAGGCGCAACCGGTAGGCCGCGGCGCCGGCGGGATCGAAGTCGGTTCCCAGATAATTCGCCGGGTTTTCAAGAGGATGGCGGGCGAAATAGCTGCTGAGTTCGTTCATGCGTGTCTCCGGGGGGCGTGAAGGTTCTCGCTCGGCGAAGGTCTCGCGCAAGGCATTCACAGCCCGGCAAACTGCGTGCCGGCCGTGGCGCCGCCGAGCCGGTACGCCGTTTGCCGGAGCAAGAAGGAGAAAGCGCATTGGATGAAATGAACTCCGTGAACCCAGACTACGCCGAAGAAGCGCTGGGCGACCAGATCGACGACGCCGTTCCGTCGCGCGGCTATCGCATGCTGCCCGTCGTGGGCCTTGGCGGCTCCGCGGGCAGCATCGAGGCCGTGGGCGCCTTCTTCGAGGCCACGCCGCCCGACACCGGCATGGCCTTTGTAGTGGTGCTGTACCTGCCATCGGCGCACGAGGGCGCGCTGGCGCAGGTGCTCGCGCAGTCCACCCGCATGCGGGTGGTGCAGGTCGGCGGCAGGGAGCGCATTGCGCCCAACACGGTGTATGTCGTTCCGGCCGGCAAGGCGCTGCGCACGCGCGGCGAACTCATCGAGCTGGCGGCCTTGCCGCCGGGCCAGGGCCGCCACGTGGCGGTCGATTTTTTCTTTCGCACGCTGGCCGATACCCACGGGCCGCACGCCATTGCGGTGGTTCTTTCGGGGGTGGAGAGCGACGGCACCATCGGCATCAAGCGCATCAAGGAGCGCGGCGGCCTGACGGTTGCGCAAGAGCCGCAGGAAACGCGGCACGCCGGAATGGTGCAGTCGGCCATTGCCACCGGCATGATCGACTGGGTGCTGCCGGTGCGCGAAATGGGCGCGCGCATTCACGCCTATTACCGCATCGAACGGCAGCTCAAGCTACCGCCCGAGCAGCTGCCGGACGGTGACGACGACGACGCGCCGCCCGCGCCGGATGTGGACGAGGCGGCCTTCCGCGAGGTGCTGGCCTTTGTGCGGAGCCGAAGCGGGCGCGACTTTGTCAACTACAAGCGGGCCACCGTGCTGCGGCGCATCGGCCGCCGCATGCAGGTAAACGGCGTGAGCGACCTGGCGGCCTACCTCGATTGCCTGCGCACGCGCCCCGGTGAGGCCGGCGCGCTGCTGCAGGACATGCTGATCAGCGTGACCAATTTCTTTCGCGACGGCGAGTGCTTTTCGGCGCTCGAAGGCATGGTGCACGAGCTGTTTCGCAGCAAGACTTCGGCCGACACCATTCGCGTGTGGGTGGTGGCCTGCGCCACCGGCGAAGAGGCCTACTCGATTGCAATGCTGCTGAGCGAATACGCCCGCACGCTCGAAAGCCCGCCTTCCATCCAGATCTTTGCCACCGACCTGGACGAAGACGCGGTGCGCGCCGCGCGCGAAGGCGTGTACCCACTGGTCAGCGAGGCAGATGTTTCGGACGACAGGCTTCGGCGCTTCTTCGTTCGCGAGCAGCGCGGCTACCGGGTGCGCCGCGAACTGCGCGAAATGGTGCTGTTTGCGGTGCACGACGTGCTGAAGGATTCGCCGTTCTCGCGCATCGACCTGGTCACTTGCCGCAACCTGCTCATCTACCTCAACAGGGAGGCGCAGGCCAGGGTGTTCGAGACGCTGCACTTTGCGATGCTGCCCGGCGGCCGGCTGTTCATCGGCGCATCGGAGGCGGTGGACGACGACAGCCCGCTGTTCTCGGCAATCGACAAGAAGCACCGCATCTACGCGCACCGCCATGCGCCCAAGGCTGCGTTGCCGGTGCCCACGGGCCGCAGCAGCGCCGCGCTGGCGCTGGACGTGAAGCGCGCGCTGCCCGTGATTCCGGGCGCCGCGTTTTCGCAGTTGCAGCGCAGCGCGCTGGCGCCGCTGGCCGACGGCCGCACCATGACCTGGGCCGAACTGCACCTGCGGCTGCTCGACCGGCTGGCGCCGCCTTCCATCCTGCTGGATTCGGACCACGAGATGCTGCACATCTCGCCCGCGGCAACGCCGTTCTTGCACTTCAGCGGCGGCGAGCCGTCGCGCAACGTGCTGCGCGCCATCGTGCCCGACCTGAAGGCCGAGCTGCAGACCGCGCTCTATCACGTGAACGAAAGGCGCCAGCCGGTCGAAGTAGCGCCGGTACGGGTGCGGCTGGGCCAGGCCGAAGCCGAGGTTTCGCTCCATGTGATGCCGGTCGAAGAAATTGGCGGCGGCCTCCTGGTGCTGCTGCGGCAGGGCGACCCCACCAGCGGGCGCAGCAGCATCGTGGTGCCGCGCGTGGA
This sequence comes from Variovorax sp. 3319, assembly GCF_031456585.1. Taxonomy (NCBI): domain Bacteria; kingdom Pseudomonadati; phylum Pseudomonadota; class Betaproteobacteria; order Burkholderiales; family Comamonadaceae; genus Variovorax; species Variovorax sp. 3319. Next base: position 283,799 of record NZ_JAVDUZ010000005.1, read on the forward strand.
CGCGGAACCCCTTGCCGAGCACCTGGAGCGCGAGGTGACGCGCCTGAAGTCGCAGTTGCGCGAAACGGTGGAGCAGTACGAGACATCGACCGAGGAGCTGAAGGCGAGCAACGAGGAGCTGCACGCCATGAACGAAGAGCTTCATTCGGCGACCGAAGAGCTGGAGACCAGCCGCGAAGAGCTGCAGTCCATCAACGAAGAACTCACCACCGTCAACCACGAACTCAAGAGCAAGGTGGACGATCTTGGCCAGGCCAACAGCGACATGCTGAACCTGATGGACGCAACCGCCATTGCCACCGTATTTCTGGACCGCGAGTTTCGCGTGACCCGCTTCACGCCCAGCGCGGTTGCCATCTTCAAGCTGATTGCCACTGACGTCGGGCGGCCGCTTTCCGACCTGACAACGCCGCTGGACTACCCGCAGCTTGGCGCCGATGCGCGCCGCGTGCTCGAGACGCTGCAGCCCTCCGAGCGCGAAGTGGGCGACACGGCCGGCAACTGGTACCTGGCACGCGTGCGGCCCTACCGCACCATCGAGGACCGCATTGCCGGCGTGGTGCTCACCTTTGTGGACATTACCGAGCGCAAAGAGGCGCAAGAGTCGCTGCGGCAGTCGCAAGAGCGCTTCAGCGCCATCGTCAACCAGGCCTCGGTGGGCGTGGCGCAAACGCGGCTCGACGGCGAGATCACCTTTGCCAACACCTGCTACCACCAGCTCATGGGCTACGGCGAGAACGAGCTTGCCGGCATGAGCGCGCTCGACCTGGTGCACGCGGCCGACAGGCCTGCCATTGCGGCGCTGTTCGCACGGCTGGCCCAATACGGCGAGCCCTTCCAGAGCGAGAGCCGCAACGTGCGCAAGGACGGCTCGTTCATCTGGCTGCACAAGAGCGTGACGGTGCTCACCAACGCGGGCGGCAAGCCCGACTCGGCGCTGATTGTTTGCAGCGACATCAGCGAACGAAAATCCGCCGAAGAGGCGCTGCGCGAAAGCGAGGAGCGCTTCAGGCTGACGCTCGAAAACGCGGTCGACTACGCGATCTTTTCGGTCGACATGGAGCGCTGCGTCAAAAGCTGGAACACCGGCGCCGAGCGGCTCCTGGGCTACACCGAGGCCGAGATTCTGGGCCGTTCGGCCGACATCATCTTTACCGACGAAGACCGCGCAGCGGGCGCGCCGCTCGAAGAAGCCCGCACTGCGCTCAGCGCCGGCAGGGCTGCCGACGACCGGCTGCACCAGCGCAAGGACGGCTCGCGCTTCTGGGCCAGCGGCGCGCTCATGCCCATGCACAACGGCGAGGGCGCGGTGGTCGGCATGGTGAAGGTGCTGCGCGACCAGAGCGAGCAGCGCGCGGCCCAGCAAGAGGTGGAGCAAAGCCGCGGCGAACTGCTCGATGCGCTGCGCGCCAACGAGGCGGCGCGACAGGCGCTCGAAGCCGCCGATGCCGCCAAGGACCGGTTTTTGGCGGTGCTCTCGCACGAGTTGCGCAACCCGCTCGCCTCGATCAGCGGCGCCGCCGAACTGCTGGCGCCCGAGGAGCTCCCGACGCAGGAGCACGCGCGCGCCGCGCATGTGGTGCGGCGCCAGGCGGCGGCCATGAAGGTGCTGCTGGGCGACCTGCTCGACGTGTCCAGCCTGCGCCGCGGCCGGCTGGTGCTGCGGCGTGAGCGCGTGACGGCGCAGAGCATCGTCGATGCCGCGCTCGAAGTGACTCGCCCGCTGATGGAGCAGGGCCGCCACAGGCTCGAACTGGATGTTGCCGACGCAGGAGTACCGCTCGACGCCGACCCCATGCGCCTGACGCAGGTCATCTCGAACCTGCTCTCCAATGCTGCCAAGTACACGCCGAACAGCGGGGACATTCGCCTTTCGTTGCATGCCGACCCGGATGCCGGCCAGGCGATCTTCACCGTCACGGACAACGGCATCGGCATGGACCCGGACACGGTCGACACCATGTTCGAAATGTTCACCCAGAGCGTGCATGCACACGAGCGATCGGCCGGCGGCCTGGGCATTGGCCTTGCGCTGGTGCGCAACATCGTCGAGCTGCACGGCGGCACCGTCACGGGCGAGAGCAGGGGCCTGGGCCACGGCAGCCGGTTTACCGTGCGCATTCCGCTCGCGGAACCGCGCATGGCCGAGGCCGAGCCTGCGCAGGCAAACGGCGAGGCAGGTTCTTTGCCAGCTGCCCCGGCCGGCGAAACCCCGCAGCGCGTGCTGCTGGCGGACGACAACGTGGATGCGCTCTGGGGAATGGCGCGCATGCTGGCAATTTCGGGCCTCAGCGTAAAGACGGCCGACAACGGAGTCGACGCGCTCCGGCTGGCCGAGCAGTTCAGGCCCGATGCGGCCGTGCTCGACATAGGCATGCCGGGGCTCGACGGCCATGAGGTGGCGCGCCGGATTCGCACGCAGCCGTGGGGCCGCGGCATGCTTCTTGTGGCGGCAACCGGCTGGAGCCAGCCCGAAGACAAGGCGGCCGCGCTGGAGGCGGGTTTCGACGAGCACCTGGTCAAGCCCGTTGCCGCAGCCGATGTGCAGCGCTTGCTGCGTGCGCGCAGTGCCGGCGCGGCGACGGGCGGCTGAGACCCGGGCACGCCGCTTGCCCTGCAGAAAAACAGTGTACTTTTTGCCTGTCAGGAATGCCCACATCCGTATCCCCGAACCAAGCGATTTTCATTGGCGCCTCCGTGGGCGGCGTCTATGCAATGCTCGACCTGGTCGCCGACTTGCCGGCCGATTTTCCAGCGCCCATCTTCTTTGTTCAGCACATCGGCGCCCACCGCAGCCACCTTGCCTCGTTGCTCAACGACCGCGGGCCGAACCGTGCCGTGGAAGCGAAGCAGGGCGACGTGGCCGCACCGGGCACCATCTACATCGCGCCGCCCGACCATCACATGCTGCTCGAAGGCGGTGTGATCCGCCTGACCCGCGGACCCAAGGAACACCATGCCCGCCCCGCCATCGATCCGCTGTTTCGTTCCGCCGCGCTGGATTGCGGCCCCCGCGCCATTGGCGTGGTTCTTACCGGCAGGCTGGACGACGGCAGCGCCGGCCTGCGCGCCATCAAGGATTGCGGCGGCATTGCCGTTGTGCAAGACCCGGCCGAAGCCCATGAGCCCAGCATGCCGCAAAGCGCGATGGCGGCGGTGCAGGTCGACCACGTCGTGCCGCTGCGTGGCATGGGCAAGCTCCTGTTCGAGCTGGCGCAGCAGCGGCGCGACCTGCCGCCTTGCGAGCCGTCGGCCGCTTTGCGCCGCGAGTACGCCGTGGCCGTGGGAGAGCGCACCGTGGAAAACCTGAAGGTGATCGGCGAGCCGTCCATGTTCAGCTGCCCCGATTGCGGTGGCGTGCTGTTCGAGCTGCACGACAAGCACCCCGTGCGCTACCGCTGCCATACCGGCCACGCCTTCAGTGCACGCAGCCTTGCGGCCACGCAAGAGCAGGTGACCGATGCCGCGCTATGGACCAGCCTGCGCGCCATGCAGGAGAAAGAGGCAATTCTTCGGCGGCTTGCCGAGGTGCAGAAGGTAGAGGGCGTTGGCAATCCCGAGGCATCGCTGCGCGAAGCCGACGAGCTCGCGGCCGTGTGTACTGCGTTGCGCAAGCTCACGCTGAAGGCGCCCAGCCCGGCCAGTTTCGACGCGAGCTGAGCGGTTTCGGCGCACCGCTTACTTCTTCGGCAGCACGGGTCCGTTGGCGCCGTCTGGCAGCGTCGGGCCTTCGCCCATGCCAAGCTCCGCGCCGGTGAGCGGGTCGCCGTCAGGGCGCGACTGCGTGCGTGCCGCCATCTGCTGCAGCACGGGCGCGTCCGCATCGTCGAGCTCTACCGTGGCCAGGCCGTCGCCGCCGTCCACCGGCCCCGAGTCTTGCGTCACGGGCACAAAGTCCCAGCGCTCGCCCTGGTTCCATGGGCCGCGCAGGTCGGCGTCGCCCTTCGACATGCGGAAGTACACGTTGGTAAAGCGCGGATCGCCCGGCAGCTTGCCCGGCGGAAAGTTGGGCTCGATGGAATAGAGCGCCTTTTCGAATGACTTCTGGTGCGCGATTTCGCGGGTCATCAAGAAGGTCAGCGCGTCTTTCACGCCCGGGTCGTCGGTCAGGTTGATGAGGCGTTCGTACACGATCTTGGCCCGCGCCTCGGCCGCGATGTTGGAGCGCAAGTCGGCCGTGGGCTCGCCGATGGTGTCGATGTAGGCGGCCGTCCACGGCACGCCGGCGGAGTTGACCAGCGGCGGGCCGCCGCCGTAGAGCACCTGCGTGATGTGGCTGTCGTTGCCCGCGCCGGTAATGGTGCGGTACATCTCGCCTTGCTCTTCCACGCCTTCGGCCAGCCGCCCCTTCGCGCCCTTGTTGAGCATGCCGACGATGGTGCCGATGATTTCGAGGTGGCTCAGCTCTTCGGTCGAGATGTCGAACAGCATGTCCTTGCGGCCCGGGTCATCGTCGCCGAGCGCCTGGGTGAAGTAGCGGCATGCGGCTGCCAGCTCGCCCTGCGGGCCGCCGAACTGTTCGAGCATGAGGTTGGCGAGGCCGGGATTGGTCTCGCTGACGCGCACTGTGTATTGCAGTCGCTTGTTGTGAGAGAACATGGGGACTCCTTGCGTTGGGTTGGGTCTGGTTGAACGGCCGCGCCCTTCGGCACCACCGCACTTTTTCTTGCGGCAAGCGGCGTGCCCCCTCGGTGTGCGGCAACGGCTGACAAGGCGTTTGGAAACGGCCTTGCCTTGCTTGCACTCGCGCATTGCAAACATCGGCGCGTGTTTCGTTTTCACCAACCCTTTTTTCAGGAACCGACATGCCCGTAAAAAACCTGTCCGATCTTTTCGTCCACGAGCTCTCCGACACCTACAGCGCAGAAAAACAGATGACGCGCTCACTGCCCAAGCTTGCCCGCGCCGCAACCGACGAGGGCCTGGCGTCGGCCTTTGAAACGCACCTGGAAGAAACGCGCGGCCAGGTCGAGCGCATCGAGGAGATTGCCGAACTGCTGCAGATCAAGATCAAGCGAATCAAGTGCGACGGCATGGCCGGCCTGGTGGAAGAAGGCGATTCGCTGATCGACGAGATCGAGAAGGGCCCCGTGCTCGATGCCGCATTGATTGGCGCGGCGCGCAAGGTGGAGCACTACGAGATTGCCGGCTACAACTCGCTGTGCACGCTGGCCAAGAAGCTTGGCTACACCGACGCGCTGCCGCTGCTCGAAGCCTCGCTCGCCGAAGAAACCGCCACGGACGGCAAGCTGAGCGCGCTGGCCGAGGCGCAGGCCATGGAAGAGGCCATCGCCGAGGAGTGAGATAGGCGGGCTGCTTTCCTTCCCGCGCCTTGCACAGGGCGTGGGCACGCCGTTTGCCGGGTGCAGGGTCTGCGCGCAATGGTTGCGCGCACAGGCCCGCACTGTGTTTGCGGGGCGAAGGAAAGCATGTCAATGAACGATCAAGAAGGGCGCATCCGCAGCCGGCGGGGTTTTGCTGGAATGGACCCCGAACGCCAAAGGGAAATTGCCAGGAAGGGCGGGCGCACCGCCCACGAGTTGGGCCTGGCCCATGAGTTCACGCCCGAGGAAGCCCGCAACGCGCGGGCCAAGAGCCTCAACGCGCGGGCGCAGGGAACCGGCGCTACGCCGCAGCAGGAGTAGTCAACAGGCCGCCCGGCGGCCCGATCAGGCGATTGCGGCGCGCAGGGCGGCGGGCTCGAAAGACCTGGCAAGCACGGCATCGAAGCCTGCGATGCCGCCCTTGTCCTGCTGGGCTTGGGCCAGCGGAGATCCCCATACGGCAACCATGCGGCCTTCGAAGCCTGCGTCTCGTGCACGCCGCCCCAGCGAAAGCGCCGTGCCGGCGGAGGTGCGCACGTCGACCACCGCAATTTCAGGTGCGCGCTTCATCAGGGCGGTGTAGCCGCCGTCTCCGCTTGCGGCAAGGTCTACCTTGTAGCCCGCATCCGAAAGAAGCCCGCCCATCAGCGCCAGCAGCCTTGCATCGTCGGACACGGCCAGCGCCCGGCCGGGCTCGCCCGCAGCGCGCTGCGCATGAACGACTAGCTGGTCCATCCGGTCCGTGAGCTGGTGGATCTGCCGTGTCATTACCACGGAGGCCTCGTGCAGCACGGCGTGCGGGAGCCCCACACGCGCGAGCACCTCGCCGGCAGATGAAATGGCGGCCAGTGCGTTGCGCGCATCGTGCACGCAGCGCCTCAGATCGCGGGAGTCGTCGACGATGGAATGTTGGGTCATGTGAATCAGGGGCATTGAAGGCGACACCTCGCACAGCACACGGCGTGCCCGGCGCGCAGCAAGGCAGGGCCGGCGGCGCGCCGCCGTTTTAGCCGCCCGCATTGCTGCAAGTTTTACTGGCCGAAAACCCGGCGCGGCTTACAGCACCGTCGGCGCCCGGACGACAAGACCCGCCCCAGCCTTGCACATCATGGATTCGTCAAACGGCTGAAGGAGCAACAAGTGACCCGTCCCCCAGAGCAATCGCCCGTGAACATCGACCAGAACCGTGCCGTGGGGCAAGACAGCCCCCAGGAGGGCAGCGATATCGGCCGCGAAGCGAACAAGCGCAGCGGCTATCCCGGCTCGCGCGACATTGGCACCAACGCATCGCAGAGCATGCAGGTGGGCGAGAAGCCGCCGCCGAGAGACGCCACCAGGCCCGAGCCGGGCGAAACCGAGCCTGACACCGACGCCCGGTCCAAGCCTGGAGCAGGGGCCAAACGATAGGCCGGTGAGCTCGCAGGGCTACCCGACCACGCCCTCCAGAAATTCGATCAGGGCCTTCGAAGGATCGTCCCGCGCAAGCGGGATCATCTCGATGCCCCATTGCGCAAGCACGGCTTGCTGCACCTCGTTGGCGGAGGGCGAGAACAGGTAGGAAACCGGCTGCGCCACATCGGGCACCGATTGCTTCCACAGCCGCGAGAGCTTGTAGAACAGGTAGCGAATGTTCACGTCGGCCAGGCTGTAGCCGATGAAGACCACCGAGCGCCCAAGCACGTCGGCGCGCAGCTTGATGTCCAGCGGCGATTCGAAGTCGAGCCGCGCAAAGTAGCTGCTCTCGTCGAGCACGATGGAAGCGTCGTCCTCCAGGTCGCCGTGAAACTTGATGATCTGCGTTACGCCCGGGTGCAGCTTGGCAAGGTCGGCAACGCTCACGATCTTTGTGTACCTGACCTTGTGGTGCTCGAACGCGGTCTCCAGCCACCGGTCGTAGTGGTGGTGTAGATGATCGGGAAGCGGCCCTTGGCCAGCAACTCGTGGATGCGCGAGGCCTCTACCCGCACGTCGCCGCGGTGCCACTCGCGGTCCATCCAGCTGCGCAGGGGGCCGATGCTCCCGTGCCGCAGCCGAAAGTATTCGGCCAGCGTCAGGTAGCCGCCCTTGTCGCCGAACGAGCGTGCATCGATGCCGAGCTCGCGCGCCATGTGCTCGATGAGCGCCGACCATGGCGGCAGGCCCAGCCCCATCGATATGCCGGCGCCCACGAACAGCACCACCTTGCCGCGCCGGTGGGCCTCGCGCAGTTGCGCGATCTTTTCATCGTGGGGTTTTTGCAGCGCCACGCGCGGCGCGGCGCGCGGCTTCGAGCGCGGCTTGGAGCGCTTGGCGGTAGGTCGCGAAGGCGCAGTAGAGCTCATGAAAAAAAGCGCGTAGTGAATGGCAAAGTGCGTTTGGCAAGCAGCATGTCCTTGCGGGGCGCCGCCGCCTGTGGGCGCTATCCGACCGGGCCTGTCGGCGTCTGCTGGCGCGCCCGCCTTGCATGCAGCCGATGCTTGCTGCCGTGTTCCACTTTTCTACGGGGCGAACCGCATGAACAAGGATTCGGTCAAGGAGATTCGGCCGGGCGCGTTTACGGAATCGATTGCGGGCGAGGAAGACCCGGGTGCATCCATCGACCTGGTGCAACCCCCGCCCATGCAGCCCGGCGACGAGGCGCCACCCGGCGCGCCCGGAACCGGCGAAACGGTGTGCCGCCTGTGCGGCGGCAGCGGGCGCCGCAACGGCGGCGAAAGCTGCCCGGAGTGCGGTGGCACGGGCAAGGTCAATGTAGGTGTCGGCGGCGGCTGAGCACAGCGCTGCGTGGCTTCAGCGTGGGTTCAGCCGCCGCGGTCGTCCGGCGCCAGGCGGGCCACCCATGAGCCGATGCGCCCGCGCGAATAGGCAAGGGCGTGATACAGCGACAACGCGCCCCGAGCCCATTGCACATAGAGCGAGCGGGCGCCGGCCCACCGCGCGGCTGCGAACAGGCGCCTGCTCCAGCGCGTGATGGCGGCGCGCATGCGGTAGATGAGTTTTCTGCGCCAGGGCATGGCGCGGCCCGGCTGCACCCGCTTTACCGGCCGCACGATGGGGCCGAGCCCGACTGGCCGCCACCTGCTGAGCCGGTAGGCCAGGCCTTCGCGGCGTTGCCGAAAACCCGCAGCCTGTGTTTGGGCAAGAAAGGCCGCGTCGACCGGCGCGAGCTTGAGCCGCCCAGCCGCTGCCGCGTTGGCCACAAGCTCGTGCAGCACCGCCGAGCGGACGATCACGACGTTGGTTCCGCGGCCGTCCGACGAATAGGGCTCCACCCATGCATCGCCGAAGGAGATGTCCGCGGTTTCCGAAACGACGTCGTCGCAGAAGTTGCACGCCTCGTTCTGGAAGAAGCCGGAGCCCCAGTCGCCCTCCGCAAGATGAAACCAGTCGCGCTGCACGCTGCGGCCGTCGCGCAGCACGAACTGCGCGGTGTACCAGTTGGCGGGGCGCCGCGCGTCTTTCAGCCGGTATTCCACGCTTCGAATGTCTTCGACGTTCACGCCCATCTGGTAGGCGAAGCTCTCGACCAGGCGCGCGCTTTTCATATGGCCGCAAAACAGGCCGAGGGTGAAGGCAACGCGCTCGCGCATCAGCGGGTCTTCGCGCCGCAGCAGCTGCACCGCCTTGATGAAGCAGGGCACGCCCACCACGGCATAGCGGCCGGGCACGTTGCGAATCGTCTCCAGCACTTCGGACATTTCGACCGGGTAGTAGCGCGACTTGGCGCCTGCGCCAATTTCCTCAGGCGTGCGCGACAGCTGGTAGCGAAAGAACCGCTCACCGTTCGATGGCAGCACATGGGCCACCGCATCGACCAGGCTAGTGCGAAGCAGTTCGGAGGCGGTCCAGCTGACCATGCCGCCGGAACTGCCTTGGGCGCGAAAGCTTTCTTCTTCGGCATGCCCCACATATGCGCTGTAGAAGCGCCCCACCTGCGCGTCGTCGTGGAAGGCGCCGGGAAAGAGATCGGCCGCGAGCTCCGTTTCGTTGCGCGCCGCGGGAGAGAAGGGGCAGGTTCGCGCAAAAGCTGGCGGACCTTGGCGCAACCACTTTGCGGGCCCCTGGGGCTTCAGGTCGCCATAGCGATCGAACTGCATGCGGGCTGCTCCGCCGCCGTGTGCGGAGGGCGGCGTTCCTTCGCTGCGGCCCTGCGCAACGCAACTGCCGCAGCCGATGCAAAGGCCCGAGCGCACGATGCCTTCGGGCGACACGGAGAATTGCGGCTCAGGCATGGGCGCGCTCCTGCGTGCGGGCCATTGAGTCTTGCTGCAGCGCTTGCTGCAGGTATTCGCCCGACGAGGCGCGCAGTGCCGCGATGCGCGCCTCGATCGATGGCGCTAGCGGTTCCGACAACACCGCGTCGCAATGGGCGGCGGGGGTGTCGGCATCCGCCAGGTGATGCTGCGCGCCCAGGGCAAACAGCAAGTCGTGGATCTTGATGGCGCGGTAGGCCGAGTTCTCGCAGGCAAAGGGCTTGCGGTTTCGCAGCGCGAAGACGCAGCCGTGAAAGAAGTTGGTTGCCACCGCGTCCGCATCGGCCATGAAGCGTGCGAAGTCTTCAGGGCTGGCGGTGAGCCACTGGGTATCGGCCCAATCGTTGCGGTAGCCGATGCTCACCAGGCGCATGTTCCGCTTGCGGGCCCACTCGCGCATGCGCACCGCGAACCAGTCGCTGAAGTTGTGGCCATACACGGCCACGTGGCGCGCCCGATGCGGCTTCTTGTGTTGCGGCTCGCGTGGTTGGGGCGGTGGCGCAAATTGCAGGCAGGGGTCGAGCACCAGTTCGGGTGCATGCCCCAGTGCCGCGCCCAGGAGCGCGCGCGAGTTGGCATCGCGCACCGACATGCTATGAAATTGGTGCAGCATGCCCGCCCAATGTTGCGGCAAACCTTGCCCGGCCGGGTAGTTGCCAAAGCTCGCCGCATAGGCAATGAGCCGCTTCGCCCGAACGCCTTCGCCAAAGAAAAGCGGGCAGCGCCCATACCAGGGATGCCAAAGGTTCCACACCTCGTCGCTGCCGACCACGACGGCGTCGTAGTCGTCCATGGCGCCCGAAGTTTCGAGCGCGAAGCGGCGCGAGAGCGGAAGCGAGGCCATCGACTCCAGAAACTTGCGTGTCTTGTGCGCATAGAGCTTGCGGTCCGCCGGAGCAACCGGCGTGGGCAGCACCGGCCGAAGTGCGCAGCGCCACTCGGCCATGTTCACGCGATGCGAGTGGTGGTCGAGCAGCACGGCGCGGTGGCCCATGTTTTGCAACGCTTCGACCAGGAGGCGCGCCTGCCAGTAAGAGCCGTAGTTGATGCAGCGATGAAAGGTGAGCACGCCGATCATCGGCTGCGCCGTGGCAGGGGTGCGCGCGGACGAGCTGAAGGCCAGGGCAAGGGGAGGCAATTTGGTGAGGGAGGGCGCTTGCATTGCTCCAACGCTAGGCAGTGCACTGCGGGCAATGCGTCGGACGATGTGCCGTCGGCCGGTGCGCGGCCCCTGCCGCGTTGGCAGTCGTCCTACTTGCCCGCGCCCGGTGCCGCGTGCGTGCCGTTATGCCCTGCGCCGGTGGGGTCGGCCAGCTGCACTGCCTTGCCGTTTTGCCAGCTGTCCGCGCCTTCGGCAATGGCTGGGGCGGGAATGTCTTCGCGGTTCTTTTTCTTCTCGGCGGAATTTACGCCGAAGCGCTTGTCGCGCTGCGCGACCATGCCGGCGTCGGCCTGTCCGTCGGCAGTGAATCCCATCATCAGCTGAGGAACACCGGTGGGTAGCTCTTTTTGCATGTCGGTGTGCCAGGTGTGAAAGGTCTTGCCATAGGTTCCGACGAGCTTTTTCATGAGCTCGTGCTCGGCGGCCTGTGGAATGCCGGGCGCGATGAGCTGGCCCGATTTGACTTCGTGCACATGGCTGTGCCACAAAGTTTTTTCCTGCGCGGGGAGCGACTTGAAAAGCCGCTCGCTCACGATGTATTCGACCCCCATGATCCTCGCGTCTTTCACGTTGCCGTCATAGATGACGCACTGGATCAGCTCTTCGTTCAAGACCGAGCAGTAGTGGTGCGCCTCCATCTGGGCCTGCATGTTGCCGCTGTAGAAATGAAAGCCGTCCAGGTACGCGTTCAGCGCCTCGATGGGCGGCTTGTCCTGCAGGGCCGCGGCGCCGGTTTCGAGCGTGGCGGTCTTTGCGCTTTTGCCGGCGCCCGGCGAATCGACGCCGGAGGCGGTGTTGCTGCCGCCACATGCGGCGAGCAGCGCCACCAGCGCAAGCGGAAGGAGGGGTGAGAAGATGGTTTGCAATGGCGTGGGCTGCATGGTCGGTCCTGGGCGGCAAGCGAAAACTGCGACCATGCGCCGCAGGCACCCGGCAGCGGCAAGAGACTGCCGACGCGGTGTGTAGGAACATCCCGAAAACCCTGCCAACCGCAGGCCCGGCCCGGCTGCACCCCAGCGAATCGCAAAAATCGGGAAAAAAACCCGCCCCCAAAACCGGAATATGGCGGCCACAAGGGGCAAAATTTCAGATTCGAACGCCGCGCGCGGCAGGCTCCGGGGCTGCGGCCCCGCAACGACATCTCAATGCCCACATCGAATCCGCCTTCGCCTTCTTCTACCGATGAAGGCAAGCTCACGCCCAGCACGCTGAGCTTTCCCGTCATCGGCATTGGCGCCTCCGCGGGCGGGCTGGAGGCGTTGATCCGCTTTTTCGAGGATATGCCGGCCGATGCAGGCATGGCGTTTGTCGTCATCCTGCATCTGTCGCCCAGGCATGAGAGCAATGCAGCTGAAATATTGCAGCGCTCTACCCGGATGCCCGTGATGCAGGTCACGCAACCGGTGGCGATTGAAGCGGACCATGTGTACGTGATTCCGCCCGGCGTCGAGCTGACGATGAACGACGGCTACCTGCAGGCCGTGCGCAGCGAGCGCGTCAAGGGCCAGCACCTGGCGGTGGATGTGTTCTTTCGAACCATGGCCGAAGTGCACAGGGAGCGGGCCGTCTGCATCGTGATGTCGGGCACGGGCAGCGACGGTGCGGTGGGTCTCACCCGCGTGAAGGAGCACGGCGGCATTGCCATGGCCCAGTCGCCCGAAGACGCGGCGCACGACGGCATGCCGCGCGCCGCCATTGCCACCGGCATGGTCGACATCGTGCTGCCCGCGGCCGAGATGGGCGAGCACCTGCTTCAGCATTGGCTCAACGCGCAGCGCATTCGCATGCCTGGCGCCAACGACGAGCAGGCCGGGCTCGCGCAGGAACCCGACAAGGGAGATGCAGCCAAGGGGGCTGAAAAGGCCCTGCAAGAAATCATGGGCCTGTTGCGCACCTACACGCGGCACGACTTTCGTCACTACAAACGCGCCACGGTGCTGCGCCGCATCGAACGCCGCCTGCAGGTAAACCGGCTGGCAGACCTGCCGGCGTACCGCGACTTTTTGCGCGACCACCCCGAGGAGGCGGTGCCGTTGCTGCAGGACATGCTCATCAGCGTGACCAACTTCTTTCGCGACCCGGAGGCCTTCGACGCTCTCGAACTCGACGCGCTTCCCGGGCTGATCGAGAGCAAGCAGCCCGGCGAGCAGGTGCGCGCCTGGGTGGCGGGTTGCGCCACGGGCGAAGAAGCGTATTCGCTCAGCATCTTGCTGCGCGAGCAGATCGACAGGCACGCCAAGCCGCTCGACATCCAGATATTTGCCACCGACATCGACGGGCGCGCGATTGCCACGGCGCGCAGGGGGCTGTATGCACAGGGCATTGCGGAGGACATTTCACCTTCGCGGCTGCAGCAGTTCTTTGTGCCCGAGCAAGACCAGTACCGCGTGACGACCACGGTGCGTGAGCCGGTGCTTTTTGCCCTGCACAACCTGCTGTGCGATCCGCCGTTCTCGCGGCTGGACATCATCTGCTGCCGCAACCTGCTGATTTACCTGGACCGTGCGGCGCAGGCCCATGTGCTGGAGATGTTTCGCATTGCGCTGCGGCCGGGGGGCTACCTGTTCCTGGGCACTTCGGAGTCGATCGATGCGGTGGGCAGCCTCTTTACTCCGGTCGACAAGAAGAACCGCATCTACCGCGCCAACCCCGAGTTGCCGAGCGGGCGCCACATGCCGCTCATCAGCGACGCGCCGTTCAAGCTGGGTTCGCCCGATCCGCTGGAAGCACTGCGCTCGCCCAAGCGCGCCGAGCGCGTGAGCTTTGCAGAGCTGCACCAGCGCGCGCTCGAGCAGTTTTCACCGCCCAGCGTGCTCATCAACAGCGAGCATGAGGTGCTGCACCTCTCGAGCGGAGTCGGCCGGTTTCTCGAGCGTGCCGGCGGCGAGCCGTCGAACAACCTGCTGAACAACGTGCGGCCCGATCTGCGGCTGGAACTTCGCACTGCGCTTTTCAAGGCTGCGCAAACGTCCCGCAGCGTTGAAACGCGGCTGGTGCAAAGCCGGGACGACGGGCGGCAGGTGTTCCTGAACATCACGGTGCGGCCGCTGCAGCAGGGCGAAGGCGAGGACAAGGACGCACCGCAGCTCACGCTCGTGGTTTTCGACGAGGTGGAAGACAGCGTGCGCCCCGAAGGCGGCGAGCCGGCCGATGCGGCGCGCGAGCTGCTCATCGGCCAGATGGAAGACCAGATCCGCCAGCTCAAGCTGCATCTGCAAGAAACCATCGAAGGCGCCGAAACCTCGACCGAGGAACTGAAGGCGTCGAATGAAGAGCTGCAGGCCATCAACGAAGAACTGCGCTCCGCCACCGAAGAGCTCGAGACCAGCAAGGAAGAGCTGCAGTCGATGAACGAAGAGCTGGTAACGGTGAACTTCGAGCTCAAGATGAAGGTGGAAGAGCGCGGGCACATCAACGACGACCTGCAGAACCTCGTCACATCGTCCGAGATTGCGACCGTGTTCGTGAGCCGCGGCATGCACATCAAGCGCTACACGCCGCATGCGAGCAAGCTGTTCAACCTGATTCCGTCGGACGTGGGGCGCTCATTGTTCGACATCACGAGCCGGCTCAACTACCCGGAGCTTGCGGAAGACACGGCCTCGGCCTTCAAGGACCTGCGCATTACCGAGCGGCACGTTGCCAGCGTGGACGGGCGGCACTTCATGGCGCGAATACTCCCGTACCGCACGGCCGAAGACAAGATCGAAGGCGCGATCCTCAACTTTTTCGACATTACCGAGCTGCGCGCCGCGGAAGAGAGGGTGCGCGCCGGCGAAGAGCGGCTGCGCATGGTGGCCGCAACCACGCGCGACTTTGCCATCATCACCAGCGACGAGCAGGGCCAGATCACCACGTGGAACGCGGGCGCGCAGCGCATCTTCGGCTACACCGAGGAAGAGATGATCGGCCGGCCCCTGGCAATGATCTTTACCGCCGAAGACCAGGCGAACGGCGTGCCCGAGCGCGAGATGCGCCGCGCGGTGGAGCTTGGCCGGGCCGAAGACGAGCGCTGGCACCAGCGCAAGGACGGCAGCCGGTTTTTCTGCAGCGGCGTCACCACGCCCATGGAGCCCGCCGCCGGCGGGGGCTTTGCCAAGATTGCGCGCGACATGACGGGCACCAAGCAGCATGAGCTTGCCCAGGAGCACAGGCTCTTCAAGGAAAAGAAGGCCAGCCTCAGCGCGCAGGCAGCCAACGAGCTGAAAGACAAGTTTCTTGCGGTGATGTCGCACGAGCTCAAGCAGCCGCTCAACCTGATCCAGATGAACGCCGAGCTGCTGATGCACATGCCCGCCACGGCAGAGGTGCCGGCGGTGCGGCGGCTGGGCGAAACCATCAAGCGTGCCGTGGCAAGCCAGACGCGCATCATCAACGACCTGCTCGATCTCTCGCGCATCCGCACCGGCAAGCTGCGGCTGAACCGCGTGGCCGTCGACCTGGGCGAGCTGGTGCAGACAACGGCGCACGCCGCGGTGAACGACGTGGCCGGCAAGAAGCTGGCGCTCGATGCGCACTGCGAAGCCGGCGTGCTGTGCAACGGCGACCGCATACGCATGGAGCAGATCGTCTGGAACCTGCTGAGCAACGCGGTCAAGTTCACTCCCGACGGCGGGCGAATTTCGGTGCGCGTGGTGGCCGAAGAAGACTTTGGCCGGCTGACCGTGGCGGACACGGGCTGCGGCATAGCGGCGGAGTTTTTGCCGCACGTGTTCGGCATGTTCAACCAGGCGAGCAGCGATGCGACACCGCCCAACGGCGGCCTGGGCATTGGCCTGGCATTGGTACACGAGCTGACGCGGGCGCACGGCGGCCGGGTCGAGGTGCATTCGCCCGGGCTGGGCCTGGGCACCGAGTTCAACGTGTGGTTGCCGCGGGTGGGCGCTGCCGTGGAAGCCGTGGTGGAAAAAGCGCCCGCCGAAGTAAGCCTGCGCGGCTGGCGCGTGCTTGCGGTGGACGACTATGCCGATGCGCTGGCCCCGTTTGCCGAAGTGCTGAGGCTGGAAGGCGCGATCGTCGACGTTGCACCAAGCGCTAAAAAGGGCCTGGAGCTGCTCGAATCCAATGCGTACGACCTGCTGGTGTCCGACCTGGGCATGCCCGAGATGGACGGCTACCAGTTCATTGCCGAAGTGCGCCGCAGGCCCGCTACGCGCGAGCTGCGTTCCATTGCCATGTCGGGCTTCGGCCGCCGCGCCGATGCGCGCCGTGCGCTCGAAGCCGGATTCAATGCACACCTGCCCAAGCCCGCATCCATCGATGAACTGAAGGCGTTGATCGGAAAGCTCTGAGCGTGCGGGTGTGTGCGCGGTTCAGGCGCCGCGCCGCAAGAGGAAGCCGTTGGCGGGTGCAATCCACTCGACCGAGCCGTCGTTCGCGTGCAACGCGGGCGCGCCGGTCGCACCCGTGAACAGCGTGCGTTCTTCGGTCAGCAGAAACTGAAGCGCATCGGGTGAGGGGCCGCCGGCTGCTGCCTGGGTTGCCAGGGTGGCGTCGCCCACGTCAAGCGTCTCGCCAGGTGCGGGCCAGCGCACGGCGGCATCGGGCCACGAGGAGCGCAGGCTTTCGAGCGAATCGACCGCGGCCGCTGTGCGCGGTGCGGTGGAGAGCAGCCACCCCACCTGGCCGGGCGCCGCGCTTCGCAGCAATACGCCGCTTGCGGCTGCCTGGTGCGGCTGAGAGACGATCAGCGCGCATGGGCCACGCTCGCCGCCGACGAAGTAGCTGTTCGAGCCCGGCTCGTCCGGCGATGCGCCGCCGCTGCCCGTTACCCGCCATACGCGGGCGGACAACTGCATGACCAAGCCGGCTTCGAGGGCATAGCGCGCATGGCCGGTGCCATCGGGATCGAGGCGGCCGATTTCCGGATAGGCCGCTTCGTCGATGTTGACCGCGCGGCGCCCCTGTGGCCCATCCGCCAGGCGCGGCATGTTCAGCACAATGCCGGCCAGGCCCCGTGCATGGGTCATGCAACTGGCAGTGCTTTCGAATGCGGCCAGCTGCTCGAGCGTGCGGCGTGTCACGTTCATCAGCTTGAGGCCGCGGTCCGGATGCACTGCATCGGCGGGCCTGAGCCACATGTGCTCGACCGTTTCGCGGCCGTCCGGCTTCACGCTTTGCCCGGCGGGCATCTGCGCAATGAAAAAGCGGGTGTCGAACCGGCGCGGCATGCCCGGCGGCGTGAGCCAGTGGCTGAAGTAGGCGAGCCGGTCGACCGCAAGGCGCCAGCCTTGCGCATCGCACATGGCCAGCAATGCGTCGGTGCCTTGCTCGGCGGCGTGGCGCATGGCCTCGAGGCGGGAAGCGGGCAGGCGGTCCAGCTCGACCACGCGGTCTTCGGCGTCGCTTGCGAACAGCACGCCCGCTTCTTCGAAGCATTCGCGCACCGCGGCGGCGTAGTAGTCGAGGCCGCCTTCGGCCACGCCAAGGCGCGCGCTGGCGGCTGCGTCGTCCAGGCCCTTGCACATCAGGCGCAGGCTGCGGTCGTGCGTGTCGACCACGCCCCCTGGGAACACGCTGGCGCCGCTGTTCTGGTCGTCGGCTTTTTCAGCGCGGCGCAGCATCAGCACTTCCATGCCGCGGGCGCCGTCGCGCAAGAGAATCAACGTGGCCGCATTGCGGATGGGGCGAGGCGCCGGCCGGGGCGGGTTTGCCGGGGTCGTCTCCGAAGGCTTGGCATTCATGGGCGACGATTGTCGGCCAACGAGCGCCTTGCCTGCTTTGCCGCGTTCAGTCCTTGGGTGTCAGCTGACCGGCCGCGCCGCCTGCCGAAGAGTTGGCGGACTTGCCGAGCGATGCGCCTTCGTTGACCTTGGGCGTGGCCACCGGGCCTTCGGACTTGCCGGTGGCCGGGGCGCGCCGGCCTGTTGCGGGCTGAACGGTTCGCGGGGCACGGACGGGGTCGGGCTTCGATGTCGATTTGGATGGGCTCATGCATACCTCCTGAACGAGCCCACGCTACCGGCGCCATTGCGCGCCGGTGTCGGACAGCCTGCATGCCGGCGTAGGACGGGGCGTGAAACAAGGCGCTAGATGGCGCGCTGGTTCACCCGCTGGGCCAGTTGCTCGGCGCTTTCGCGGCGCTCGCTGTAGCGGTCGACCAGGTAGCCGGCGGCGTCGCGCGTGAGCAGGGTGAACTTCACGAGTTCTTCCATCACATCGACAACGCGCTCGTAGTACGAAGAGGGCTTCATCCGCCCGGCTTCGTCGAACTCCAGAAAAGCCTTGGCCACCGAAGATTGGTTGGGAATAGTGAGCATGCGCATCCACCGCCCGAGCACACGCAACTGGTTGACGGCGTTGAACGACTGCGAGCCGCCCGACACCTGCATGACCGCCAGCGTCTTGCCCTGCGTGGGGCGAACGGCGCCAATGCTCAGTGGAATCCAGTCGATCTGCGCCTTCATGATGCCGGTCATGGAACCGTGGCGCTCGGGCGAGCACCACACCATGCCTTCGGCCCATTGCGCCAGGTCGCGCAGCTCTTGCACCTTGGGATGGTCGTCCGGCGCGCTGTCGGGCAGGGGCAGCCCGGCAGGGTTGAAGATGCGCGTTTCGCCGCCCATGGCCTGCAGGAGGCGCGCGGCCTCTTCGGTCAGAAGGCGGCTGTAAGAGCGGTCGCGCAGCGACCCGTACAGCAGCAGGAAGCGCGGTGCGTGGCGCGCCGGCTGGTCGACCGAGAAGAGCCGCTCCAGCGAGGGCCGGTCGAACAGCCCCGCATCGATGTTCGGTAGCTCAGGCAGCGCGGTCGACACGGCGGCCCTCCGCATCGATGACGGGTTCGCCGTCCTCCTTGTTGAACGCGCCCTTTTGCGGCGAAGGAAGAATGTCGAGCACTTCTTCGGAGGGGCGGCACAGCCGGGTGCCCAGCGGCGTCGCCACGATGGGGCGGTTGATCAGGATGGGATGCGCGAGCATGAAGTCGACCAGTTGTTCATCCGTCCACTTTGGATCGGCCAGCCCGAGTTCGGCATAGGGCGTTCCCTTCTCGCGCAGCAATTCTCGCGGCGACATCTTCATGGCGGCGAGCAGTTGGAGCAGCGTCTCCTTGCTGGGCGGCGTCTTCAGGTATTCGACGACGTGCGGCTCTGCGCCGCTGTTACGAATGAGCGCCAGCGTGTTGCGCGAGGTGCCGCACGCAGGGTTGTGAAAGATGGTGATGGATGGGTGGGGCGATTGCATCTTTCTAATTATGCAACTATTATTGAATTATGGAAGAACAAGATGTCGTCAAGTCCCTGGCCGCACTGGCCCAGCCGGTGCGCCTGCAGGTTTTTCGGGCGCTGGTGGTGGCGGGGCCTGCGGGGCTTACGCCTGGCGCGCTGGTCGAGGCGCTCGAAGTACAGGCCACCAGCCTGTCGTTTCACCTGAAGGAGCTGACCCATTCGGGCCTTGTGACGCAGGAGCGCAGCGGCCGCAACCTCATCTACCGCGCAGCCTTTGAACAGATGAACGCGCTTGTCGGCTACCTCACCGAAAACTGCTGCCAGGGCGAGGCTTGCCTGCCGGCGGCAGCGCAGGCATGTGCGTGCTGAGATGATCGGTTTTTTCGAGCGCTATCTCACCGTGTGGGTCGCAATGTGCATCGTGGCCGGCATTGCGGTGGGCCAATGGTTTCCTCGCGTGTTCCACGGCATTGCCTCGCTGGAGGTTGCCAACGTCAACGTGCCGGTGGGCGTGCTCATCTGGGTGATGATCATCCCGATGCTGCTGAAGATCGACTTTGCCGCGCTCGGGCAGGTCAGGGCGCATTGGCGCGGCATCGGCGTGACGCTCTTCATCAATTGGGCCGTCAAGCCTTTCTCGATGGCGCTGCTGGGCTGGATCTTCATTCGCCATGTGTTCGGGCCACTGCTGCCGCCGGCGCAGCTCGACAGCTACGTCGCCGGCCTCATCCTGCTGGCGGCGGCGCCTTGCACGGCCATGGTTTTCGTGTGGAGCCAGCTGTGCAGGGGCGACCCGTACTTCACGCTCTCGCAGGTGGCGCTGAACGACGCGATCATGGTGGTGGCTTTTGCGCCGGTGGTTGCGCTCTTGCTGGGGCTGTCGTCGATCACGGTGCCGTGGGACACGCTGCTGACTTCGGTCGGCCTGTACATCGTGGTGCCGGTGATCATTGCGCAAGTGCTGCGAAAGCAGTTGCTCAAGAAGGGCGCGGCGCACTTCCAGGCGGTTGCGGCGCGGCTCGCGCCATGGTCGATATCGGCGCTGCTGCTCACGCTGGTGCTGCTCTTTGCTTTTCAGGGCGAAGCCATCATCCGCCAGCCGCTGGTGATTGCGCTGCTCGCGGTGCCCATCCTCATCCAGGTGTTCCTGAACTCGAGCTTGGCCTACCTGCTGAACCGCAAGCTGGGGGTGGCGCATTGCGTGGCGGGGCCGTCGGCGCTGATCGGCGCGAGCAACTTCTTCGAGCTGGCGGTGGCCACGGCCATCAGCCTGTTCGGCTTTCAGTCGGGCGCCGCGCTGGCCACGGTGGTGGGCGTGCTGATCGAGGTGCCGGTCATGCTGCTGGTGGTTGCGGTGGTCAACCGGTCGCAAGGGTGGTACGAAAGAGGTGCTAACGCGCAGTGATGTGCACTGGTGTGCATTGAGGGTCAACCGGCGAGGCACGCAGGCCTTTGCACCGCAGGGCGTGTTCTCCGACAAGCCGCGGGCGGCTTTCGGGCCATCATTGGCCCAATTCGTTCTTGTTTCACAGTGCCCGTGAAGATCGCGACCTTCAACGTCAACGGCATCAACGGTCGGCTCCCCCGCCTGCTCGAGTGGCTTGAAGAGTCCCGCCCCGACGTTGCCTGCCTGCAGGAGCTCAAGTCGCCGGACGCGAACTTTCCGGCGGCGGCAATCCGCGAGGCGGGCTACGGGGTGGTGTTTCATGGCCAGCGCTCGTGGAACGGCGTGGCCATCCTCGCGCGCGGAAGAGAGCCCATCGAAACGGGCCGGGGGCTCGACGGAAATTCGGAAGACAGCCAGAGCCGCTACCTTGAAGCGGTGGTGAACGGCGTGGTGGTCGGCTGCCTCTACCTGCCCAACGGCAATCCGCAGCCCGGCCCCAAGTTCGACTACAAGCTCGAATGGTTCGAGCGGCTCAACGCCCATGCCAAGCGCCTCTACGGCTGCGGGCTGCCGGTAGTTCTGGCCGGCGACTTCAACGTGGTGCCGACGGACGCCGACATCTACAACCCCGCGTCGTGGCGCGACGATGCGCTGCTGCAGCCCGAAAGCCGCGCCGCCTTTTCGCGCCTGCTGGCGCAGGGCTGGACCGACGCGATCCGCACCCGCCATCCGGGCGAGGCGATCTATACCTACTGGGACTACTGGCGCAACCGATGGCCGCGCAACGCGGGGCTGCGCATCGACCACTTGCTGCTCAACGAAGAGCTGGCACCCCTCTTGCGCGACGCGAACGTGGACCGCGAGGTGCGCGGCCGCACCGGCGCCAGCGACCATGCGCCGGTGTGGATCGAACTCGACTTGCCCTCCTAGAATTCTTTGCCAATGCCAAAAGGTGTTCCGAACCCAGCTGCCATGTACGGGATCTACACCCGGCCGTGGGGCTTCGAGGTTTCGATCGTGAGGCGCGGCGTCAGGTATTTCCAGCAATTCGGCAAAGCGAGCTACGGCGGTGCAGAGCACGCGCTGCGGCAGGCACAGGAATGGCGCGATTCGATTGTGAGAAGCGTGCCCCCCGTTGCGCGGCGCGAGCGGGCAGAAAGGCTGCGGGCGAGCAACACCACGGGCGTGCCGGGTGTCTTTTGCCTGGTGTCGCCCGACGGAAGAGGGCTGTCTTGGCTCGCCAAGACCTACATTGCGGCTGAAGAAATATTGCGCGCCAATTTTCCGATTCACAGCTGGGGCGATGCGGCGCGCAACCTGGCCATTCAGGAGCGGGCGAACCAGCTCAAGCACATGACGGGCCTTGCGGCGCTGCATCCGGCTGAAGAAGCGATCCGCAAGTCGCACGGCGCGGCGCCCGCGGCTGCGGGGCCGCCCAAGCGTTCCCGCTCGGAGATCATGCGAAAGTCGAATTCGAGCGGCGTACCCGGCGTGCACTTCAAGCGGCCAAGGCCCGACCACCCCGGCTATTGGCTCGCCATTACCTATACGGCAGGCAAGGGCAGCGTGAGCAAGGCGTTCTCGGTAAAGGCCCATGGTTACGATGAAGCCAAGAGGCTGGCGGCCGCCGAGCGCACTCGGCAGTTGGCTCAAAAGGGCATTGGATAATCCGGCGCTTACATTTTTGCGCTAACCTGCCGCCCGTATAAGAAAATTTAACTAATTGAATTCCACCGCGGAACCCCACCTGTGACCATCCAAACAACGGCTAACTCCGGGTCTCCCGAGCCCGATTCCGGGTTTGTGATGGCTTTTCAGCCGATCGTGGACTTCGAACGCAGGGAAATTTTTGCGCACGAAGCACTGGTGCGCGGCATGTCGGGGGAGGGCGCCATCGAGGTGTTGGCACGCGTGAGTCCGCGGCACAGGTTCGCGTTTCATGAGGCCTGCCGCATCAAGGCCATCGAGTCCGCTTCCGCACTGGGCATGCAGACAAGGCTCAGCCTCAACGTGTGGCCCAACGACATCACGGAGCGCATCGACTGCTTTCATACCGCCATGGACACGGCCCGGCGGTGCAACTTTCCTGTGCACCGGCTGATGTTCGAGATTGCCGAGTGCGAGCGCGTGGCCGACCTGCCTGCGCTTGCCGCCGCCTTCCGGGCCCACAAGGCCTACGGTTTCACCTCGGCCATCGACGACTTTGGCGCCGCCTATGCCGGCTTCGAGCTGCTGGCGGGTTTTCAGCCCGACCTGGTGAAGATCGACATGGGCCTGGTGCGCAACATCCACACCGATCCGGTCCGGCTCAGCATCGTCAAGGGTTTTGTCGGCACCTGCGCCGAGCTTGACATCCGGTTGGTGGCCGAAGGCGTCGAAAGCTCCGAAGAGGTGCACGCACTGCAGGCGCTGGGCGTGGGGCTGTTCCAGGGCTTCTTGTTTGCCAAGCCGGCCGTCGAGATGCTGCCGCCCGTGGCGTGGGATGCCGCCTGAGCCGAACCGAACCGAACCGAACTGAACCGGCGCAGGCACGGCCAACGCGGCGCCGCCGTTGCATGCGGCGCCGACCCCTCAGACGTTGCTCGTCGCGCGGACCTCTTCGATGGTGGTCTTGCCGGCTAGGACCTTCTCGATGCCGTCCTGGCGCAAGGTGCGCAGGCCCTCGCGCAGGGCCGCTTCCTGCAGCTCTTCGGCACGCGCTCCGCCCTGGATCAGGCGGCGCAGCGTTTTCGAGACCACCATCAGCTCATGAATGCCCACGCGCCCGCTGAAGCCGGTGTTGTCGCAGTGCTTGCACCCGGGGCATGAATAGGCGAGCAGCTGGCCGTCCTGCCCGTAGTGGCGGTGCCAGCCGTGCCGTACCGACTCGCGTTCGGCCGGAGTGTCGTGCACGCCGAAAGAGTGCATGTAGTCGGCCAGCAGCTCCTCCACTTCTTCGGCGCGCATCGGCCGGCTGGTCACGCAGCGGCTGCAAAGGCGGCGCACCAGCCGCTGCGCCAGCACCGCCAGCAGCGAATCCGCAAAGTTGAACGGGTCCATGCCCATGTCGAGCAGCCGGGTCACGGTTTCGGGCGCGCTGTTGGTGTGCAGCGTCGACAGCACCAAGTGGCCCGTCAAAGAGGCCTCGATGGCGGTCCTGGCGGTTTCCTCGTCGCGGATTTCGCCCACCATGATCACGTCCGGATCGGCGCGCACAAAGGCCCGCAGCGCCTTGGCAAAGGTCCATTCGATGCGCGGGTTCACCTGCACCTGGCGCAGGCCCGGCTGGGTAATTTCGATGGGGTCTTCGGCTGTCCAGATCTTGCGCTCCGGCGTGTTGATGTGCATCAGCGCCGAGTGCAGCGTGGTGGTCTTGCCCGAACCCGTGGGGCCCACGCAAAGCACCATCCCGTAGGGCCGCTCCACCGCCTTGGTGAACTCCAGCAGGTTGCGTTCGGAGAGCCCGAGCTGCTCCAGCGCAATGGGCTTGGCCGAAGCCAGGATGCGCATGACCACGTCTTCCAGCCCGTTGGTGGTGGGGATGGTGGCCACGCGCAGCTCGATGCGGTGCTGCGGCGAGTATTTGGCAAAGTTGATCTTGCCGTCCTGCGGCTTGCGCTTTTCGCTGATGTCCAGGTCGCACATGATCTTTACGCGTGCGACCACCGCGTTGCGGTAGCTGGCCGGCAGCTCCAGGTGGGTGCGCAGCCGTCCGTCGCGGCGAAAACGGATGCGGGTTTTTTCTTGCCCCGGATAGCTTTCGATGTGAATGTCGGACACGCCTTCGCGGTGCGCGTCGACGATCATGCTGTTGATCATTCGCACCAGCGAGTTGTCCGACTGCTCGATGGTCGATTCTTCTTCGATCGCGGGAGTGGGGCGTTCCTTTTCAAGGGTCACCAGCAGTTCGCTGGTGGCTGCGGGCTCGAACTCCAGAGGCCGCGAGGGGTCATGCACGATGGTCGGGTCGAGCACCGTGTCGCTGCCGATCTTGCCGTAGGCCTTGTAGAGCACCGTATCGAGCACCAGGCATTCGCCGATGACCGGCACCACCTTCAGCTGCGAGATGAACTCCACCTCGTCGATGGCGGCATGCCGGCTGGCGGGGTCGTCCATGGCAACGATGAGCCGGCCTTCGTGCAGCATGAGCGGCATCACTTGCAGGCGGCGGGCAACCCCGTGGCTGATGGTGCGCAGGGCATCGATGGAAACCGGAAACACGTGCAGGTTGACCAGCGGGTAGCCCATCTTGCGCACGAGCGCGGCCTTCAGCTGCTCGCGTGTGACCACGCCCATGCGAACCAGCGTTTCGCCCAGGGGCACGCTGCGGTCGAGTTGCTGCTGGGCCAGGCCCTCGCGCAGCTGCTCTTCGGTAACCGCGCCCAGTGCCATCAGCGCCTGGCCGATACGCAGGATGGGCATGCGGCTTTGGACTTCAAGGGCGTGCAGCAGTTGCTCGGGCGTGACGATTTCGGTCGGCGACATGAATTTGAATCTCCTATGAGCCCATTCTGGGGGGGCCAAGGAGGCTTGTCAGCAGGAGCACACCGCATGCGAAGAGCCGTCGCCGCGCAACATCACTACCAAAGTTCTCAACTGAGGCGCATCAATCCGAAAAGCCGTACGTATTGCGTCCCGCGGACTTTGCGCGGTACAGCGCCGCATCGGCATTGGCGAGCAGTTCGGAAGGCGTGGCGGGCGGCTCGCTCGCGGGATGAAAAGCCACGCCGATGCTGGTGGTGACGCGAAGGCTCTGCCCATCGACTTCGAACGGCGTGTTTGCCATCTGGTCGACGATCTTTCGCGCGATGGCCTCCGCCGCTTCTCTTGTGTGCAGGTTTTCGAGCACCACCACAAATTCGTCCCCGGCAAGGCGCGCCACGGTGTCGGTGCTTCGCACACTGGCCAGGAGGCGGCGCGCATATTCGACCAGCACACCGTCGCCCGTGGCATGGCCGAGGGTGTCGTTGATGGTCTTGAAGCGATCGATGTCCAGGAACAGCACCGCCAGCGCGCATTGCGTGCGCTGCGCGCGGGCAATGGCGCCGGGCAAGAACTCGTTGAATGCGAGCCGGTTCGAAAGACCCGTGAGCGTGTCGGCGCGTGCCAGGTCGGTCAGCTTGCGCTCCACCGCCTTCAGCGCGCTGATGTCGAAGCTCAGCGAGAAAATGCCGCGGGTAATGCCGTCGGGCCCGGTGTCGGGCACGTAGCTCACACGCGTGATGCGGTCCGAATCCTTGGTGCGCATGTAGCCCTCGAACTCGACCCGCTCGCCGGCCAGGGCCCGCTGGATCATGGGCTTGCGCGAGATGTACAGCTCGGGGCCGGCCACGTCGCCGATGTGATGGCCAAGAATGGTGGAGGGCTCCACGCCCAGCCAGTCCCGATAAGTGGCGTTGGCAAAGGTGATCTTCTCTTCGCGGTCGATGTAGGTGATGAGCGCCGGCAGGTTGTCGGTGATGGTGCGCAGGCGCATTTCGCTTTCGGCCTGCCGCACTTCGGCCTTCTTCAGCGCGGTAATGTTGAAGGTCATCAGATAGAAGCCCAGCACCTTGCCGTCCAGGTCCTTGTCGGGAATCAGGTTGACCTGGAAATAGCCGGTCTTGCCGTGCAGCGGCGTGCGCACCGGAAACCTCACCGCCTTCCCCTCCCGCACCATGGGCAGGTAGGGCTGCTGCTGCCGGTACACCGTGTCGCCCACGGCCCTGCGCAGGTTCACGCCGATGAGCGGGCCGTCGTCCAGCCCCGCCATGCGCCGCGCCCGCACGTTCGCAAAAAGACAGTTTTCGTCGCTGTCGAAGTAGCTCACCAGCGCCGGAATGTTGTCGGTTACGTCGCGCAGGCGCTTCTGCTGCTCGGTAAGCGCCTTGCGGATGTTCACCTCGTCGGTAATGTCGAAGGTCATGGCGAACACGCCTTGCACCACGCCGTCGGTGTCGCGGTCGGGAATGTAGTGGGCCTTGAAGGTGCGGTCGCCAATGCCAATGGCCGGGTCGCCCGATTTTTCGATGACCACCGTTTCACCGGCAAGCGCACGCCGGTAAGAGTCGGCAACTATCGCGAAATCGTCCGAGCCGCGCACCTCCGGCATCGACCGGCCGATCATGGCCCTGTCCTTGTGCAGCGCCTTGACCTTTGCATTGACAAAGGTGTACCGCAGCGATGAATCCACATGCGACACCAGCGCGGGAATGTTGTCCGCAATGATCCGCACCTGCGCTTCGCTGTGCGCCAGGCTCATTTCAATCTGCTTGCGCTCCGTCACGTCGGAGGTCATGGCGTAGTAGCCGCGAACCTGCCCCGTCTGGTCGCGGTCGGGAATGAGCTCGGTCTGGTAGAAGCGGTCTTGCTCGCCACGGCGCGCATCGCCCCGGCTCTCGAAGCTGACAGCTTCGCCGGCCATCACGCGGCCAACCGCGGCGTCCAGTGCCTCGTTTTCGCCCGGTGGGCTGGCCGTGCGCCCGATGAGCTGCGCCGCGCCGCGGTCGAGCTTTTTGCAGAGCGGGGCGTTGACGAAGGTGTAGCGGCCTTGCGCATCCACGTGCGACACCATCGCCGGAAGGTTGTCGGTAATGTCGCGCAGGAACTTCTCGCTCGTCTTGCGCTGGCGCATCAGTTCGTCGAATGTGCGCGCAAGATCGCCTATCTCGTTGCGGGGGTAGGTGCGCGGCACGGCACTTTCCATGGCCGCGTTGTCGACGTCCAGCATGTGCCGGTGCAGGTACTTGAGCGGCCTGAGCTGCCTGCTGACCACCGCCAGTGCAACCGCGCCCGCTACCGCCGCGAGCACCAGCGCACCCACCCACGCTGCGCGCTCGATGGCGCCGACCCTGGCAAAAGCTTCCGCGGTCGGGTACATCGCCCCGATGATCCAGTTGGTCTGCTGGATGCGCTTGAAGGCATAGAGGCCCGGCACTCCTGCATGGTTGACGCCTTCGGCTGCGCCTTCGTAGCCTTCCATCGGGCGGTCGATCTCGGGGTTGCCCGTGCCCTTGAGACCCGTCTGGTTGACGACGAACTCAGTGCGCGGGTGGTCGATTACCACGCCCTCGGTGCTGGTGATGAAGAGGTAGCCGGTTTCGCCGAACTTCACATCGCCAAGCTCGCCCAGCAGGTTGCGCTCTTTCAGGTTGATGGCGCCCGAGATCACGTATTTCACTTCGCCCGCCGGGTTCCGCACCGGCTGGGTAATGGCAATTTGCCCCAGGCCGCTCAGCCGGTTGAGATAGGGCTCGGAGATGACGCCCGCCTTGGAAGCGATGGTCTGCTGGAAGTACGGGCGGTCCCTGATGTTGACGCTGCCTTGCTGCTGCGCACCGCTGAGGCTGGCGATCAGGTCGCCGTCGGCCGTGAAGAATGCAACGTTGCTGAACGCCTTGCGCAGCGGCTGGTGCTTTTCAAGAAAGGCCTGCAGCGCCGCCGTGTCGGCAAAGTCTTGCGACTCGACGCTGTTGGCAAAAGTCTCGAGCAGGGTGCGCCGGCTGATGAACTTTTGATTGACCGTGTTTGCAACGGCCGACAGCCGCGCGAACTCCTCGCTCTCGATCGATGCCTTCATGCTGGCCT
The DNA here is from genome assembly GCF_031456585.1 of Variovorax sp. 3319. Taxonomy (NCBI): domain Bacteria; kingdom Pseudomonadati; phylum Pseudomonadota; class Betaproteobacteria; order Burkholderiales; family Comamonadaceae; genus Variovorax; species Variovorax sp. 3319. Next base: position 311,614 of record NZ_JAVDUZ010000005.1, read on the forward strand.
TGACCAGGTTCAGGGCCACCGCGCCGATGGTGAACGTGGCCGCCAGGACCACCAAGGCAACGCCCAGGCCGAGGCGTGTATTCAAGCTGATGCGAATGTTCCGGAGACCTGATAAGTTCATTGGCGTGGACAGGCACCGCGATGGAATCCGCGTTGCGCATGTAGTGTGTCAGAAGCCGAATTTCCCGTACTTCGCGCAATCCCCCATATGTTGCTGTGCCACCGCGGCGCCCTCACATTTCGTCCCGCTTGAGCAGGTAGTCGAGAGGGCCCACGCGAAACCACCGGTAGCCATACGATTCGATCACCATGCAGTGCTTTCCCTTGGCATTGGCGCGGCTGTGCGCGTTCGACAGCAAATTGATGAGTTGACCGCCGTGCCGGCCCAGCGCCTTGGCCTCGAGCTTTATCTCCAGCGGGTTCGCGTCGAAATTGTGGATGAATACAACCGCGTTGCCGCGCCATTCGTAGCGCACCACCAGCACCGCGTGCTCGTCGTTGGGAATCACGTCGAAGTCGCCCCAACCGATCTCGGGCACTTCCTTGCGCATGCGAAACACGCGTTCCATCCAGTTGAGCAGCGAGTCGGGGTCGCGCCGCTGCGCCGCCACGTTCACATGCTCGAAGCCGTAGGCACCGCCCGAAACCACCGGGAGCACCGGCCTTGAAGAGGTGGTGAACCCGCCCTGCTTCTCGGTGGACCACTGCATGGGCGTTCGCGCGCAGTTGCGCTCCGGCAGGCTCAGGTCGTCGCCCATGCCGATCTCGTCGCCGTAGCGCATGACCGGCGTGCCGGGCAGGGTGAGCATGAGGCTGTAGGCCAGCTCGAGCCGCCGCCGGTTGCCGCCCAGCATGGGCGCAAGGCGGCGGCGTATGCCGCGGTCGTACAGCTGCATGTTCTTGTCGGGGCCGAACGCCTCGAACACGCGCTTGCGCTGCGCGGGCCGCAGGCGCCCCAGGTCGAGCTCGTCGTGGTTGCGCAGGAACATGACCCACTGCGACGTGGCGGGGCGCTCCCGGGTGGCCTCCAATGCCTTGACCAGCGGGCGCGTGTCGCCCACGGCCATGGCATAGAACAGGTTCTGGTTCACCTGAAAGTTGAACATCATGTGCAGCCGCTCGCCCTCGTCGCCGAAGTACGCCATGTTGGTCTTGGGCAGCACGTTGGCCTCGGCCAGAATGATGGCGTCGCCCCGGCGCCATTGAAGAAGTTCGCGAAACTGCCGCAGCATGTCGAAGCGCTCGGTGGGGTACACGACCTTCGGCCCCTTGGCGCCGATCACGAACGGCACGGCATCCATGCGGAAACCCGACACGCCCAGCTGCGTCCAGAAGCCCATGATCTTCAGGATCTCGGCCTGCACCTGCGGGTTGGCCGTGTTCAGGTCGGGCTGGAACTCGTAGAAGCGATGAAAGTACCAGCGCCTTGCGAGCTTGTCGAAAGTCCAGGTCGATTTCTGCACGCCCGGAAAGACCACACCGTCGGTGAAGCGAGGCGGCTTCTTGTCTGACCACACATACCAGTCGTGGTATTTTGAATTCCGGCTCTTGCGCGCATCCAGAAACCACGGGTGCTGGTCGGAGGTGTGGTTGACCACCAGGTCCATCAGCACGCGCATGCCGAGCTGCTCGGCCGAATGCGTGAACTCGACGAAGTCGCCGAGCGTGCCAAAGCGGGGGTCTACGTTGTAATAGTCCGAAACATCGTAGCCGTCGTCACGGCCCGGAGACGGATGGAACGGCATGAGCCACAGCGTTGTCACGCCCAGGCCATGAAGGTACTCCAGCCTGCGTGTCAGGCCTTCGAAGTCGCCGCAGCCGTCTCCGTTGGAGTCCATGAAGGTCCCCACCGAGAGACAGTACACCAGGGCGTTCTTGTACCAAAGGTCATTGATCATGCCGGGGGAACCTCCTAGGAATGGAAGCCTCGCAAACAGGACACACGAAAGGAAACCCGATGTCGGCCGATGCTTGGTGGAAGAACGGAATCGTTTATCAGATCTATCCGCGTTCGTTCCAGGACAGCGACGGAGACGGCATCGGGGACCTGTGCGGCATCCGGAAGCGGCTTGATTATCTGGTCGAGCTTGGCGTGGATGCCGTCTGGATATCGCCGATCTACCCCTCACCAATGGCCGACTTCGGGTACGACATTTCCGACTACTGCAACGTCGATCCGCGTTTTGGCACGTTGGAAGACTTCGATGCACTGGCCGCCGAGTGCAAGGCGCGCGGCCTCAAGCTGGTGCTGGACTTCGTGCCCAACCACACGTCGGACCGGCACCCCTGGTTTGTGCAGAGCCGGGGCTCGCGCAACAACCCGAAGCGCGACTGGTACCTGTGGCGCGACCCGGCTCCCGGCGGCGGCCCGCCCAACAACTGGCTGAGCAACTTCGGCGGGCCGGCATGGACCTTCGACGAGGCCAGCGGGCAGTACTACTGCCATTCGTTCCTGAAGGAGCAGCCCGACCTCAACTGGCGCAACCCCGAGGTGCGCGAAGCCATGTACGAGGTGCTGCGCTTCTGGTTCCGGCGCGGCGTGGACGGCTTTCGCATCGATGTGCTGTACCACCTCATCAAGGACGAGCTGTTCCGCGACAACCCGCCCAACCCCGCCTACCAGCCCGGTGCAGACCCTTCGCACCGCCTGCTGCCGCTCTACACCACCGACCGGCCGGAGATGCAGGACATCATCGTCGAGATGCGCCGCGTGGCGGACGCCTTCAGCGATGCAAGCTCGGCGCGCGTGCTGATCGGCGAGCTGTATCTTCCGCTCGAACGGCTCATGGCCTATTACGGCGCAACCTCCGAAGGCCTGTTGCAGGGCGTGCAGCTGCCGTTCAACTTCCAGCTCATCACGGCGCCGTGGCATGCGACCGAAATCGACCGCATCGTGCGCAACTACGAAGCCGCGCTGCCCCAAGGCGCAGCCCCCAACTGGGTGCTTGGCAACCACGACAAGCCGCGCATCGCAAGCCGGGTGGGGCAGGAGAGGGCGCGCCTCGCGGCCATGCTGCTTCTTACATTGCGCGGCACGCCCACGCTCTACTACGGCGACGAGATCGGCCTGACCGACGTGCCCATTCCCCCCGAAGAAGTGCAGGACCCGTTCGAAAAGAACGAGCCTGGCAAGGGCCTGGGGCGCGACCCGCAGCGCACGCCCATGCAGTGGAGCCGCTCACACGCCGCCGGCTTTACCGACGGTACGCCGTGGCTGCGCCTTGGCGGCGACTGGCACATGCGCAACGTGGAGGCGCAAATGGGCGACCCCGCCTCCATGCTGCAGCTCTACAAGCGGCTGATTGCGCTGCGCCGGCACGAGCCCGCGCTGCACGAAGGCAGCCACGAGCAGCTCGACGCAGGCGCCGATGTGCTGGCCTACGCAAGAACCTCGGGAACAAGGCGGCTCGTTGTGCTGCTGAACTTCGGCATTACCGAGACCACCATTTCGGGCGAACTGCTGCCGGCCGAGGTCGTCGTGCTGGCCTCGACGCACGCGGAGCGCACCGGCACGGTGAAGGGCCGGCTCACGCTGCAGCCGCTCGAGGGTGTGATCGTCGCGCAATAACGGGGTCGGGCACGGGGTCGGCCCCGGCGCTACTTGCCCGACGGATAAGTCTCGGGCACGCCGGCGTTGTCAGTGGCTGCGCCCCTGTCCAGCGGCTCCACCGCATGCGTGCGGTCGATGTGCAGCAGCGCATCGAACTGCACCGGCAGCCGCGCGAAGAAGTAGTGGCTTTGCCGCTCTGTCTCCGGCCGGTAGATCACGCCGATGGCGCGTTCGAGGCGCTGCTCCCTCAGCGCAAAGAAATGGCTTCCCTCGCCGCGCAGGGGCAGCATGAAGCGCTCGAGGCCGGTCTCGTGCAGGAGCCATTCGTAGCTGTCCGGGCGAGAGGGAACGACGTGCTTGCGCTCGGCCGGCGCGCCCCAGTCGGACGCCGCCATCACGGTGCCCGTGTGGGTGGTAAAGCCCACCAGCACCGCGTCGCGGCCTTGGCGTTCGCGCACCAGTTGGCCCACGTTGAGCTCGCCGCGTTCTTCGCCCATTTCGGTGGCGCGCGCATCGCCCAGGTGCGAGTTGTGGGCCCACACGACGATCTTGGGGCGCTCGCTGCCGCGCCAGAGGTGGCGCTCGACCTCGCCCAGCGTCTCGACCATGTGGCGGTCGCGCAGGTTCCATGATGAAACGTCGCTCAGGTACATCGAGCGGTAGTAGGCCTCGGCGTTCTTGACGAGGCGCGCGTTCTGCTCGGCGTTGAAGGCGTCCTCCTCGTCGGCCGCATTGCCGCTGCGCCAGGCCTCGCCGGCGGCGCGCCGCATTTCGAGCAGCATGTCGACCACGGCTTGCTGGCAAGAGGCCGTGTTGCCGAGGCCAGCCATCAGCCCGTAGTTTTGTCCGCGGTCGCCGTAGCGGTCGAAGCATCCGTAGCGTTCGCGCGCGAGGCGGGCGGCGTCGGGGTCGGTTCGCTCGAAGTACGCGAGCACGGCTTCCATCGAGCCCGAGAGGCTGTACAGGTCCAGCCCATAGAACCCGGTTTTTCCCTGCGGCGGGGTGGAATCGTTGAAGGCGCGCTGCCATTCCACAAAGCGTGCCACCTCTTCGTTGCGCCACATCCAGGTGGGAAAGCGCCGGAAGCCGGCCAGTGCTTCGGCCGCACTGGCGTCGTCGCTGGTGCCTCTTACATAGCGGTTCACGCGATACGCATCGGGCCAGTCGCCTTCGATGGCCACGGCGTTGAAGCCTTTTTCGGCCAGCAGGCGGCGCGTGATGTTCGCGCGCTCGGCATAAAACTCTTGCGTGCCGTGCGAGGCCTCGCCGAGCAGCACATAGTGCGCATCGCCGATCAGGTCGAGCAGGGCGTCGTGGTCGCAGGGGTTTCCTTCGAGCGGATGCGCCGCCGAGCGCAGCGCCTCCGCTTCTTTCGAAATGTTGGATGGCTTCATCGTGCAAGGTCCTCAGGCTGGGGTGCGCGGAGGCGGCGCGCATCTGCTTCTGCTTCTTCGAGCAGGCGGCAGACTTCTTCGTCGCTGGTCTGCGAAAAATCGAGATACCAGCGTCCGACACCCAGGAAGGCATCGGGTACTTCAGGGCACACCACATCGTCTGCCTCGCCCTGCAAAAGCGTGCAGGCTTCGGGCGACGCCACGGGCGCCGCAACAACCACGCGGGTCGGCGCCTGGCGGCGCACTGCGCGCACGGCCACGCGCATGGTTGCTCCGGTGGCAAGCCCGTCGTCGACAAGGATCACGATGCGGCCGCGCAGGTCGGGCGCGGGGCGGTTGCCGCGATAGGCACGCTCGCGCCGTTCGAGCTCATGCCGTTCGTTGCGCACCACTTCATCGACTGCATCCACGCCAATGCCAAGCTCGCGCACCAGGCCGTTATCGAGCACCTGCTCGCCGCCGCCCGCAATGGCGCCCATGGCGTATTCCTCGTGTCCCGGAACACCCAGCTTGCGCACCACCAGAACGTCGAGGGGCGCCTGCAGTGCCCTGGCCACTTCATACGCTACCGGCACGCCGCCGCGCGGCAGGGCCAGCACGGTGACGTCAGGCCACACTGCGTAGATGGCCAGCTCTTGTGCGAGCGCCCGGCCCGCATGCTCCCGGTTGCGGAAAAACTCGAATGACATTTCGGTGTCCTTGCGGCCACCTTAGGTTTGCTTGTGCGGGAGCGCTGTAGGGGGATGCTCACATCGGCGTAGGCGTGCTCTGCACCTGGCTCCGCGCCCGTGCCGGGCTACGCGCTCGGCTGCATGGGCCCCGAGCGGAAGCGTTGCGCCGTTTCCCAGGCGTTCACGATCAGGTCGCGCGCCTTGGGATGCTCGGGGTCGGTTACCACCCATTCCGGATACGCGTGCGGAAGGCTGGCCGCCGTCACGCGGATGGCGTCGAATTCGATGGGGGACAGCGGCTTGGTCGCGCTGGCACGGTGGCTCAGCGTCTTGTGCAAGCCCGCCTTCCATGCATCCGGCAGGTGATCGACGGCGGGCAGCAGCGCCAGCGCGATGTGCGCCGCGCGCGGGCTCAAGGCTGCGGCGTCGGCGCGCAAACGCGCCAGGCACTCGGCGCCGCTCATTTCTCACCTCCGGAGCATGTTTGCATGGCGGGCCGCCCTCACGCTGCCTGGATCTCGATGCGCCGCGGTTGCGCGTGTTCCGCCTTCGGAATGCGCAGCTTCAGCACGCCTTGCTTCAGTTCCGCCGAGATGGCGGCGGTGTCCAGCTCCTTGCTGAGCGTGAACACGCGGCGGAAGCGGGCCAGGCCCACCTCCGTGTGGCTGGATTCCAGCCCCTCTGGAACGGCCAGGTCCGATTCAGCCTCGATGGTCAGCGTGTCGGACGCAACATGCAGGCCGAGCTTCTCGCGCGACACACCGGGCAGGTCGGCAAAAAGCGTGATGCCGCCGCTGTCCTCGATGACGTCGACCGGCGGCGTAAGGGCTGCGTCGCTGTAGCGCGCGCCCTCCTTGCGGGCGAGCTCCTTCGATTCGGCAACGCGAGGCGATGTGGTGCTGTTCATGATCGTCTCTCCTTTATTGGTTTGTCTGCTTGTCACTGAACGGTAATGCGGCGGGGCTGCGACGAGGCGCGGCGCTGCACGGTGATGTGCAGTACCCCGTCGCGGTACTTGGCCTGCACTGCGTCCGGGTCGGCATCGTCCGGAAGGGTCAGCACCCTGCGGAAGGCGCCCTCGAAGCGCTCGTTGATGTGAACCGCCGCCTTGGCATCGCCCTGGGGCAGTGCATTGGCGCGCGTGCCGGCAATGGTGAGCAGGCCGCGCTCGAGGTTGACCTCCAGGCTGGACGGATCGACGCCCGGCGCAAACGCGTAGATCTCCACGGTTTGCGGCGTGCCGCCGATATTCAGCGCAGGAAAGCCGTTGCGGCCGAAGCCGCGGATGGTGGGAGACAGATCGAAGGCCTGCTGCATCTCGCGCTGCAGGCGATCCATCTCGGCGAACACGTCGCGCGGAAACAAGGATCGGTACATGGCGAAAACCTCCATTCGAAAGTTGAACAGGGCGCCGGAGGCCTCTCTCCAGCGCTTCCGATCAGCGAAATAGGCGCGGCCAAGGGTTTTTCAAGAGCTTTTTTTCCAGCACCGCGGCGGCGGGGATGCGAGCTATGAACCTGCCGCCCGCGATTAAAAAGACCATTCGCCAAGCCTCTTGAAGCGCGGCGCGGCGCACCTAATTCGAACCTCGTCGAAATCGTCAGTCGTCATTCCAGACCTAGAGGAGATTTGTCATGTCGATGGACCTGCTCAAGCAGATTGCCGCATCCCGCCTTCCCATGTCTTTCCGGACGCCCAAGGAGATCGACGAGGTCAGGATTCTTCGCCAGGCCGGACTCGTGATTGCCTTTGTTCCGGCGCCCGCCGACCCGCTGAAACTGTCGGGCTCGGAGCCCGCGGCGCAGGTGCTTGCCATTACCGAAAAAGGGCGCGAAGAGCTCTCGCGAATCCGCTATCCGGGCGAGGCGCCGCAAGGCGGCAAACCGCGCCACATGGGCTTCAGGAACTGGCTTGCCGGCGCGCGCAACAGGCACGGATTGCAGCAAGGTTTGCGGTCAGCCAAACACGATTCGCGGCAGTCCCAAACCATGTAGGCGGCCTCCTTCCTGAACATGCGCGGAAGTCCATGCCAGCGCGTGCGCGCTTTCGCGCTGAATCCGATTCGCCAGCAAACCGATATACGAGCGACAAGCGAAAACAGGAAAGAAAGACAGGAGACACACATGGACTTCGAAGGCATCTACTGCTTTGACACGGCAAGCGTCCGCTTTGCAATCTACCCGGACGGCCCCGATGGCGCGCGGATCATCGCGCAGATTTCTGAAGAAACCCTGCACGACGTGTTCGGCACCAGGAACCTTGGCGACCGGCTGCTCGAAACATGCAGGACGCACTTCGACGCCATCGGCGCCGCTGCGCTCAAGCGCTTCCGCAGCAACCCCAACCGGACCATCAACCTGACGGTGGAAGACTTTTCTTCGCGCCGCTTCCTTCCCCGGTCCGCAGCGGCCCAGGAGTCGTGGTCTTCCGCCTCGCTCGCGGCCTGACTCAGGTTGCCCATCGCGTTATGGGGAACTCTCCGACACGGCAAGGAGGTTTCAGCCGTACCCGCAAAGCCTGAAATCTTTGCAAATTGTGAGTTGAGGCCGTTGGGTTGACGAGAGCGTGTTCCTTCTGGACACCCGGTCGCTGGCCTTCATGCAAGCAAGGAACACCGGTGCCAGTGACTCAGCAGCTTTCCGAGCCCGCGGCGCAAGACGCCTACCTGTTCCGCGAAGGAACGCATTCCCGCTTGTACGACCTCATGGGTTGCCACCTTGCAGAACAAGGCGGCGCCCGCTTTGCGGTGTGGGCACCCAATGCGGAGTCTGTGTCCGTCGTGGGCGACTGGAACCACTGGTCCGGCGATGCCGACCCTCTCACCCCGTCGCCGGACGGCACGGGCATCTGGCTGGGCCATGCGCCCAACGCGGCGCTCGGCCAGACCTACAAATACCGCATCCGCTCGCGCTTTGGCGGCTACACGGTCGACAAGGCCGACCCCTTTGCCTTTTGCGCCGAGCACCCGCCCGCCACGGCGTCGCGCATTTGCGATCTTTCGTATGAATGGAACGACAGCGAATGGATGGCGACGCGCGCCGCGCGCAACGCGCTCGATGCTCCCATGTCGGTCTACGAGGTGCACCTGGGCTCGTGGCGGCGGCGCGATGGGCAGTTCATGGGCTACCGGGAAATTGCGCATGAGCTTGCGGACTATGTGAAGCACATGGGCTTCACGCATGTGGAGCTCATGCCCGTGACGGAGCATCCGTTCTACGGCTCTTGGGGGTACCAGACCACCGGCTACTTTGCGCCCACGGCGCGGTTCGGATCGCCGCAGGACTTCATGTACCTGGTCGATCACCTGCACCAGAACGGCATCGGCGTGCTGCTGGACTGGGTGCCTTCGCACTTTCCGACCGATGAGCACGGGCTTGCGTTCTTCGACGGCACGCACCTCTATGAACATGCCGATCCGCGGCAGGGCTTTCACCCGGAGTGGAACTCGAGCATCTTCAACTACGGCCGCGCAGAGGTGCGCAGCTTTTTGGTGTCTTCGGGGCTCTTCTGGCTCGACCGGTACCACCTGGACGGGCTGCGGGTGGACGCGGTCGCGTCGATGCTCTACCTGGACTATGCCCGCAAGCACGGGGAGTGGATTCCCAACCGCCACGGCGGGCGCGAGAACCTCGAGGCGATCGACTTCTTGCAAACGCTCAACCGCGCCGTGTACCGCGAGCACCCCGACACCATTACCGTGGCCGAGGAATCGACCGCATGGCCGCGCGTTTCGCGCCCCACCGACATGGATGGCCTGGGCTTCGGCGAGAAATGGAACATGGGCTGGATGCACGACGTGCTCGCCTACATGAAGGAAGAGCCCGTCCATCGCAAGTACCACCACCACAAGATGACGTTCTCGCTGGTGTATGCGTTCCACGAGAACTTTGTGCTGCCGCTCTCGCATGACGAGGTTGTGCACGGCAAGGGCTCGCTGCTGAACAAGATGCCCGGAGACCCGTGGCAGCAGTTTGCCAACCTGCGCGCGCTCTTCGGCTTCATGTGGGCGCACCCGGGCAAGAAGCTGCTGTTCATGGGCGGCGAGTTCGGTCAACGGCGCGAATGGACGCACGACGGCGAACTCGAATGGTGGGTGTGCGACCTCGAAGGGCACGCCGGCCTGCAGCGGCTGGTGTCGCAGCTCAACCGGGTGTACCGCGGCGCGCCCGCCCTCTACCAGCAGGACTTCACCCCCGCGGGCTTCGAATGGGTGGTGGCGGACGATGCCGAGCGCAGCGTTTTCGCTTTCGTGCGAAAGGCGCGCGATGGCCATCCGCCGCTGCTGGTGGTCAGCAACCTGACGCCGGTGCCGCGCACCAACTATGTGCTGGGCGTGCCGCAAGGCGGCTACTGGCGCGAACTCATCAATACAGACGCAGTGGAGTTCGGCGGTTCGGGCTGGGGCAACCTGGGCGGCGTCGAGTCTGCGCCCGTGCGCTCGCACGGCCGCATGCAGTCGGTGTGCATCACGTTGCCGCCGCTTTCCACGCTGATTCTCGAACACCGCCCATCATGAAAAAACTGTTCGCAACACCGCAGACGCCCGCAGCTTCGAGAATGCCCGAGGTGCCCCACGGAGACCGGCGCGCGGTGGTCGATGCCGTCTTGCCCGCGGTCGACAACGGCCGCTTTCCGGTGAAATGCATCGTCGGCGAAATGGTGCACGTGAAGGCGCATTGCTTTACCGACGGCCACGACGTGCTGCGCGTGGTGCTGTGCTGGCGGCCGCACGACAAGACCGAGTTCCGCGAAGTGCCGATGAAGCCGCTCGTCAACGACGTGTGGGAGGCCACCTTCTCTCCGCCCGCGCTCGGGCGCTACTACTACACCGTGGTTGCGTGGGTCGACCCCTTCGAATCGTGGCGCAGCGAAATGGCGCGCCGTGTAGACGCCGAGGACGTGCGCATTGCCTCGCAGGTGGGCGCACTTGAAGTGGCCGCGGCTGCCGAACGGGCCGAGGGCGCCGACCGCCAGGCGCTGGCGCGCTGGGCCACCGAGCTCGATGCAGTTGCCGCACACCCGGCCACGGAGGTGTCGAGCCTGAAGGCGCTGGCCATGGACGAAGAGTTGGCCATGCTCGCCCGCCGCCACCCCGACCGCCGGCACGAGGTGCGCTACCCCGTCGAGCTGCCACTGGAGGCCGAGCGCGAGCGTGCCCGCTTCAGCACCTGGTATGAGCTGTTTCCGCGCTCCGCGGGCACCACGCCCGGCGTGCACGGCACCTTCAAGGACGTGGAAGCCCGCCTGCCGGCCATTGCGGCCATGGGTTTCGACGTGCTCTACTTTCCGCCGATACACCCCATTGGCCGCGTGCAGCGCAAGGGCCCCAACAATGCGCTGGCCAGCGGGCCCGACGATGTGGGCAGCCCCTGGGCCATTGGCGCGGCCGAAGGCGGCCACAAGTCGATTCTTCCGGCCCTTGGCACGGCGGAAGACTTTCGCCACCTGTATGCGCAAGCCGCCGCGCTGGGGCTCGAGATTGCGCTGGACATTGCGTTTCAGTGCGCACCCGACCACCCGTATGTAAAGGCGCACCCGGACTGGTTCCGGTGGCGGCCCGACGGCAGCGTGCAATACGCGGAGAACCCGCCCAAGAAGTACCAGGACATCTATCCCTTCAACTTCGAGAGCGAAGACTGGCGCGGCCTGTGGCTGGAGTTGCGCAGCGTGATCGAGCACTGGATCGGCGAGGGCGTGCGCATTTTCCGGGTGGACAACCCGCACACCAAGGCGTTTTCATTCTGGGAGTGGGCCATTGGAGAGATCCGGCGCGAGCACCCCGAGGTGATTTTTCTTGCCGAGGCTTTCACGCGGCCCAAGGTGATGCACCGGCTGGCCAAGCTGGGCTTTTCGCAGTCGTATACCTACTTCACCTGGCGCAACACCAAGCAGGAGCTCACCGAATATTTCACCGAGCTTTCGACCGCGCCCGGCGTGGATTACTTCAGGCCCAACGTGTGGCCGAACACGCCCGACATCCTGCACGAGCAACTGCAGGGCGGGGAGCCATCGGTGTACATGGCGCGGCTGGTGCTGGCCGCCACGCTGTCGGCCAACTACGGCATCTACGGGCCGGCCTACGAACTCCGCGAGCACCTGCCGCGCTCGCCCGGCAGCGAGGAATACCTCGATTCAGAAAAGTACCAGCTGCGGCACTGGAACCACGACGACCCCACCAGCCTGGCGCCCTTCATTGCCCGCGTGAACCGCATCCGCCGCGAGAACCCGGCGCTGCAGTGGGACCGCAGCCTGCGGTTCCTGCAGATCGACAACGACCAGCTGCTGGCCTATGCCAAGGTGTCGGAGGGCGGCGACAACGTGATCGTGACGGTGGTGAACCTCGATCCGCACAACGTGCAGACGGGCTGGCTGCAGTTCGACCCCCAAACCGCGGGCATCGACAGTTCGCGTGCCTTCCAGATGCATGACCTGCTGAGCGGGCAGCGGTTTACGTGGCAGGGCGGATGGCATTACATACGGCTCGATCCGCACAGCGTGCCCGCGCACATCTTCGTCGTTCGGCGGCGCCATGGCGACGAGCGCGACTTCGACTACTTTCTGTGAGGCCGCGCCACCATGAACGCACCTGTCTCCCACATTGCGCTTGAAACGGTCGAGATCGACATCAGCGACGATCCGCTGTGGTACCGGGACGCGGTGATCTACCAGCTCAACGTCAAGGCGTTCTTCGATTCGAACAACGACGGCATCGGCGACTTCAAGGGCGTGACGGCCAAGCTCGACTACGTGAAGGAGCTGGGCGTCAACACCATCTGGCTGATGCCGTTCTATCCATCGCCGCTGCGCGACGACGGCTACGACATTTCGGCCTACGAAGACGTGAACCCGCAGTACGGCACGCTCGACGACTTTCGCGAAATGCTCGATGCCGCGCATGAGCGCGGGCTGCGCGTGATTACCGAACTGGTCATCAACCACACCTCGAGCGACCACCCCTGGTTTCAGGCTGCACGCCGCGCACCGCCCGGTTCGCCCGAGCGCGACTTTTATGTGTGGAGCGACACCGACCAGATCTACCAGGGCACGCGCATCATCTTCACGGACACCGAAACGTCGAACTGGGCGTGGGACCCGGTGGCCAAGGCCTACTATTGGCACCGCTTCTTCAGCCACCAGCCCGACCTGAACTTCGACAACCCGGCGGTGCTGGAGGCCATCTTCAAGGTGATGCGCTTCTGGCTCGACATGGGGGTGGACGGCTTCCGCCTCGACGCCATTCCCTACCTGGTGGAGCGCGACGGCACCAGCAACGAGAACTTGCCCGAGACGCACGCGGTAATCAAGAAGCTGCGCGCCGCCATCGACGCGCAGTACAAGAACCGCTTTCTGCTGGCAGAGGCCAACATGTGGCCCGAAGACGTGCGCGAATACTTCGGCGACGGCGATGAATGCCACATGGCGTATCACTTTCCGCTGATGCCGCGCATGTACATGGCCATTGCGCAGGAAGACCGGCACCCCATCGTCGAGATCATGCAGCAGACGCCGGACATTCCGGAAGGCTGCCAGTGGGCAATCTTCCTGCGCAACCACGACGAGCTCACGCTCGAGATGGTGACCAGCAAGGAGCGCGACTACATGTACACCATGTATGCCGCCGACATGCGCGCGCGCATCAACCTGGGCATTCGGCGGCGGCTTGCGCCGCTGATGGAAAACGACATCGACCGCGTGAAGCTCATGAACGGCATGCTGCTGTCGATGCCGGGCTCGCCCATCATCTACTACGGCGACGAGATCGGCATGGGCGACAACGTGTTCGTGGGCGACCGCAACGGCGTGCGTACCCCCATGCAGTGGAGCCCCGACCGCAACGCGGGCTTCTCGCGTGCCGACCCGCAGCGCCTGTACCTGCAGCCCATCATGGACCCGATGTTCGGCTATGAGGCGCTCAACGTGGAGGCGCAGGCGCGCGACAGCAGCTCGCTGCTCAACTGGACCAAGCGCATGCTGGCCGTGCGCAAGACGAGCCATGCCTTCGGCCGCGGCAAGCGGCGCTTTCTGAAGCCGGGCAACCGAAAAATTCTCGCCTACCTGAGCGAATACGGCGACGACATCATCCTGACGGTGTTCAACCTGTCGCGCGCTGCGCAGCCGGTGGAGCTCGACCTTTCGGCCTTCAAGGGCAGGGTGCCCATCGAAATGCTGGGCCGTGCGCCGTTTCCGCCGATCGGCGAGCTGCCGTACCTGCTCACGCTTTCGTCATACGGGTTCTACTGGTTCAGGCTCACGTCCGACGCCGAGATGCCCAGCTGGCACCAGGAAGGCGTGGCGCTGCAGGAGTGGCCCACGCTGGTGCTGTTCGACGGCTGGACCAGCTTCTTCCGCGACCGCGTGATGCCATGGCGCATCGGCATGTCGGAGCGCATGCGCGCGCAGTTCGAGCAGGAGGTGCTGCCGCGGCACATCGAGATCCAGCGCTGGTATGCATCGAAGGGCACGGCCATCGAGCGTGCGCGCCTGGCGGACCACGCGGTATGGGAGGCCGGCTCGCAAAGCTGGATGCTGCCCCTGCTCGAACTCGACGGCCCGCGCGGCGGCGCCACCTACTTCATGCCCCTGGCACTGGCCTGGGAAGAGCGCGACGAAGAGCGCATGGCCGGCGTGGCGCAGGCCGCGGTGGCCAAGGTGCGGCAGCAGGCGCAGGTGGGCCTGATGGGCGACGCCTTCTACGACGAAGCCTTTTGCCGTGCGCTGCTGCATGCCATCCGCAACGGCATGGAACTGGAAACAGCGCACGGGCGGCTGCGGTTCCGCGCAACGGAGGCCTTTGCCGCCATCAAGGCCGACATCGACAGCCTGCCAGTCGGGCGGCCGAGCGGCGTGAGCAGCAACACGGTGGTCACGGTGAACGAGACCCTGTTTCTCAAGGGCTACCGGCATCTGCGCGAAGGCCTCAACCCTGAGCTGGAGATGGGCCGTTTCCTGACCGAGGTGGCGCACTATCCGCACTGCGTTCCGGTGCTGGGCGCGCTCGAATACACCGCCAACGACGGCCGCACCATGACGCTGGCCATGGTGCAGTCCTATGTGTCGAACCAGGGCGACGGGTGGGACCACACGCTCGGCTACCTGGAGCGCTTCCTGCGCGACTTTGCGACCACCAACGGCGCGCTGCCCGACCCGCTCGCCGCACATGGCGGCTTTCTTGCGCTCATGGCCACGCTGGGCCGGCGCACCGCCGAGCTGCACAAGGCACTGGCAATGCGCACCGGCGCCGCGGCGTTCGAGCCCGAGCCCTTGCTGGCCGAAGACATTGCCCGCTACACGGCGCAAGCCCGGGCCGACGTTGCCACCACGCTTTCGCTGCTGCGGGAGCGGATCGGCCAGTTGCCCGGGCCGGCACAGATCGACGGCCAGGCGCTTCTGACGATGGAAGAGGCACTGCAGGCTTCGATTGCCGCGCGCAGGCCGCAAGCGCAGGGTGGCATCAAGAGCCGCTACCACGGCGACTTTCACCTGGGTCAGGTGCTGGTGCGCGACAACGATTTCGTCATCATCGACTTCGAGGGCGAGCCCGCACGCAGCTTCGACGAGCGCCGCGCCAAGGGCTCGCCGCTGCGCGACGTGGCGGGCATGCTGCGCTCGTTCAACTATGCGCGCTGGTCGGCTTTGCGGCGCGTGGCCCAAAGCGTGGAAGAGGCCGCCTACCTGGCGCCGCCCGCTGCCGCATGGGAGCAGGCAACCCGCCAGGCCTTCATGGACGGCTACTCGCAGGCTGCCGGCGGCGATGGCAACGCGCACATCGACGCCGAACTGCTCACGCTGTTCGAACTGGAGAAGGCGCTGTACGAGCTGCGCTACGAGCTCAACAACCGCGCCGATTGGGCCCAGGTGCCGCTGAACGGCGTGCTTGCGCTCCTGCAGGCAGAGCGGCCCGGTTGATGCTTGCACCGCATTCGCCGCTTTTGTCCGCAACCGCATTTCAAGCACCGGAGAGACTCATGGACCGATTTGGCATTCACCTGGAGCCGTTGAACGCAATGCTCTACCAGGTTGGGGCCTTCGTGCCTCGCCTGGCTATTGCACTCGTCGTGGTGCTCGCCGGCTGGCTTATCGCCAAAACGGTGCGCTTTGCCGTCACCAAGGCACTGCGCGCCATCAACTTCAACGTGCTGACCGAGCGCGCCGGGCTGGACAACTTCTTGCGCCAGGGCGGCTGGGGCGGCGACACCAGCAGCCTCTTCGGTGTGCTGGCCTACTGGCTTGTCATTCTTGCGGCGTTGCTGGTCGCCTTCAATGGCTTGGGGCTGAGCTACATCGCAGACCTGCTCGGGCGCGTGGTGTGGTTTGTGCCCAATCTCTTCGTTGCCTTGCTGGTGCTGGCCTTCGGTTCGTATTTCGCCCGCTTCGTGGGAGAGGCGGTGTCGAGCTACTTTCGCGGCGCGCAAATGCGCGATGCCGTGCTGCTGGGGCAGATTGCGCGCTATGCCGTCATGGCCTTCGTCATCTTGATTGCGCTGGACCAGATCAAGGTGGGCGGCGACATCGTGCGCGAGAGCTTCCTGGTGGTGCTGGCGGGCGTGGTGTTTGCGCTGGCCCTGGCTTTCGGCCTTGCGGGCAAGGACTGGGCTGCGGCGCAGATCGAGCGCTGGTGGCCGCGTGCGCCAAAGGACAGGAGCGCCACCGCCAGCACCACCACAACCACGCCGACCATCGTGGTCGAGCCCGGCAAGGGCAGCTCGCCCGGGGAGCGGCCGCCGCGTTGAACGCGCGTCTTCTTTCTGTTTTTTTCTTTTCGCGTCTTTCTCCCACATTCGATTTCGATGACACGCAGCAAACGACCTTTCATTACGGCCGTGTGGCCGGGCCGCCCATATCCGCGGGGCGCCAACTGGGACGGAGAGGGCGTCAACTTTGCGCTCTTCTCCCAACACGCACAGGGCGTTGAACTGTGCCTTTTCGACGAGAAGGGCCGCCACGAGATCCAGCGCATTCCGATTCGCGAGCGCACCGACGGCATCTGGCACTGCTACCTGCCCGAAGCCCGGCCGGGCCTGGCCTATGGCTACCGCGTACATGGGCCCTACAGGCCCGAAGAGGGCCACCGCTTCAACCCGCACAAGCTGCTGGTCGACCCCTACGCAAAAGACCTGGTCGGCGACCTGCGCTGGGGCGATGCGCTTTATGGCTATACCGTGGGCAGCAAGCGCGAAGACCTTTCGTTCGACCGGCGCGACAGCGCGCCGCTCATCCCCAAGGGCCGCGTGCTCGAAACTGCCTTTACCTGGGGCGACGACCGCCGGCCGTCCATACCCTGGCAAGACATGGTCATCTACGAGCTGCACGTGCGCGGCTTCACCATGCGCCACCCCGACGTGCCGACCGAACTGCGCGGCACCTATGCCGGCCTGTGCTGCGCGCCGGTGGTCGACTACCTGAAGCGCCTGGGCGTGACCACCATCGAGCTGTTGCCGGTGCACAGCTTTCTTAACGACCGGCACCTGGCCGAGAAGGGCCTGCAGAACTACTGGGGCTACAACACGCTGGCCTACTTCGCACCCGAAATGCGCTACAGCGCCTCCGGCAAGGTGAAGGAGTTCAAGACCATGGTCAAGACCCTGCACTCCGCGGGCATCGAGGTGATTCTCGATGTGGTCTACAACCACACCTGCGAAGGTAACCAGCTGGGGCCCACGCTATCGATGCGGGGGGTGGACAACTCGTCCTACTACATCGTCAACGCAGAGAACCGGCGCTACTACGACGACTTCACCGGGTGCGGCAACACAGTGAACCTGGAGCATCCGCATGCGCTGCAGCTGGTGATGGATTCGCTGCGCTACTGGGCCGAAGAAATGCACGTCGACGGGTTTCGCTTCGACCTGGCTTCGGCGCTCGCGCGCGAGTCGGGCAAGGTCGAAAACCTGGGCGGCTTCTTCGATGCCATACGGCAAGACCCGACGCTCAACCGCGTCAAGCTCATTGCCGAACCGTGGGATCTTGGCCACGGCGGCTACCAGGTGGGCAACTTTCCGCTGGGCTGGGCCGAATGGAACGACCGCTACCGCGACGGCATGCGCGGCTTCTGGAAGGGCGATGCCGGGGTGATCGGCGAAGTGGGCAAGCGCCTCACCGGCTCCGAAGACCTGTATGGCTGGTCGGGCAAGCAGCCCACGGCGAGCATCAACTTCATTACAGCGCACGACGGCTTTACCCTTAACGACCTGGTCTCTTACAACGACAAGCACAACGAGGCGAACGGCGAAGACAACCGCGACGGCAACAGCCACAATATATCGTGGAACTGCGGCGCGGAAGGCCCGACCGAAGACCCCGATATCGTGGCGCTGCGCGAGCGGCAAAAGCGCAACATGCTGGCCACGCTGCTGCTCTCCCAGGGGGTGCCCATGCTGCTGGCCGGCGACGAGCGCGGCCACACGCAAAACGGCAACAACAACGTCTACTGCCAGGACAACGAGCTGGGCTGGATCGACTGGACGCCCACGCCGGAGCGCCAGGCGCTGGTCACCTTTGTGGAGCGCGCCATTGCGCTCAGGCGCGCGCACCCCTCGTTCAGAAGGCGCAGCTTCTTTGCGGGCAAGCCGCGCGAGGCTGAAAGCGTGACCGACGTGATCTGGCTCAAGCCCGACGGCGCTGAGATGCGGCCCGAAGACTGGGGCGACGCCAACGCCAGGTGCTTTGCCATGTACATGTCCGGCGGCGGCATCGTCGATCGCGGCCCGCGCGGCGAGGCGCAGCACGACGACGATTTTCTGGTGCTTTTCAACGCGCACCACGACGAGATCATGTTCACGCTGCCGCCAGCGCCCTACGGCGCATGGCGCTTGCTGCTGGACACCGCCAGCGGCTCGCCGCCGCCCGCCACCGAAGACGTGGCCGCGCTCGCGCCCGCCTGGTCGGAGCCCGCTTACCCGCTGCAGTGCCGCTCTCTGGTGGTGCTGAGCCGGCCGGATGTACGGCCATGAAGCGTGCTCATCGCATGCCCTTCGGGGCCACTGTAAACAGCGGCGGCGTCGACTTTGCACTTTGGGCGCCGTCGGCGGAAGGCATCACGCTGGTGCACACGCCGGCCGGAGGGGCGGCCTCTTCGCACGCAATGCAGCGCAGTGAAGATGGCTGGCACCGCCTTGCGCTGCCCGAGGCGCGCCATGGCGACAGCTATGCCTACCGGCTGGCCGATGGAACCACCATTCCCGACCCCGCGTCGCGCTACAACCCGGACGACGTTCATGGCCCGAGCCGCGTCATAGACCCGCACCGCTTCGAATGGACCGACGCGCACTGGCGCGGCCGCCCCTGGCACGAAGCCGTGGTGTACGAACTGCACGTGGGCACCTTCACAGAAGAGGGCACCTTCGAGGCAGCGCGCGAGCGGATTGGCGAGCTTGCGGAACTGGGCATTACGGCCATCGAGCTCATGCCTCTTGCGGATTTTCCGGGCGCGCGCAACTGGGGCTACGACGGCGTGCTGCAGTTTGCACCCGATGCCAGCTACGGAACGCCCGACGACCTGAAGGCGCTGGTCAATGCGGCGCATGGGCTGGGCCTGATGGTGCTGGTCGATGTGGTCTACAACCACTTCGGACCTGAGGGCAACTACCTGCACGCGTGCTGCCCCGAGTTCTTCAATGCGGCGGAGCGCACGCCCTGGGGCGCCGCCATCAACTTCGACGGCGAGCAGTCGCGCACCGTGCGCGACTTCTTCATTCACAACGCCTTGTACTGGATCGAAGAGTTCCACATCGACGGCCTGCGCATGGATGCGATTCACGCCATTCGCGATTCGTCCGAAAAGCACATCGTGCATGAGATACGCGAGGCGCTGAACGCCGGCCCCGCGCGCGAAAGGCATGTGCACCTGGTGCTGGAGAACGACGCCAACCAGGCTTCGCTGCTGGCACGCGACGACGCCGGCCTGCCCATTGCCGGCACCGCGCAATGGAACGACGACCTGCACCATGCCGCCCATGTGCTGGCCACCGGCGAGCGCGACGGCTACTACGCCGACTACGCGGACGACGCGGCGTGCCGCTTTGCGCGTGCACTGGCCGAAGGCTTCATCTACCAGGGCCAGGCATCGGCATTCCGTGGCGGCGAGCTGCGCGGGGAACCGAGCACGCAACTTCCATCGACCGCCTTCGTGTCCTACCTGCAGACCCACGACCAGGTGGGCAACCGTGCTTTCGGCGAGCGCATTCATGCCATGGGCGATCCGGCGCTGGTGCGCGCGGCGTTTGCCTGCGTGCTGCTCTCGCCGCACGTGCCCATGCTCTTCATGGGCGACGAGTTCGCGGCGTCGTCGCCGTTCCTGTACTTTTGCGACTTCGGGCCTGAGCTGGCCTCGGCCGTGGCCGAAGGGCGGCGCTTGGAGTTTGGCGGGTTTGCCGCCTTTGCCGACGAAGCGGCCCGCGCCCGCATTCCAGACCCCAACGCAGAAGAAACCTTTGCCACCTCGAAGCTCCGGTGGCGCGAACGCGGCACACAGCCGCACTTTGCGCGGCTGTGCGAAATGAAGCAACTGCTCGATGCGCGCCATCGCCTGTTGGTGCCGCACCTGGCCGGCGCCCGGCGCGCCGGAAGCTATCGCTGCGAAAACGGCTTGGTACAGGTGCAATGGGAGTTGTCGGGCACCGCCGCTGGCGAAGCAGCCAGGCGCCTTCATCTGCTTGCCAACTTTGGTGCGGAAGCCGCCACGCAGGCAGCGGCGCCACCCGGTGCGGTGGTCTACAGCTCGGGTGCCGCTGCCGATGCAGCAGGCCTGCACCTGGAGCGCGGCGCAGTGCACGCAACGCTGGAGGACGTGGCCGGTGGATGATTCGAGCAATTGGCCCGCCGATGCGCTGGAACGCCTTTGCAGGCACTACGGCATTTCCGCCACCTATTTCGACGCTTTTGGAACACAGCGCCACGCCACGCCCGAGAACCTAACCGCTTTGCTGGCGGAGTTTGGCGTGCGGCCGGGCGCAGCAGCGGCCGATACGGCCGAACCGGCGCTACCGCCTGTGCTGGTGGTGGCGGCACACGCAACACACTGGGCAGTGCATCTTTCGCGGCACGGCCATGTTGCAGGCAAGCTTCGCTGGCGTTTGCGCGATGAAGAAGGGCGCCTTCGCGAGGGCGAGGCCGATGCCCACGCGCTGCACGACGGCGGTTGCGTGCTGCACCTGGCCGAGCCTCTTGCGCCCGGCTACCACTGGCTGCAAATCGACGGGCTGGATGGGCTCCATGGCGAGACCATGGTGGTCGCTTCGCCCGGGCGCTGCTACCGGCCACCCGCCGCGCGCGAGGGTGGGCGCGTGTGGGGGCCGGCCGTGCAGCTGTATGCACTGCGCTCGCCGCGCAACTGGGGCATCGGCGATTTCACGGACCTGGACACGCTGATCGACAGCATGGCCGGGCAGGGCGCCGACGTGATCGGGCTGAACCCGCTGCATGCGCTGTTTCCCACAGACCCGCAACGCGCCAGTCCCTATAGCCCATCGTCGCGGCAACGGCTCAACGTGCTGTATATCGACGTGGAGGCGGTGGACGATTTTGCCGCGTGCGAGCCCGCGCGTCGCCGTGTCGAATCACCCGAATTCCAGTTGAAGCTGGCGGCCCTGCGCGAGACGCCGCTGGTGGACCATGCCGGCGTGGCTGCTGCCAAGTTCGAAGTGCTCGAGCTGCTCTTCGAGCATTTCAAGACGCACCATCTCTCGCGTATGGGTGGGCCGGACGCAGCCGGCCAGGCCTTTCTGGCCTTCGTTGACGAGCAGGGCGAGCCGCTTCGCCGCCATGCGCTCTTCGAAGCGCTGCAAGCCCACTTTGCGGCGGCCGACCCGCACTGCTGGGGCTGGCTCGCCTGGCCAGAGGCTTACCGCGACATCGACGCACCCGCAGTGCAAGAGTTTGCGGCGCAGCATGCGGACCGCCTGCAGTACCACCAGTACCTGCAATGGCTGGCCGAGCGACAGCTCGCGCGAGCCGGCGCGCGCTGCGAGGCACTGGGCATGGGCATCGGCCTTTACCTCGACCTGGCCGTTTCGGTGGACCGCGGCGGCTCCGACGCCTGGGGCGCGCAGCACTGCTTTGCAGTGGGTGCGAGCATTGGCGCGCCGCCGGACGAGTTCAACCCGGCCGGGCAGAACTGGGGCCTGCCGCCGCTGCGGCCCGACCGCCTGCGCGCCAACCACTACCAGCCATTCGTGCAGATGCTGCGCGAGAACATGCGCCATGCGGGCGCGCTGCGCATCGACCACGTCATGGGGCTGATGCGCCTGTTCTGGATTCCGCCGGGCCGCACCGCGCATGACGGCGCCTACGTGCGCTACGCAGTCGACGAAATGCTCGCCATCGTGGCCGTGGAGAGCCACCGCCACCGCTGCATGGTCGTGGGCGAAGACCTTGGCACGGTGGAAGATGCAATGCGCGAGGCGCTCGCACGTGCCGATGTGCTGTCTTACCGGCTGCTCTATTTCGAGAAGCAGCAGGACGGCGGCTTTACTTCTCCCGCGTCGTACCCGCCTGCGGCGCTGGTCGCCATCAGCACGCACGACCTGGCCACGCTCGCGGGCTGGTGGTCGGGGCATGACCTGCGGCTTCGGCTGGCGCTCGGCCTTTTTCCGGACCCGCGGCTCTTCGACAGGCAACTGCTCGACCGCGCGCACGAACGCGTCCGGCTGATGCTGGCGGTGCGCGAAGCGGGGCTGCTGTCAGACGACGAAGCCGCGCAGGCACTGGCGCAGGCGACACCTTCGCCGCGGACCGTGCAGGCCGTTCATGCGTTTCTGGCCGCCGCACCCTCGGCGCTGATGGTGTTTCAGCTGGAAGACGTGGCCGGTGAAGTGGAGCAGGCCAACATGCCCGGCACGGTCGACACGCACCCCAACTGGCGGCGCAAGCTTGCTTCGTCTGTGCAGGCGCTGGCAGCGAGCGATGCCATGCAGGGCCTGGCCGGGCACCTGCGCGCGGCAAGGCCCCGTCGCAGCGCGGGCGCCGAGCCGGCACCGGTTCTGCAAGCACGGGTGCCGCGCGCCACATACCGCCTGCAGTTTCACAAGGGCTTCAGCTTCGACGATGCCATTCGCGTGCTGCCTTACCTGGCGCAGCTTGGTGTGAGTCATGTGTACTGCTCGCCCATTCAGCGGGCCCGCGCGGGCAGCACCCACGGCTATGACGTGGTGGCGCATGCAGAGATCAACCCCGAGCTTGGCGGCGCCGAAGGCTTCGAGCGCTTCGTCAGGGCGTTGCGGGCCAACGGGCTTGGGCAGCTGCTCGACATGGTGCCCAACCACATGGGCGTGCTCGGCGCCGACAACGCGTGGTGGATGGACGTATTGGAGAACGGCCCGGCCTCGCTCTTCGCGCAGTATTTCGACATCGACTGGCAGCCGCTCAACGAAGAGCTGACCGGCAAAGTGCTGCTGCCGGTGCTCGGTGGCCACTACGGCGAGGTGCTTTCCAGTGGTGAGCTTGTGCTGCATTTCGAAGCCGCACAAGGCAGCTTTGCGCTGCGCTATTTCGACCACCGGTTTCCCCTTGCGCCCGAAAGCTACCCCACAGTGCTGGGGCGCGCGTTGCCGCATTTGAAAGACCCGGCGCTTGCGGCAGAGCTTGCCAGCCTTTCGACGGCCTTCGGCCACTTGCCAGGCCGCCATGCGCAGGCACCTTCGCAACGCTCGGAGCGCGTGCGCGACAAAGAGCTGTTCAAGGCCCGCCTCGCGCAGCTGGTGCAGGCGCATCCCGCCCTGGCGCGCGCCTTGCTTGCAGCAGTGGCCGAGCTCAACCTTGCATCGGACAGCGCGCGCGACCAGCTCCACCGGCTCATCGAAGTGCAGGCCTACCGCCTCGCGTACTGGCGCGTAGCGGCAGACGAAATCAACTACCGGCGCTTCTTCGACATCAACGACCTGGCGGCCGTGCGCATGGAGCGCGATGAAGTGTTCGAGGCCACCCAGTCTTTCGCGCTGGACCTTGCCGCGGCCGGCGTGGTGGACGGCCTTCGCATCGACCACCCCGACGGCCTGTATGACCCTGCGCGCTACTTCAGGCAACTGCAGGAAGGCTATGCGCGGCGCGCGGGCGTCGTGCTGCCCGCTTCCGAGCCGGGCGGCAGGCCACCGCGCCCGCTGTACGTGGTAGCCGAAAAAATTGCCGCCTCTGAAGAAGAGGTGCCCGTTGAATGGCACGTGCACGGCACCACCGGCTACCGTTTTGCCAATGTGGCCAACGGCGTGCTGGTAGACACTGCGGCAGCAGATGCGCTGCGGCAAACCTGGCACCGCTTCACCGGCGACGCGCAAGACTTCGATGCCGTGGCCCGCGCAGGCAAGCATGAAGTGATGCGAAGCGCGCTCGCTTCAGAACTGAACGTGCTTTCTACCGAACTGCGGCGCATTGCGCGCGCCGACCGCACCACACGCGACTACACGCTGAATGCGCTGCGCCGCGCACTGGCCGGCGTGGCGGCGTGCATGCCGGTGTACCGCACCTACATCGTCGATGCGCCGTCCGCACAAGACGCGCATTTCATCGATGCGGCTACAGATGCCGCCGAACGCCAGAGCCTGGACGCCGACCGTTCCATCTTCGCTTTTGTGCGCCGCTCCCTGCGCGGCGAGGCTGCCGAGCATGCGACGCCGGCGTTGGCCGAACGCGTGCGACGGTTCGCGGTACGGTTTCAGCAGTTCAGCGCACCCGTTGCGGCCAAGGGCGTGGAAGACACCGCCTTCTACCGCTACTTTCCGCTGAGCGCGCTCAACGAAGTGGGCGGCGAGCCCGATCAGTTCGGCTTTGACGTGGACGAGTTTCACGCGCTCAGCGCCGACCGCGCACGGCACTGGCCGCACACCATGCTTGCCACTTCGACGCATGACAACAAGCGCTCGGAAGACGTGCGCAACCGCATCGATGTGCTTTCTGAAATGCCCGAAGAGTGGGGCGAAGCGCTCGTGCGTTGGCACGCGCTCTGCAGTGACGGGCACGAGGCTACCGCACCTTCGCGCGCCGACGAGTACCTGCTCTACCAGACCCTGCTCGGCACCTTGCCCTTTGGTGGGCTCAGCGCCGAAGCCATGCCGGCGTATGAACAGCGCGTGCTGCAGTACATGCAAAAGGCTGCGCGCGAATCCAAATCGCACACGCGCTGGACCCAACCCGATGCGCAATACGAAGAGGCCCTGGAAGCCTTGGTGCGAAAAATCCTTTCCGACCGTTCAGCGGGCGGGTGCCTCGCCGATATCCAGCGCATGGCCGATCGCCTCTCGTGGTTCGGCGCGTGGAATGGCCTGACGCTGACGCTGCTGAAATACGCCTCACCGGGTGTGCCCGATCTGTATCAGGGCAGTGAACTCATCGACCTGAGTTTGGTCGACCCCGACAACCGGCGGCCGGTGGACTATGCATTGCGCACGAAGCGGCTCGATCAGCTGCAGGCCATCGCCGATGAAGCCGATCTGCCGGCGCGAGTGCAATCCCTTGCCGAGGCGCCACACGACGGCAGTGCAAAGCTCTGGTTCATCTGGCGGCTGCTGTCGATGCGGCGTGAGCATGCGGAGCTTTTTCGCAATGGCAGCTATGAAGGCCTTGCGGTCGAAGGGTCGTTGGCCCGGCATGTGGTGGCCTTTGCGCGAAGGCATGAAGGGCGCACGCTGGTGGTGATTGTGGGGCGGCTGTTTGCCGGCATTGCGCAGGGCGGGGCGGATGGGGGAGCGCCGGTGCTTCCTGAGGCGGATGCCTGGCGGGGGACGAGGGTGGTGCTGCCTGAGGGGCTTGGGAGTGCGAGGCTCGCGAATGTGCTTACCGGGGACGCGCTTGCAGCGGACGGCAATGTCGTGCCGCTTGAGGAGGCGTTTCGCCGGATGCCTTGGGCTGCGTTTGCCTTGCGATAGCCGCCTGTCGAACTCAAGCCCTAATTGCGCGAAGCCTTGAAAAATGCGTCGTACGCGGCAGCGGTAAAGCCAGTGACACCTCGGCCGTTCGCAAAGAGTTGAGGCACCCCGCTGTTGCCGCCGAGTTGCGCATAGGCTGATTTGCCTTCCGCGGTGTCGATGTCCACCTCCCGATAACCGATGCCCTTGGCTGCCAAGTAGGCCTTTGCCTGTTTGCAGTAGCCGCACCACTTGGCAGAAAAAAGCACCGTGTCGCGAGGCGGCGCGGCTGATGTTCGGGCGTCGGCTGACTTGCGCAACTGTTCGACGTACGCAAGGGTGTCGGCAGACAAGGGGCTGGCCGGTAGATTCTTGAATGTCAGCGTCTTGGAGTCGCGGGCCTGTGGCGGCGGAACGTCGCTATAGATCGTTCTTCCATCAGGGCCGGTGGACTTGTAGAGCGTTGTGGTCGATCCCTCTGCGGCGGACACTGTGCTTGCGCAAACGAGAACAGATATGGACCAAATCCGCATCCTGGAACCTCGGAAGTTTGATGGCCGTGAGAATAGCACCGGCTGCAATACGAGGAGTCGACAGCTATCCGCTATGCAAGGGACTCGCAGTATCGACAATGATTCAAGCACGGGGCGGGATGCGCATGCAGGAATTGAGAGCCGATCTGGTCGGCTTGGGAGTTCTGGCCGTCTTGGTGACACTTGCGTCATTTCGAGTGCCCGACGCAGACGTTCCCAAACCCATCTGAATCTTCGCGTATGGCGTGTGGGTGGTGTCCACGCTGTTTGTCGGGCATCACGAACTTGCGCCACCGTCGAACCTACGCGAATTTCGATTCGCCATTGGACCACGCGTGTGTCGCACTTTTGCATCGACCTGTGGCTCACGACCGGCTGCTTTGGGCGAGGCCCGATGTCTCAGATGGGCTCTGTATCGTCGACCGCCATTGGGCTACAGTCGGCCAACAGCTGCCATTCACCGATTCATAAGCATGACCTCAGATGAAGAAATGCGGAGACGCCTAGCGTGGCTCGTGAAAGCGGGTTATGTGCTCACGGCAGTCGGTACTCTTCTGCTACTAGTGCTCTTTAGCTTCTTGCTGCCAGTCGAGCTACTTGGCGGGCCGCACCACTACTACCGGATAGTCCCATCCGATCATGGTTGGATCATTGCTGCAACTTTGACGGGATTTGGGATGGCGTTGGTGCTGATCGGTCGGATGCTGCGCACCAAAGGCCGGTGACGACAAGCGGCCAAGACCGGACCTTCGCCAGTGCGGCAGAATTCGGCGGTCACCGAATTTGATCTACGTCATTGGAGCGAAGAATGGGATTTTCTGTTGCTTGGCTAGCAGTCCCGAGGGAGGCGAAAGCTGAAACCCTTAGAGCCCTCGGCCTTCGAGAGACTGGAGATCGAGAGGATATGCCCGAGTCGCCCTTCCTAGGATCGGACTTGCCGACGGGCTGGTACCTGCTGTGGTTTGATGAGGCCAGCCCAGCAGCGTTGAAGCCAGAATCTTTGCGGTCGATTTCCTCAGGCACGGAACTCTTCGCTTGCCAAGTCGAAGAACACTCAATGTGCAGCACCGCTGCTCATTGGGTCGACGGTGGAGAGCGATGGTTCGTTGCACATGATTCGGAGGACGGGCTGACGAGCCTCGAAGTTATCGGCAGTCCCCCCGCGGCACTCGAGCCTATTCGTGCCAAGCAGATGGCATTGCAGCAAGGCGTGACCGATGTGGACTACGTCTTCGACGTTCCTCTTGCACTGGCCGAGACGTTCGTGGGCTTTCGGCACGATGGAGCGTTTGATGATGCCGACGGCGAGATGTTCACTGTTCTCGCTCCACGGTAGTGCCGCGTTCGGCCAGAACCGAACCTTCGACTCGACCTCCCGATCATGAAATTTGAGGGCCAGAATTTTGCTGCAGCGACCATGTCCTCCGAGGCAGGCTTCTCGCGCTCAAGAGCTATGGTCGGCATTCGTACGCCTCGCTCACCGACGCTCAGGGAAACTATCTTCAGGTGGCCGGCGGCGGCAAAATCCGACTTAAGCGAGCGGAGTGGTCATGAACCAACTGGCACCAACGCAACGCGCAGTTCAGGTTTCAGCTTTCGAGTAACTCACGTCAGCCTATCAACCCATGGAAGCAAGAAATCGCTTTGGTGTTCTTTCTGTGTTCTTCGGTATTGCAGGGCTGCTCGCCGCCATCGGATTCACGGAAGCCGAGCGCGCGCGCATACCGGGATTCGGCCATCTCCTCACCTGGATGGATCGACTGGGTTGGGTAAGAGCGCCGCCTCCAGGCCAACTGCCGGAGTGGCGGCCCTTGGGTCTTTTTGACCTCACGGACGACCGGGTCCTTCAATGGACTCTTGTGTATTCGGTCTGCTTTGCAATCTGGGCCGTCTTGATGGCACTCTTCGCCGAGTATGAGCGCGAAGAGTCATCAAGTTTGGGTTTGGGCTTCATTCTGGGAGCGCTGGCACTCTATGTTCATGGCTTCGAGTACGGCATGTCTGCACTGCTTGCCGGTGGTGCCGCCCTTGTACTTATTAGGCGCGGAAAGACCTAATTTTTTGACGGGCCAGACAACGCTTCGGCGAACCGATGCGTCGCTGATCGCGGAGGTTGAAAGTCCGCCTTCGAAAACTCAAACGAATGCAACGGGCTCTACGTCGCCGACCACGCTTCGACTACAGTCGGCCAGGAGCAGACATTCGCGAAGCCCGTTCCAGAAGAGCTGAAGCGGCGGTGAGCCGAAGCTTAGGTCCACCCTGCGACAGTTAAAGATTTCGCCGAAGACGCAGCTTTTTCCTGACGATTTGGACATGCACTACTGGAACAAGGCCAACTTTGACGGGCTCGCCCGTCTTTCGGAAGAACTTGAGGTCTACCCGAACCTGCGATCCCTTGCGAGCTATTGCCGCCAGCGCGAAAAAGGACTGCGCCGGGAGGCCATGGCCACACTTGAACTCTTTCTGATCGCCGCGCAGTCGTTTGACAAAGCAACTGCTCGTTCTTCCGCCATTCAGATTTTGGAATTGAACGAGCGAACCAGAGAGGCACATCAGTTCCTGACGCAACCGTTGATCTCGCGCTTTCTGGTTCCGGCTTTGCAGGCTTGGTCAGAAGATGAGCCGAAAGCCGGCGTGCCGGTTCGTTGGCTCGGCATGCTCCTTCGTGATTCCGACTTGCTCACCAAGGCCCTCGTGATGTGCCCGGAGGATCTTCCAGTGCGCAAGCTGCTCATCGAGCGCAATATCTCGAACGCCGAGCACGCGACACATCATCTCGACGAGAGCTACTTTATCGGCTCTGTCGAGGATGCCATCGTTGCGCTGGAGCACGCCAAGAATTTGATCTCTAACGCGCCGGATGCCGAACAAGTCGTGTCCCTGACCTCTGAGGTTAACTACTTCAACGAGCTCTTGGCAGATTGGAAAGCCTATTCGGAAGATCGTGCCGGTACCTTCCCGGAGTGGTGTGAGACACGAGGGCGGCGGTACGGTTACCCGCTCAAGATCTACTATCAAAAGTGAATCTCATCCAAATAAAGCCCAGCGGTGCACTAATTAGACGCGCAGTGAGAAGGCAGAATGCGGCCAGAACCAGTCGTTCGCCTATACGTCTCAATGCTTGATGCGCTCGTCTCACCATGGTCTTGTCTTGGCGCCGTTGTCGGCTTGGCGCTCGCAGTGGTGGTCCATTGGGCCGCGCCGGGCAACGTCGACACAGTTCAGGCCGGGGCATGGTTGGTGGGCATCGGTTGGGTTGCAGGCCTTGCGTGGGACCTCATAGGTCGCGAAAGCTCCAATTAGCCCGCCGGCCCTAGACAGCCGTTGCGGCCTCAGGAGGAAAGGCAGAATGCGGCCAGGAGGGTCGGCGGCTACAGTTTCTCCATTGATTGCTTTCACCGTGCTATCGAGCCGTTCTCGAACTGACATGTCCAATTTCAAATACCCCGTGCCGCGTATGGCAGCACAAATCGAAAGGGAGTGGTCAGAGGAGCTTGGAGCTCATCTTGGCTGCTCGGCGGCAGAGGTGCAAGAGCGCCCTGAAACGGTCATCCGATTTCGGAGGGAGACGGTTCGCATTGACCTGATGGACGGCTCCTCGGTGCAGTTCAAATATGCGTTCTTTATCGCCAGCGAAACGAAGAAGGCAATTGCTGTGTTCTCAGAGCACTGCGGCCACCACGTCTTCCCTCACCACGACGCTAAGGTCTTCGTGGACGGTAAGCTCGCCTATGAGCAGAGCTTCCGTGCTTGAACTAACGCCGGCACTCGGCCAGAACCGGACGGTCGGCCGCGTGCCAATATTCCCCCAAAGCGCGCCATGCGCATTCATTGAGCCGGAAACTGCATGACCCCTTGCTATGAAGCGACTGTCGTGGTCACAGGGCTGAGCACGAACAAAGGAGCCTTCCGCGAAGAGATTCAGTCCTCGACGCGACGTTGGCCCGGAGATACGCGAACTCACGAGGACCTACGCAGAGAGTCCGTGCAGGGAGCCCGCGACTACCTCTATGAGCATGAGACTCGTCCTTGGCGACCACAGGCAAGGTACGAAGGCATTGCCAACCTTGTGATCGAGGTTGGGGAGATCCGCACAGTTGGAGAGTTCTGAGAGCACGTCAGAATATCGCCCGGCTCCTTCCGGCCATGAGGAGTCGTTCGCGATCCGTCCGAAAGCGGACGCTTCCGCTGCGCACGCCAAGCCGCATCATCTCTCGCCACCGCGCTTGCTCATTGAACCGTAGGGCTGCGCTGGATGCTCCTAGCTGTCAGCCGAATCGCTAGCCACTGCAACCGCCCGACAACGATAGCAATAACACAGAGAATTCGATCCCGTGCGTCGCGATTGAAGATGGCGATAGCATGTATGTCGTTTCTTAAATGACAAATTGGCATGTATGGCAGGCTTTGACGATCGGGTGACAAACGGGATCAGCGTGCTGTCCGCGATCGTCGACAGCGGCACGTTTGCGGCGGCTGGCGACATACTGAACATGTCGCAATCTGGCGTCAGCCGGTCGATTGCGCGGCTTGAGGCGCGGCTGGGTATTCGGCTGCTCGAACGCACCACGCGATCTGTCAGCCTCACCGACGAGGGCAGGCGCTTCTACGAGCAGGTGATGCCCCTTTTAGCCGGCCTGGAAGAGGCTGCGGCCTCCGCCGCCCAAGGCGCGGCCGCCGTTCGCGGGCGCCTGAGGGTCAATCTTGATCCGTATTTCTCTCGGCTGATCCTGGGGCCAAGGCTGGGCGCATTCCTCGAGAGCTACCCGCAGTTGCGCCTCGAACTGATCACAACGGATCGCCTGGGCGACCTTGTGGCCGATGGTTTCGATCTGGCCGTGCGCTTCGGAAATCCTCGCCCGTCGACACTGGTCGCACGCAAGCTGCTGGACACCCGGATGGTGACCATCGCAGCGCCCGCCTACCTCAAGCGCTACGGCCATCCCAAAGACCCACGCGAACTCGAGAAGGGCCATCACGTCTGCATTCAGTTCCGTGATCCGGAGTCCGGGCGTCCCTATCCATGGGAGTTTCACAAACGTCGCAAGAAGCTGGTGCTCGAAACCAGCGGCTCGTTGACGGTCAATGATGCCGGAACGCTGTACAGCGTGTGCCTCGCCGGTCACGGGATGGCCCAAGTCATGGACTTGGGCGTCGGGCCGATGATTGCCGATGGACGATTGGTCGAGGTGTTTCCAGACTGGCCCGATGAGCGGTTTCCGTTGTATGCGCTGCACCCGTCACGCCATCATGTGCCCGCGAAGACGCGCGCGTTTCTGGACTTCATCGTCGCGCTGCTGCATTAGCCTCCAGCTTCAATGATGATCTTGTGTCATTAATGAAATGACACCCATGTCATTGAAGTATCAAGCTCGTTCTCCGAGACTTCTTGCACCGCGGCTCAGTGCCGCCTTCCCGAGGAGTCTCGAATGTTCGCCATTACAGGAATCACAGGTCAGGTCGGGGGTGCCGTCGCAAGGGCACTCATCGACAATGGACAGCGGGTACGAGCAGTCGTGCGCAATGCCGAAAAGGGCGCGGCATGGGCGCGCAAAGGGTGTGAGGTCGCAGTCGCGGACCTGTACGATGCCGCCGCACTGAAGAAGGCCTTCGCCGGCGTGCAAGGGGTTTTCTTCCTGCTGCCGCCGGTGTTCGATCCGTCACCCGACTTTAGCGAAGCGCGTCGTGTGATCGCCGCCGTCCGTGAGGCGCTCGAAGTCGCGCGGCCCTCCAAGGTTGTCTCCCTGTCGACGATAGGCGCTCAAGCGCTGCAGCCAAACCTGCTGCAGCAGCACCGGTTGCAGGAGAAAAGCCTGGGGACCTTGCCGCTGCCCATCACCTTCTTGCGCGCCGCCTGGTTCATGGAGAACGCGACATGGGATGTCGCACCGGCCCGCACGACCGGCGTGATCCCGAGCTTTCTCTATCCGTTGGACAAGCCGGTGCCGATGGTTGCCACCGAGGACATCGGGCGCGTGGCGGCCGAGTTGCTCCAGGAAACCTGGCAAGGCAGGCGCGTCGTCGAATTGGAGGGTGCGCGCTTGTCACCCAATGACATCGCCGCGGCCTTTGGGCGCGTGCTCGAACGCCAGGTGCGGATGGAAGCGGTGCCGCGCGCCACCTGGGAGGCGCTGTTCAAGTCGCAGGGGATGAAGAACCCGGTGCCACGGGCCCAGATGCTGGATGGCTTCAATGAAGGGTGGATCGACTTCGAGGGTGACGCATCCAGCACGCGCAAAGGCACCGTGTCCCTGGATACGGTTCTGCAAACCCTGATCGCGCGCGCCTGACAGGAGTCATGAACATGAACCAAGACTTCAGTAGGCGCAATCTGCTCAAAGGTGCTGCCACGTTGATGACCGTCCCCGCGCTCGCCCAGTTGGCGAGCGCCCCAGTTATGGCGGCGACGGCACGTACCCCGAGCCCGGTGGCCAAATACCCTCGCAGTGGCGCCTTCAACTCGATAGATCGAATGCTTCAGCGTGCTGTTGACGGGAGGCAAGTCGCTGGCGTCGTTGCCGTAGGTGCGACTGACAAAGGCATCGTCTACGAAGGGTCGTTCGGCAAGCGCGACGCGGCGCACGGCCCAGGCATGTCGCTCGACACCGTCTTCTGGCTGCTGTCAATGACGAAGGCGGTAACGGCAGTCGCCTGCATGCAACTCGTCGAACAGGGTAAGCTGCAACTTGACGATCCCGTGGGCAAACTGATGCCGGAACTGGCGTCGCCCAAGGTTCTGCAAGGCTTCGATGCGACTGGTGCACCCACGCTGCGGCCCGCCAGGCGGCCAATCACCTTGCGCCACCTGCTGACCCACACCTCGGGCCTTACCTATAGCAACTGGAGCGACAAGCTGGCCCAGTACGAGAAGTTCACGGGTCTGCCCGATATCGCCGAAAGCAAGAACGGCGCGTTCGCCGCCCCGCTCGAGTTCGACCCGGGTGATCGCTGGCAGTACGGCACGGGCATGGATGCCGTGGGCAAGATCGTCGAGGCCGTTAGCGATCAATCTCTCGAGGTCTACTTCCGCGAGAACATCTTCGCGCCGCTCGGCATGATCGATACCGGCTTCTTGATCAGCAGTGCGCAGAAGCGTCGCGTGGCGACGACGTACATCCGCCAGTCGGATGGCTCGCTCAAGTCGATGCCGTTCGAAATGCCGCAGCGCCCGGAGTTCTTCTCGGGCGGGGGTGGCCTGTTCGGCACGCCGCGCGACTACATGGCCCTCCTGCAGATGCTGCTGAGCGGCGGTACGTTCCGTGGCGCCCGCATCCTGAAGCCACAGACGGTGGCCATGATGCGCCAGAACCAGATCGGCGATCTGAACGTGAACCCGCTGAAGACATCCGCGGCAGCGTGGTCGAACGACGCCGACCTATTCCCCGGCATGCCGCAGAAGTGGGGCCTTTCGTTCGACATCAACACGCAGCCCGGGCCCAACGGTCGCAGCGCAGGCAGTTACGCGTGGGCCGGGCTGCTCAACTGCTACTTCTGGGTCGACCCGGTCAAGAAAGTGACCGGTGCGGTATTCACGCAACTGCTGCCGTTCTACGACGCGCGAATGGTCGAACTATTCGGTGCTTTTGAGCGCGGCCTCTACACCGGCTTGGCAAGCGCCTGAGCTCCTTACATCGATTCCCAGACTCAATTCGGACTTCGTCAAGCATCGGTCCAGGGGATCGAGCGCCTCAAGTTTGGCGACGATGTGGAAGCGGGGACCACATGGTTGCGGAGCCGGCTGCCGGCCGGTCAATCTCTTGTCGTAGTGCTCGGCAGGACCGCGTGCTTCAAGTGCGATGTGGCATTCTTTGTCGACAACTGGCAGGACATTTTCCGCCACGGGCGAGATGACGCAATGGTCTATTCCGAGGACAGCAGCCTCATTCTTTTCGTGAATCATGAAGGTGGATTTGAAGTCGGTGAACGACCGCTTTAGGGTTTTCTGAACTTCGGCTTCGGGCCCATTGCGGTCCTACGTACTGCTCTGAAGCAGTCACTCGAAACCAAGCCGCCTCGCACATGCTCGACGGAGCGAGAGCCCCTATCAACTCAATTGCGCACGGGCACCGCGCTTGAGCAAGACCCCAGACGCATGACTTCTTTCGAGATCAGTGCTCTTAAGTAAGGATGCCCAGTATCCGCGCTCGCGCAACTGCGTGCCGCCTGTTCACCGCACCACTATGAATCTCCGTCGCTCGAGGTGACCGGCGTCCAACCGCTCGCCCACGTATCGAGGAAGCCCATTGCATCTTCGAACTCGAAGCAATCGATCTTTTGGGCAATGTAGCGTACGGCTGACTTGTGCTCAGGATGGCCGGCAACGATCTCCTCGAGCTCCGCAGAGAGCTCCAGCGCAGCGGGATCGCTATCAGCAAGCCGCTGCTTCAAGCGCTCGATCAATGGCCCGAGACGGGCCAGCGTTAGCTCGGCCACAATTTCCGTTCGTGCTGGGCGCCCCGGAGATTCGAGCGCCCTCAAGCCGTTCATCACGAGCGCCAGTTCACTCTGCACTGTAGTCAGCGCATCGCGAAACGCGTCGCTGCGCAAATCCTTCTGGCAGGCGTCTTCGAGCGCGGCTGCGGCGTGTGCCAGATCCGCCGCTCCGATGCTGGCGGCCGTTCCACGCAAAGTGTGCGCTGTCCGACCCGCCGCAGAGTTGTCGTCGCCCTCCAGGGCCTGCGCGAAAACCGATGCGAACGATCCTTGAGACTCCCGGAACATGTCGAGCATTCGCCGATACAGATCGAACCGTCCCTGGCAAGTGGCCAAGCCCGCCGCTTGATTGATCCCCGGCAGGACGGGAAGACCTTGAACCGCCGACGCTGGCGTGACCGCTTGGTGGCTGGGTATTCGCGCTGCAGGAAATGCCTTTGCCGGTCGAATCCATTTCGCCATGGTCGCAAACATCGTGGCCTCGTTCAGCGGCTTGGCGATGTGATCGTTCATTCCGCTGGCCAAGGCCTTTTCGCGATCGCCGGCCATAGCATTGGCGGTCAAGGCGATGATGGGCAATGCGCCAAAGCGTGGCTGCTCGCGCAGCCTGCGCGTGGCCGCATAGCCGTCCAACACCGGCATCTGGCAGTCCATCAGCACGCCGTCAAACACGCCGCCGTCCTCGAGCAATTGCAGTGCTTTCTCCCCGTCGGCCGCGATGACGACCTGGATGCCTGCGCTCTCCAGCAGCTCTTGGGCTAGCTCCTGATTCATCTCGTTGTCCTCGACCAGCAGCACGCGTGCACCGGCCAATTGGGCCATCGCGAACGCATTCTGCTTGGAATGCTCTGCGGTGCGGGTCTCGGACAACTGCCCCTTGCCGAGCACCTGGCCAATCGCCTCCAGCAGCGTTGAAGGCGTGACTGGCTTAGTCAGGACCACGGGCAAGCGGATGCCGCGCAGGTCGGCCTCTTCCAGCGCCTCATCGCGGCCGAAGGCTGTGACCATGATGACTGCGGGCGGTCGCCGAGGTGCTTGCGCATGAATCCGCTGCGCGGCTTCCACTCCGTCCATGCCCGGCATCTTCCAGTCCATCAGCACGAGATCGTGGGGCAGGCCCTTGCGCTCGCAAGCGGCCACGAGCAGCAGGGCCTCGTGGCCGCTGCGTGCTACGTCCACCTCCAGGCCGAAGCCCTCGGCCATCGTCGACAGGATCTCGCGTGCGCTCGCATTGTCGTCGACCACCAGGGCGCGCAACCCGAGCAGTTCGTCAGCGTTGAGCATGCGGTGCGGCTGCGGTTGCACCTGCAGTCCGAAGCGGGCGGTGAAGTGAAAGACGGAACCTTTGCCGCTCTCGCTCTCGACCCAGATGCGCCCTCCCATCATTTCGACCAGCTTCTTGGAGATGGTCAGTCCCAGGCCCGTGCCGCCGTACTTGCGGGTGATTGAACTGTCGGCCTGGCTGAAGGCTTGGAACAGTCGTCCGGTTTGTTCCGGCGTCATGCCAATGCCGGTGTCGCTGACTCGGAAGTGCAGTTCCACGAGGTGGTCGCCCAGGACCTGCGCCTCCACGCTGACGACGATCTCCCCCGAGTCGGTAAATTTGACCGCGTTGTTGCCTAGATTGACCAGCACCTGGCCAAGGCGCAAGGAGTCGCCGACCAGAGCCGTCGGCAGGTCCGACGGCGCGCTGAACAGTAACTCAAGACCCCTGGCCTCGGCTTTCAGTCCGACCATGCTCACGAAGTCGTCGATGACGTTCTCGAGCCGGAATGGCATCTGCTCCAACTCCATCTTGCCCGCTTCGATCTTCGAGAAGTCGAGGAGATCGTTGATGATGCCCAGCAAGTTCTCGGCCGCGCGATGCGTCTTTTCGATGTAGTTGCGTTGCTGCTTATTCAGCTCGGTCTTCAGCGCCAGATGGCTCATGCCGATGATTGCATTCATCGGCGTGCGAATCTCATGGCTCATGTTTGCGAGAAAGTCGCTCTTCGCACGCGTTGCCTCCTCGGCCAACTCGCGTGCCCGTTGAACTTCCGCTTCGACCGCCTTGCGGTCGGTGATGTCGCGCACCGATGCGCAGATGCAAACGCCCCTGCCTTCGATCGCAGGAAGGTGCGACAAACCGATCTCGACCGAGAATCGAGTGCCATCTTTGCGAAGTCCCTGCAGGTCGGCTTCCGCGCTGCCCATCTGGCGCCTCACGCCATGGATCACGAAGCCCGCACGTAGTCCGGGGTGGCGCGGCCGACTGTCGGGAGGCACCAGAACTTCCATCTGCTGGCCGATCAACTCTCCATCGGGATAGCCGAACAGGCGGTCGAGTTGGGGATTCGTCAGTAGGATGCAGCCGGCGGCATCGATGACGAGCATGCCGTCCGGCGCCGCTTGGACGATGCCCTGGTACCAAGCTCTGGTCGCCTGCAGCGCGGCCTGCTGCGCCTCCAACTCCCTGGCTTGGTCTTCCAGGCGATTTGCCTGGGCCTGGATCGACGCCGACTGCTTGCGAGTCTGGTCGAGCAGTTCTTGTACGGCTTCGTTGCGTTCGATGACGGCAAGGCTCATTGCCAGCCTGGGCTGCAGATCGCGCAGCAACACGAGTTCCTTGTCGCCGGGTGCGGCGTCGGAGGCAAACTCGATCACGCCAAGCAAGCGCTCTCCCTGAAAAATCGGCAGCGCGGCCGCCCATCCCGGGAAGTTTTCACCCGACTCCGGCCGCGGCTCGATGTAGATCTCGCAGCCTTCCCGCGCGCACCGGCCAGCAAGTCCCTCCCCGAAAGATACCCGGGGGGAGGAAGGCCGATCCGTCGCGATGCCATGTGTACCGGCTACCTCGAGGCTTTGCGCATCGAAATCAACCCGATATAGCTTTGCTTGTGTCGCGCCAAGGACCGGAGCGACACCGCCTAAGAAGCGATGCGCGAGTTGGGCTGGCGTGGCCGCATGCTGCAGTTCGGCCTGGATGTGCGCCTGGTGGTGCTTGCTCCACCGTTGCACTTCGAGCTGCCGCAGCTCGGATTGCAACTGAGAGACGGCGCGCGCGAGTTCACCCATTTCATTGGGCAGCCCCGTGCACGGCACCGGTTGGTCGAGCTGGCCGCGAGCCAACGCGTCAACGGCCTGTCGCACGCGGTTGCCGGGCCGGCGGATCGATAGTGCGATCGCCCAGGACAGCGCCAGCGTGAGCCCCAGGCCGCCGAGCAGTAGCGCAAGGGACACAGCGGCATTGCGAGCCGCGAAGCGGCGGATTTCGTCGGACGCGTGGTCCGCGTTTTGTTCCTTCACGGCCGCGATATCGGCGAGCCGACGATCGGCCTGCTGGGCGAGTTGCTCGACGGCACCATCGGCCACCAAGGCCTGCGCCTGCGCGCGCAAGCCGCGGCCGGACATGTCCACGGCCTGTGTGCTGGCACGCTCCAGGCGTGCCAGCAGCGCTTCGAATTCTTCCAGCCTCTCGATGTTTTCACGCCGCTGAAGCGTGGGCTTGATCTGCGCGAGCGCGCTCTGCAGTTGGCGGCGAGCGCTCTCAAACTCCTGCAAGAACTCGTCTCGTTGCGCAAGGCTCGGCGCGCCGACCGCGTTGCGCAGGGTCAGACGCATTCGCACCAGATGAATCTGCGCTTCTTTCGCGCGGGCAATGCCGACGACCTCCTCAGCTTGAAGCCGCTCGAAGTCGCGGCTGAGCCGATCCTGCGAGAGCAGGCTTTGCACGCCAAGTACCAAGGACAACAGCAGCAGCGAGCCGAATCCCAGGATCAGCTTGTGGCGCAGGGGCAGACGTTCGAGCAGTTCAAGAAGTTTGCTCATCGGCGCTCCGTCGGCACTGCGGCGACGCACCCTAGGTATGCGTAGGCCGACAGCAAGATGCCGCTCACGCCGAGTCGGCGATGTAGATCAATGCCTCGGCCTTCTTGGCCATGTCCTCGTCGCTGTCGGTAAATCGCGCCGCGATCTCGCGAAAGTCGTCAACACGTGCGAGGAAGGCATCGACGATGTCGGGATCGAAGTGCGCACCACGGCCATCCTGGATGATGCTCACGGCCTGCTCGTGGGACATGCCATCCTTGTAAACCCGGCGGCTGATCAGCGCGTCGTAGACGTCGGCCACGGCCATGAGTCGCGCGGCGATCGGAATGTCGTCGCCGGAACGGCCCTCGGGATAGCCGCTGCCGTCCCATTTCTCCTGGTGGCCGTAGGCGATTTCCTTGGCCAGCCGAAGGAAGGCGACGTCGGTGCCGAGCTGCCGCTCGGCCTGTTCGATAGCATCACGGCCCAGCGTGGTGTGGGTCTTCATGATCTCGAACTCCTCCGGGGTCAGCTTGCCCGGCTTGAGGAGGATGCGGTCTGGTATGCCGACTTTGCCGATGTCATGCAGCGGCGCCGACTTGAATAGCAGCGTGATCGTCGCGTCATCGAGGAAATGGCGAAAACGCGGATGCTCACGCAGATGCTCCGCCAGTACCCTGACATAGTGCTGCGTGCGGCGGATGTGGTTGCCGGTTTCGTTGTCGCGCGTTTCGGCCAGCGATGCCATGGCGTGGATCGTGACGTCCTGGATCGCCGTCATTTCCCGCGTGCGCCGGGCGACCTCCTGTTCCAGATACTCGTTCTGGTCGCGCAGGAAGTCGGCCGCAGCCTTGAGCTTCAGTTGGGTATCCACCCGCGCCAGCAGTACTGGCGGCCGGATCGGCTTGGTGATGTAGTCGGCCGCACCAAGCTCGAGCCCGAAAGTCTCGTCGTCTTCGGAGGACAGCGCGGTCAGAAAGATGATCGGGATGTCTCGGGTCGGTGCATCGGCCTTCAGCTGCCGCGCTACCTCGTAGCCCGACAGGCCAGGCATGAGAATGTCTAACAGGATGAGGTCCGGCGCGTGGCCGGCCCGAGCGATCCGAAGGGCCTTCTCGCCGCCATTGGCCACCTTGATCGCGTAGAGATCCTTGAGCAGGCTGCTCATCAGCAACAGGTTGTCCGGCGTATCGTCGACGATCAGGATGGACTGTCTGCCGGTGATATCGAAATCCGAGCTCATCGTGGACACCCTTTCCGCAGCGAGATGCTCCTTATACGCTGTCTTTCTGATTCGCTCAAACACCGATGAGGCTTCCATGCTGCGACGCAACGGCAAGCTTTACCCGAAAAAGCAACACACAGCGTCGCACACGAACGCGAGCAAAAAGAACAGCAAGCCGACTTCTAGAGGTCGGATTTTCTCAGCGGCGAACCTTGGGAGCCGCTGAAGATCATTCGGCGGGTGGGTGGTCCTTAGCAGGGGCAAAAGCCGCGGACAAGGCCACCACCTTCTCTTCCGGTGCAGATTCTCCAATCTGGACTCCTTCGTCGAATGTCCGCTACTGGCCGCCTGCGGGCCTACGGCGTCACCATGACGCACCGGGCATGGTCGTAGTCCCAAGAACCTCCGCGGTCCAGGCAGCCATCAATGGAAAGCTCGCGGCCCAGCCACACTCCCGCAGCCGTCAGAGCGATGGCTGCAAGCAAGGCGATTCCAATGCGCGTACGTAGGCTCATGACGAAGGTCTGCAGTTGGCCGTATTCTGCCCTTACGTTTTCCGCGCCGACGCGCCGCTTGGTCATGCTCAAAGTCGCGCGCAGGCACCTCTCCCTCAAGACAGCAGCCGTCTTGCCGCAGCCGAGGAGCTCGCCATTGCGGATGCTCGAACGCCGAGACGACGTCTTTTAGCGACTGAGCTCAGCTTGGCTCATGGTTCGCTCTCGCAGCAGCTTGCAACAGTTCCAACGATAGGGCCCCCGGCAGGCTGTGCACTTCGCAGTACCAGACCTGGTAGCACCATCGCCCCGCGATCTGCTCGGTTCCGGCAAAGCTGATGGTGTCGAATGCGCAGGCGACCACCTCGGGGCGCCAGAGGATGCCCAGTGGCGGCGGCACGTCGTCTGGGCGCGCCTCCCACAGGCCGAGCTGCGTCCTTCCTTCTATGTCTCGCAGTGTCAGCATTCCGCACAGCCACGGCTGATCGACGAACTCCCGCTTGCTCAGCCGGGTGCCGCCGCGGTATCGGGGTTTCATCTTCACGCGCACGACGAACTCAATGGCCTTAGAACTTTATACTGTACAAATATACAGTATTTTGGCGATGGCAAGGCAATGAAAACGTGCCTGCTACGTTGCTTCAGGCGAGGGCGAGGCGCACCGATTCAATCGTCGTTTCAGCGGTTTCGATGCGGCGTTGCAGTTCTAAGTTGAGCAACCGCAGGAGCGCGCTCAGCTCACTGCGGCTCACATAGACCTCTGCCGGGTCGTTTAACCGCCGTGGCTCGATGAGTCCTTCGAGGCACGCGTATGCGCGGTGCACGTCGTGAATATTGCTGATGTCATCGGATGCCTGAAGAGCGAGCGACTCGGCGCTGTCTTGCAGTGGGCGCAAGCTTGATTCAGCTGCGGCGTCAGAACTGGATATCGCGTCCGGCGCAGCTGTGACTTTTTCGGAAAGGGCAGGAAGCGCGGGCGCGCGAGCGGATGCAGCCATGAGTGGCCTCCAAGAGGTGCGGTTTGCAAAAACCACCGCACCCAACGCCAATTGGGGCGGCAGCTCGAACAGGTTGGCGTACCGGGCACCTCTTGCGAGAACCGGCGAGCCTTGCGGCTCCCTGCTCGAGCCGCCAAAACTGGAGGCACGAACGACAGAAGCCGCAGAGTCTCTGCGGAGAAATCTGCGGCTTGCGTCGCAGAGGTGCTTCGGGACGCCAATCCCGATCACGCCGTTTTCTGACGTGACCGGCCCAGTATAGCGAGCAGGCCTTCCTCGAATTCCCAATGAACCGACCACCTGCCCGGCATCCGTCCGACATCCCCGCTGCTCGAAATCGCAGAGCGTGCCATGAAGAAACTTTCAGGAGAATTTCATGGCTCAACTCAACCAACCTGTCGACAAGAGCGGATCTCACGACCG
Source organism: Variovorax sp. 3319 (assembly GCF_031456585.1). NCBI lineage: Bacteria > Pseudomonadati > Pseudomonadota > Betaproteobacteria > Burkholderiales > Comamonadaceae > Variovorax > Variovorax sp. 3319. The sequence goes on from NZ_JAVDUZ010000005.1 coordinate 352,953, forward strand.
CGGTCATCCCGCACCATCGCCCACAGACCTGAAAAAGGCTGCCGACGAATTCACCGAGGGGCCGAATGTCGAGGCGAGTCCGTGGGAGCTCCAGGCCGCGCGCGGAGAAACACCGCTGCAAGGGCCCCGCGCAGAAAACGCCCTCGATTGGGACGAATTCCTCGCACGCTATGGCGAGTGGAAAGACGCGACGGTTCGCTTCGAGGCGGCTGTTCGCGAGATGAAGGCGGGCTCGGAGCAAGGCCGCTTGCAGGCGCAGCAGCTTGCACGCGAACTCGCCCGTCTGCACCATGCGTTCATGGAGTCCTCGCAGCCTTACTTCCAGGCATCGAAGGTCGATTGAGGAGGAGGAGGCTCCCCGCCGCCGCTACTACATGGCCCGGCGGGGATGCGCTCTACGTTCCCTCTGGCTCTCTTACAGCCCGTAATACTTGTCGACCGTGCCGCTGTACGTGTCGTCGTAGTCAGGCACGCGGTCGCTCGCATACTTGGGCGCGCCTTCAAGCTGCGCCTTGTCCAGCGGCACCACGTAGCCGTCTTGCGAAAGGTCGTACTTCAGCATGGGCCAGGGAATGGGGTAGCGGTCGGTGCCCATGCCCAGGAAGCCGCCGAACTCCATCACGGCGTAGCGGACCTGGCCCGAAACCTTGTCGATCATGAGGTCGTCGATGGTGCCGAGTTTGTCGCCCGCCGCGTTGTACACGGTGGTCCCCTCGACACGCTCTGAAGAAATAACCGGATTGGAACTGGTCATGAAAGGATGTCTCCGGCCGGCATTTCTGGGGATGACGGCGTTGAATGTTGCAAAGCCCAGAGCTGCAACTCTCCGCCTTGAAAAATTCAGCCACATCGGTCGAGAGACCGTCGTGTTGTAGGCGCCTTTCGGCCGCCCGTGCGTGGTGCAGCCCGCAAGATGCGCTGGAAGGTCGGGCATTCCATGTGGCTTGGCGCAGGGCAGGCGGCGGCATGGCGCAAGCCGTCGCGCATGGCAGTGAGCTTGCGGATGGTTCTGTCGAGTTCGTCGGCCTTGGCCGCGAGCATTTGCCTGTCGATGCGCGGCACGCCTCCGGGCGCGAACATGTGGCCGATCTCTTCGAGCGAAAAGCCCGCGGAGCGGCCGACCGCAATAAGCGCAAGCCGCTCGAGCACGCCGGCGTCGAACAGGCGGCGCAGGCCGCGCCGGCCGGTGGAGGCGATGAGCCCTTTTTCTTCGTAGAAGCGCAGCGTCGATGCGGGAACGCCTGATTGCTGCGCCACTTCGGCAATGTCCATATGAATTGCTGCCATCGGCTCTTGACCTCAAGTCGACTTGAAGTTGCACAGTCTAGCTTCCGCCTCTTGGGGCATGCAAGGAAAGCGATGATCATGAACATCAAGCAGCACGACATTGAGGGCAATGAACAGGCCGCACTGTGGAACGGCCGCGCAGGGCGCGCCTGGGTCGACGCGCAGGCCTCGTTAGACCGGTTGTTCGCGCCGTTTGAAAACCTGCTGGTGAGCGAGGCACGCGCACTGGCTGTGCGCCGCCGGGTGCTCGACGTAGGCTGCGGCACGGGTGCGACCACGCTGGCCATCGCACGAACGCTGGGCGAAGAGGGCGCCTGCACCGGCGCCGATATTTCGGAGCCGATGGTTGCCGCCGCTCGGGCGCGTGCCAAGCGGGAGGGCGCCCACGCAAGCTTCATTTGCGGCGATGTGCAGAGGCACGCCTTCGAGCCCGCGGGTTTCGACCTGATCGTTTCGCGCTTCGGCGTGATGTTTTTCGACAGCCCGGTGCAAGCCTTTGCGAACCTGCGGCACGCTGCCAGGGATGGCGCGGCGCTGAGGGCTATTGCGTGGCGCAGCGCGGCAGAAAACCCGTTCATGACCACGGCCGAGCGGGCGGCGGCGCCGCTGCTGCCGAACCTGCCGGCCCGCAAGCCAGGCGCGCCGGGACAGTTTGCTTTTGCAGACCAAGGCCGGGTTGCCGACATCCTCGAAGAGAGCGGCTGGGCAGGCATCGACGTTCGCGCGATCGACGTGGAGTGCACGTTTTCAGAAAGCGACTTGCTCACCTATCTCACCCGGCTCGGCCCGGTCGGCCTGGCTCTTCAGGACGAGGCGGACGAGCGCAGGCGCGCACAGGTTGTCGAAACCGTTCGCGCTGCGTTCGAGCCCTATGTGCACGGCGCGGAGGCTCGCTTCACCGCCGCCTGCTGGATGATTGGCGCACACGTGGCTGCTGCGTAGCGCTTCAACCCAGCAGCCGCGGCACCAGTTGCACCGTGAGTGCGCCGATGATTCCCTGCGCCGCCACGCAATGCCACATGAGCCCGGTGTTGTCGATGGTCGCGCGCGCCGTGGGCAGCAGCCGCCCCGCCCACGAGCGCACCAGCACATAGCCGCCCATCAGCATGAGCACGGCAATGTGAAAGGCCTGGTAGCCGAGCAGCATGCCGACGGATGCACTCCAGCCTTGCGCACGGGGGTCGAGTTGCGCCAGCACGTGCCCGGCGATGTCGAGCGCGGCTGCGGCAACTGCGGCCACGATGGCCAGCGCCACCAGCATGCGCAGCAGGCGCTGGCCGTTTGCATGCGCGGTGCGCGCCAGGCGCGTGGCGGCCAGCATGGCGGCCGAGCTTGCTGAGAGCAGCAGGGCCGTGGCCAGCGGCCAACGCGTGGCGGGCAGGGCGGCGCCGGGTGGCGGGCACACGTCGCTTGCCATGGCAAGGTGCACGTGGGTGTAGAGCAGCGAAACGAAGATGGTCATGTCCACCGCAATCAGCACGATCATGGCCCACCACGAATGCGATGTGCTGCCGTGCGCGCCCACCGGCAGGTGCACGCCATGGCCCACGTCCACCGTTGCAACCGGCGGCGGCTGATCCGAATCCCATAGCCAGCGCAGGATGAATGCAATGGCCAGCACGCCGCACGCAAACGCGGGCACGGTCTGCGCCACCGTGAGAAGCAGAAAGAAGCCCGCAGTGCCGGCCGCTGCGCCCAGCGGCCACCAGCTGTCGGTGGGCAGGCGCAGCAGGTGCAACGGCCGCGCGTCGCGCAGGCTGGTCATCAGCGTTTCGCGGCCGCCGAACACGGTGCGGGGCAGCCAGTGGTGGCCGGCCTCTACCTCTTGCGGCAGCGCGGGGTTCTTCCAGAGTGGATAGCGCGAACCGACCTGCGGAATGCTGCGCGCGCCGTATTCGCGCGGCGGCAGCCATTCGAGAGTGCCGGCGCGCCATGGGTCGCCGTGGTCGCGGGGCGGCCGCCGCAGGGTGCGAAACGTATCGATGAAGAAGAGCAGCACGCCGACCGCCAATACATAGGCGCCTACGGTCGACAGCATGTTGAGTGCGTTCCAGCCCAGGCTGCCATCGTAGGTGTACACGCGCCGCGGCATGCCGAGCATGCCCGCGATGTGCATCGGAAAGAACGCCAGGTTGAATCCGCCGAACATGAGCCCGAACACCCACCGGCCCCATCGCTCCGAAAGGCAGTGGCCGTTGAAGAGCGGCGCCCAGTAGTAGAACCCCGCAAACACCGGAAACACCATGCCGCCGATGAGCACGTAGTGCAGGTGCGCCACGATGAAGTAGCTGTCGTGCGCCTGCCAGTCGAACGGAAGCACCGCCACCATCACACCCGTAAGCCCGCCCAGCACGAAGATGAAATGAAAGCCCAGCAAGAACAGCGTAGGCGCATTCAGCGCAACGCGGCCGCGCCAGAAGGTGGCAATCCACGCGAACACCTGCACGCCGCTGGGTATGGCCACAATGAAGCTCGCAGCAGACACGATCAGCAGCGAGAGGTTGCCCAGGCCTGCGGTAAACATGTGGTGCGCCCACAGCGCAAAGCTCACCACGCCCACGCCGATGAGCGCCAGCACCACCGCGCGGTGGCCCACCAGCGGCGTGCCGGCCAGCGTTGCCACCATCATCGAGACCATGCCGGCCGCGGGCAAGAAGATGATGTAGACCTCGGGGTGGCCAAAAAACCAGAACAGGTGCTGCCACAGCAATGGATCGCCGCCGCGCGCAGGAATGAAAAACGGCCAGTCGAATGCGCGCTCCAGCTCCAGCAGCATGGTGGCGGCAATCACGGCCGGAAACGCGATGACGATCATCAGCGCGCTCACCAGCATGGCCCAGGCAAAGATGGGCATGTGCATGAGCTTCATGCCCGGCGCGCGCGTGAAGAGAATGCCCACGATCAATTCGATGGCGCCCGCAATCGCCGAGATCTCGATGAACCCGATGCCCAGCAGCCACCAGTCGGCGCCGCGCCCGGGCGAAAACTCCTTGCCGGTAAGGGGCGGGTACATGAACCATCCGCCGTCCGGAGACTCGCCGAAGAAAATGGTGCAGAAGAAGGCCAGGCCGCCAATGGCATAGGCCCAGAACGCATACGCGGAGAGCAGCGGAAACGGCAGGTCGCGCGCACCGAGCATGCCCGGCAGCAAATAAATGGCCACGGCCTCCACGATGGGAACCGCAAACAGAAACATCATCACGGTGCCGTGCATCGTGAAGAGCTGGTTGTAGGTGTTGGCGTCGATCAGGCCGTTGCCGGGCACCGCCAGTTGCGTGCGCATCAACAGCGCCAGGATGCCGGCCAGCACAAAGAAGAGCATGGCCGTGGCAATGTAGAAAACGCCGATGCGCGTGTTGTTGACCGCCGAGAGCTGGCGCCAGCCGGTGGGCGGTTTCCACGCACGCTCCAGCGCCTCGCGCTCTGCTTCGGGGCGCGGGGGCAGGGTTGCTGGCGCGGTCGCTGCGTGGGTCATTTCAGTTGCGCGAGCCAGCCCGCGATCAGTTGAAGGTCGGCATCGCCGATGCGATTGCCGGACGAAGGCATGCGCGCGCCGGGCTTCAGCTGCTGCGTGTGGGCCACCCAGGCAGCCAGTTGGGCGGGTTCGTTGGACACGGTGCCGGCCCCCAGGTGCAGCCGGCTGCCCACGTGGGTCAGGTCGGGGCCGAGGCGGCTTTCTTCGCTCACGCCGCGCACGGTGTGGCAGGCGTTGCAGCGGTGGGCAAGAAAAGCGTCGCGCCCGCGTTCGAGTTCGGGTGACGAGGGGGCCGGCGCAACCGCGGGCTTTGCCTGCGCAGCGAGCCAGGCATCGAAGGCGGCGGGCTCTTCTGCCACCACATGCAGCGCCATGCGCGCGTGCTGCTCGCCGCAATACTCCGCGCATTGGCCGCGCCATGTGCCGGGCCGGTCGGCCTGCAGCTGCAGGTGCTGCACGCGGCCGGGCAGCATGTCCATCTTGCCGCCGAGCGAGGGCACCCAGAAGCTGTGAATCACATCGGCGCTGCCAAGGCCAAAGTACACGGGCCGCCCGACCGGTATGCGAATTTCATTGGCGGTAACCACTTCGACGCCGGTGGCGGGGTCGCGGTAGCGCACCTCCCACCACCACATGTGGCCTGTTACGCCGACGATCAGCGCGTTGGCTGGCGGAATGGGGCGCCAGGGCGGCCGGTGCCATTCGCTGTAGAAGAAAAGCGCCACAAGCACCACAGTCGGAAACACCAGGCCGCCGCCAATGAGCCACCAGCGTGTGTTCACGGTGCCGCTGCGGCGGCGAACGGCCAGCACCAGCAGCAGCATTACCCCCGCAAAGATGAGCGTGCCGCCGACCGCAAGCACAGTGCTCACCTCGAGCAGCGTGCCGGCGACGGGCCCGGCGGCCCTGAGTGCGGATTGCGGCGGGCCTTCGCTCATTCGAGTGCAAGCAGGTAGGCCGCCATGTCGCGCGCGTCGTCAGGTGAAACGCCCATTGCCGGCATGAGGGTGCCGGGCACCAGCGAGCGCGGCGAAACGATCCATCTGGCCAGGTGCTCGGGCCCGTTCGGCACATGGCCCGCGATGTAGCTGCGGCGGCCGAACGAGGCGAGCGTGGGGCCCATGCGGCCGCGGGCCGCCTGCACGTCTGGAATGGCGTGGCAACTGCCGCACTGGTATTGCGCGAGCAACTGCCTTCCTTTTTCTGCCTGCGCTTGGGGCGCACGATCGAACGGCGGGGGAATGTCTTGCGGCATGCACCCGGCAGCAAGCAGCGCCAGCAACAGCAAGGCGAACGGGTGTACGGCAAACCGGGGTACGGCGCGATACGGCAGGGCGGCCAGCATGGCGCAATTTTGCGGACAGGAACGCGGCTTGCGCCGACACGGCGGCGCCGGAGCGCGTCGGACAATGCCGCCAATTGAATGTTGCCGATGGGTGCACCCAAGACCGTTCTTCTCACCGTTGCCGTGCTGGGCCTTGCTGGCGCGGCGGCGGGTGCGCTGGTGGTGTATGGCGGCCTCTACAACGTGGCAGCCACTGTGCAGCACACCCAGCCGGTGTACTCGCTGCTCGAAACCGCCATGCACCAGTCGGTAAAGATGCGCGCCCGCAACATCGAGACGCCGCCGCTCGACGATGAACGCATGGTGATGCGCGGCGCAGCATGCTTTCGCGACAAGTGCGTGCAGTGCCACGGCGCACCGGGTGTTGCGCAAGGCGACATCGGAAAGAGCATGCAGCCGTTGCCCGGGCCGTTGGTGGACGCGCGGCACCACTGGAAGCCGCGCGAGTTGTATTGGCTGACCAGGAACGGCATCAAGATGAGCGGCATGCCGGCCTGGGAGTACCGGTTGTCCGAGGAAGAGCTGTGGTCGGTGGTGGCCTTTCTGGGCCGCCTGCCAGACCTCACGCCGCAGCAATATGCAGAAGCCACGCGCTTCGACGCGACCGGCGTGCAGGGCGCAGGCGCATCAGGGGGTTCGGCATGCGGCGCCGTTCCGGACGGCTCATCGGTTCGCCAGGGCGACGTCGATCGCGGCAAGCGGGCGCTTCACCAGTACGCGTGCAACGCCTGCCACACCATTCCGGGCGTCACGAGTTCTTCACCCCACGTCGGCCCACCGCTGGCGGGAATAGGAGGGCGCACCCTCATTGCCGGAAAGCTCGCCAACACACCCGAGAACATGGTGCGCTGGCTGCGGCATACGAAAGAGGTCGATCCATTGACGGCCATGCCGGAACTCGGCGTGACCGAGCAGGACGCCCGCGACATAGCCGCCTACTTTGCAACGCTGCGCTGAGGGCGGGCTGCGGGCCGCGCGGCGGTCACTTCTTCATGGCCTTGATTTCGGCCTTGCCCTTTTCGTGGTCGGCCTTGGCTTGCTTCACGCAAGCATCCTTGGCGTCGCCCTTCTGGTCGTCGCACTTTTCCTTGGCAACGTCGTAGGCCACGTCTATCTTGGCTTCGGCCACCTTGCGGGCATTGCCGTCGCTGGGCTTCTGCTTCTGATCGAGTTCGGCCTTGGCGATTTTTTCCTTGCCCTTGGCCTGCTCCATGCAGACGTCCTTGGCGTTGTCCTTCATGGCGTCGCAGGCAGCCTTGTCGGCCTTGTAGTCGGCCGAGATCTTGTCGCGGGCCGCCTTGAATTCGGCCATGGCCGGATCGGTGGCTGCAGACGGAGTGGTGTTTACTTGCGCATGCACCTGGACCATTCCAAGGCACGATGCCGCTGCGCAAACCATAAGCAGTTTCTTCATGATGATCTCCTTGACGCCGGTGGTTGTTCTGCAAGGAAGGGTCGGCGTCTGAATTCAATATAGAAGTCGCCCGCGCCCCAGTGGTAGGACGCTTTTCAAAGCGGCCGTAAGCACATGCTGACGCCGACTTTCATGGCTTGATTCATCGGGTCACGCCGTTGCACTGGCCCAGTATTCCCGCGCCGCCGCCTTCACGGTGCGCATCGCTTCGGGGTCGCCATGCCATAGAGCCGAAAGGTACGCCTTGGCCTGCGCAAGCGACACGTCGGGCGGCAGCGGCGGCACCGCGGCATCGGTCACCATTTCGAGCAGCATGGGGCGGTCGGCGGAAAAGGCGGCCTCCCATGCCGGGCCGATTGCTTCGGGCGTATCGACGCGCAACGCGCCCAGGCCGAGCATTTCGGCAAAGCGCGCGTACGGAAAATCGGGCAGCACCTGCGAGGCCTCGAACTTGGGATCGCCGCCGAGCACGCGCTGCTCCCAGGTCACCAGGTTGAGGTCGCGGTTGTTCAGCACCATTACCACCAGGCGCGGGTCGGCCCAGTCGCGCCACATGCGCGCAAGGGTAATGAGCGCATTCAGGCCGTTCATCTGCATGGCGCCGTCGCCCAGCATCGCAACAACCGGTCGGTCCGGGTGCGCGAGCTTGGCCGCAATGGCATAGGGAACGGCGGGGCCCATGGTGGCCAGCCCGCCGGAGAGGCTGGCCTTCATGCCGCGGCGCAGCTTGACGTCGCGGGCGTACCAGTTGGCGGCCGTGCCGCTGTCGCAGGTCAACACAGCCTGCTCGGGCAGGCGCGGCGATAGCTCCCAGAACACGCGCTGCGGGTTGAGGGGCGATGCCTCCACGTGCGCGCGGGCCTCGAGCCCCCGCCACCACTTGGCCACTTCGGCTTCGATGCCGCGGCGCCATGGGCCGTGTTCCTTTGGCTCTAGCAGCGGCAGCAGGGCGGCCAGTGTGGCGCGGCTGTCGCCGACCAAGCCCAGTTCGGCCGGGTAGCGCAGGCCGATGGCGCGAGGGTCGGTGTCTATCTGTACGCAGCGCGCCCGGCCTTCAGGCGGCAAGAACTCGGCATAGGGAAACGACGAGCCCACCATCAGCAGGGTGTCGCAGTCTTCCATCATCCGTGAGCTTGGCCGGGTGCCCAGTACGCCGATGGCGCCGGTCACGAAGGGAAGGTCGTCGGGCACGGCGGCCTTGCCCAGCAGGGCCTTGGCAATGCCGGCGCCCAGCCGCTCGGCCACAAGAACCAGTTCGTCGGTAGCGTGCAGGGCGCCCGCGCCTGCGAGGATGGCCACCTTGCTGCCGGCATTGATGATTTGCGCCGCGTGCTCGAGCGCCGGCGCCTCGGGCACCACTGCGGTGGCCGTGGTGCCGATGCCGCTGTGAACCGTGCCGTGCTCGCGCGGAGGCACCGGCACGGCGGGCAGGTCTTGCACGTCGTTGGGAAAGATCACGCAGGTAACGGCGCGCCGGTCGCGTGCAATGCGCATGGCACGGTCGATCAGGTGGCGGGCTTGCTCCGGGCTGGAGGCCATCTGCACGAACTCGTGCGCCACGTCCTTGAAGAGCGAAACAAGGTCTACCTCTTGCTGGTAGTCGCCGCCAAGCGCGCTGCGCTTCTGCTGGCCGACGATGGCAACCACGGGCTGGTGGTCGAGCTTTGCGTCGTAGAGGCCGTTCAGCAGGTGGATTGCGCCCGGGCCCGAGGTGGCCAGGCACACACCCACCTCGCCGGTGAACTTGGCGTGCGCGCAGGCCATGAAGGCGGCAAGCTCCTCGTGGCGGCTCTGAATGAATTCGATCGAGCCTTCGGCGCGGTCGAGTGCGCCCATCAGGCCGTTGATGCCATCGCCGGGATAGCCGTAGATGCGGCGCACGCCCCAGTCGTACAGGCGTTGCACCACGAAGTCGCTGACTGTCTGCTTCATCGAAGAGGCTCCATGTGCGAAAAGCGCCATGTTCGGCACGTGGCGCGCTGAAGGGTGTCGTGCAATCGGCGTGAGGGCCGTCGGTGCAATCCCACAGTCGAGGCGGCTTCGCCGTCGCCAGACTGCTCCCACGCGCATGCCCTGAGTCTTCCGACCTGCGGCGCATAGGCCAGGCGCAGGATGAGAGGCTTCTTCACCCTTAAGGAGAAAGCAATGCCAAGAGGTGACAAGTCGTCCTATACGGACAAGCAGAAACGCAAGGCCGAGCACATCGAGGAAAGCTACGAGCACCGCGGTGTCGGCAAGGCCGAAGCCGAGAAGCGCGCCTGGGCCACGGTCAATGCCGAGACGGGCGGCGGCAAGAAGAGCGGAAGCGGCCGCGGCAAGGCCGAGAACCATGCGCCCTCGCGCAAGGGCGGCCACAAGGGCGGCGCAGCAGCCGCATCGCGCACGGCGGCCGAACGCTCTGCATCCGCCAAGAAGGCCGCGGCCACGCGCAAGCGCAACGCAGAGCACCGAAGCGGCTGACCGCCAAGGTGGGCATGCTGTCGCTGGGCGACAGGGCCGCCGTGCTCAGCGCTTTGCGGGCAGGCGAATGCGCGGGCCCGGGGTGGTGCGCACCAGCAGCGCCTCTTCAGCCTGGCGCAGAAACCGTTGGTTGCGTTCCGGTGTCTGCGAAGCAACGCAGTCGCGCGGCGCCAGCGCTTCCAGGTCGCGCATGCCTGCATCGGCAAGCGTCGCCCAGATGCATTGGTCGCTTGCCACGCCCGTCACTATCAGCCGCCTCGCATCCAGGTAGGCGAGCAGCAGCTCCAGCGGCGTGGCAAAGAAGGCCGACTGCTTGGGCTTCAGTACAAAGTAGTCCTTTTCGCCGGGGAGCAGCGCCGAGGTTATTTCGGCGCCCCCGCCGCCCGAGGCAAGGGACATTTCCACCAGCTTGGGAAAGTCGGAGCGCCAGCGTCCGCGGTTGTCGTTGACGTAGATGGTGGGCACTCCGGCGCGGGTGCATCGGGCCTTCAGCGCCGCAATGCGAGGGGCGATGGAAAGGGCGCCGGGCAAGAGCTTGTCGGCATCCGGAAAATCCCAACAGCTGATCATGTCGATGATCAACAATGCGGTGTGGCCGGCGGCGGGCGTAGGTGCAAGGGCAGGGGGCGGGGAAGAAGAGGTAGCGGCCATGTACCGGGAGGTCTCCAGTCAGCGGAGGCATCACCATTTCAAAAGCCCCCAGCCGCCCCCGTAGGAAAGCTGCGCGTGGCCGCGAAAGTCGCCGCCGAGTTATCGGAAAGCGCGGGGAAAGTGCGGCGCGTAGGAGGCCTCTTTCACAACGACGCGCGTTATCCCGCCCTGACGGATTGCAAGCTGTTCGACTATCGCGATCAGGACGGCAAGGGCGCGTAGGCGCTTCGCCCGTCGACATGCACGGATCGCCGCCGTGCGCCCGCCAATCGTTCACAAGGAGCTATTCCGATGAACACTTCCCCGATGGACACTTCCGCTTTCACCCGGCCTTTCGCCATCGTGACCGGCGCTTCGTCGGGCATAGGGCTGGAGCTCGCGCGCTGCTGCGCCAACGAGGGCTTCGATCTTGTGATTGCGGCCGACGAGCCGGAGATCGAGGACGCCGCCGTTCAATTGCGCCGCCTGGGCGTCGAAGTGCAGCCCGTGCTTGCCGATCTTTCCACCACCGAAGGGGTCGACCGTCTGCTGGCGGCCGCGGGCCAGCGACCGGTGAATGCGTTGCTGGCCAATGCGGGCCGGGGGCTCGGCCATGCGTTTCTAGACCAGAATTTTTCAGACGCGCGGCATGTGCTCGACACCAACATCACCGGCACGCTGTACCTGATTCATGCCGTGGGCGGTGCAATGCGCGCGCGCGGGCAGGGCCGCATTCTGATTACCGGCTCCATCGCGGGCTTCATGCCCGGGAGCTTCCAGGCGGTGTACAACGGCACCAAGGCGTTTCTGGATTCGTTCTCTTTTGCGCTGCGCGACGAGCTGAAGGACAGCGGCGTTACCGTAAGCTGTCTGATGCCCGGCCCCACCGACACCGAATTTTTTGACCGCGCCGACATGCTCGACACCAAGGTGGGCCAGGACGACAAGAAGGCAGACCCGGCCAAGGTGGCGAAGATCGGCTTCGAAGCCATGATGGACGGCGAAGGCGACGTGGTCGCCGGCTGGGAGAACAAGCTGCAGGTGGCTGTTGCCAACGTTACGCCGTCGGCATTGCTGGCCAAGCAGCATCGCAGAATGGCCGAACCCGGAACGGCGGACCAACGCTAGGCCGGGAGCGCACGCCATGGACACATTATTCAGCTCGGGAGTCGCCCTCGTGGACACCGTCCTCAAGAGCACCGGCGGCAGCGTGGTGGTGTGGAGCGCCGACCCCGAGGCCTACTGCAGCGACCACGAACGCGCCACGCGCAGCAACTTTGCTCAGCGCCTTGCGGCGCTGAAAGGGTTTCGCTTTGCCGGCGAGTACGACGCATCGCGTGCGCACGAAAACACGCCGCTGTACTTTGTGCCAAGCGACACCGTGCCCAGCACGCAGATGGCACGCTCGCTCGGCATATCGACGCTGCACGACCTTTTCGGGGGCGTGGTTCCATACCCCTTCGTAGCGACCAAGGCCATCACGCATCCGCTGGTAGGCAGGGCCGCCGCCTGCCCCGAGGGCTGGGCGCCTGGCTTTGCTGCCGACATATCGCATGCGGCACTCGAAGGGTTCTCTGCCTTTGCCGCAGAGGATGCGCGATGGGCCGGGCGCCGGCTGCTGGAGAAGGGCCCTGTGCGTGTAAAGCCGGTGTGCGCCACCGGAGGGCGCGGCCAGACGGTGGTAACCGATGCCGATGCGCTCGACCGCAGCCTGGCGGCCATGGACGAGAGCGGGATTGCGCTGCACGGCGTGGTGATCGAAGAAAACCTGGAGCGGCCCGACACATTCAGCGTGGGACAGGTGATGGTCGACCACATGATCGTGAGCTACTTCGGCCGCCAGCGCATGACGACCGATAACTCGGGGCAGAGCGTGTATGGCGGTTCCGACCTGACACTGGTGCGCGGCAACTTCGACGCGCTGCTTGCAAAGACCAGCCCCAACCCGGCGCTGTGCCTTGCCATCGAGCAGGCGCGGCGCTACCACCAGGCGGTGATCGACTGCTTCCCGGGCTTTCTTGCATCGCGCGTCAACTACGACGTGGCGCAGGGCGTGGGTGCCGCGGGTGCGTGGCGCTCGGGCGTGCTCGAGCAGTCGTGGCGCGTGGGCGGTGCAACCGGCGCAGAGATGGTGGCGCTCGAAAGCTTCTGGCGCGATGAGGCGCTCGAGCGCCTGCGCGTCTCGTGCTTCGAGGCCTATGGCGCAGCAGCGCAGATTCCGGCGGATGCAAGGGTGCACTACCGCGGCATCGACAAACAGAATGGTCCCCTGACCAAGTACGCATTGATCCAACCGTATGCCAGCGACACGACATAACGTCATCGATATTCCCGTAGACGGCCAGCACATTGCCGGAACGCTGGTCGCCGCTTCCACGATGGTGCCCGGTGTCCTGCTCGTGCACGGCTGGGATGGCAGCCAGGAGCAATACATTGCCCGCGCGCACGACATTGCCGCGCTTGGCTGCGTGTGCCTTACCTTCGACCTGCGGGGCCACGCGCGCCATGCGGCGCTGCGCAAGGAGGTGACGCGCGAGGACAACCTGCGCGACGTGCTCGCGGCCTACGACACGCTGGTGAGCCACCCCACGGTCGATCCCAACGCAATTGCCATCATCGGCAGCAGCTACGGCGGCTACCTGGCGGCGCTGGTCAGCGCCATGCGGCCGGTGCGCTGGCTTGCACTGCGCGCGCCGGCGCTCTACCGCGACCGCGAGTGGCTAGCGCCCAAGGGGCAGTTGAGCAGGTCGGACCTGGTGGCCTACCGACGCACCCTGGTGGGCCCGCGCGACAACCGCGCGCTTGCCGCCTGCGAAGCGTTTACCGGCGACGTGCTTATCGTCGAGTCGGAGCACGACCAGATCGTGCCGCACCCGGTCATCGAAAACTACCTGGGTGCTTTCAAGCGCGTTCGTTCTGCCACGTACCGCGTCATTTCGGGTGCCGACCACGCGTTGTCCAAGCAGTCTTCGCGCCAGGCCTACGGGCAGTTGCTGGTGTCGTGGATGACCGAAATGACCCTGGGCGCCAGGGCCACCGGCGCCATGACACGCGCAGTTTCCGAAAGCCCCGCATAGAGGTCATGAACATGAACACAAGCAAACGACTTGCGCCGGTGCTGCGAACCGGCCTGATTGCCGGAACGTTCGCAAGCCTTGCCTCGACGGCTGCGCTCATGCTGCGCGGGCGCCGCGAGGCCGGCAGTGCGGTGGCACCCACCAATGCCACCAGCCACTGGCTGTGGGGCGACCAGGCCCTGACGGTGTACCGGCCCACGCTGCGGCACACAGGCCTTGGCTATGCCACCCACCATGCGAGTGCGATTTTCTGGGCGCTGCTCTACGCCTGGCTGCATGCCGAGAGGCGGCCCCCGCAATCGGTGCCGGCCGCACTTGCCAGTGCCAGCGCGGCAACGGCGGTGGCTTGCGCGGTGGACTACACCATTACCCCGCGCCGGCTCACCCCGGGGTTCGAGCACCACCTTTCCAAAGGCTCGATGGCGGTGGTCTACGGCCTCTTTGCAGTGGGCCTGGCAGCCGGCTGCCTGCTTGCGCAGCGCGGGCGCGAGTAGTGGGCGCTGCTACGCACACACAGGCAGCTTTCCTACGTCGCGGAGTTTCGCGTCACCGCATCGTTCAGCTTCCACCAACCCATTATTCGGAGCCCACGATGCCCACCTCTACCAAACGAGCAGCACCTGATGCATGCAGCCTTCTCGATACCGACCACCGCAACGTCAAGAAGTTGTTCAAGGAGTACGAGGAACTGACCCATTCGCGAGCCGCCAGCGCGCAGCAAAAGAAGCGCGAACTGGCAACCCAGATCTGCACCGAGCTGACGGTGCATGCGCAAATCGAGGAAGAAATCTTCTACCCCGCACTGCGCGAGGCGCTGAGCGAAACCGATCTGCTGGACGAGGCCGAAGTCGAGCACGCCAGCGCGAAGGAACTGATTGCGCAGATCGAATCCGCCGCCGACGTGGACGACAAGTTCGACGCCAAGGTGATCGTGCTGGGTGAATACATCGACCACCACGTGAAGGAAGAGCGCAACGAGATCTTCGTCAAGGCGCGCGCCGCCAAGGGGCTCGACCTTGTGGCCATGCGCGAGCAGCTTGCGGCCCGCAAGGAAGAGCTGATGGAAGAACTCACCGGCGCAACCGCCTGAAGACCCGCAAGGGTTTGCGGGTTGCCCTGCTACCCCCAACGGCACCCGGCCGCTTGCCGGCCGGGTGCCACGCTTTTGCTTTTCATCGGCCCTGGAGGTCACCATGACAAATCTTGTCTCCCGGCTCTTTCCCACGGCGACCAACATGATTCGCCTGGATCACACGCACGTGCTTTCCACTTTTCACCAGTACAAGGCCAGCGCGCCGAGCCGCGTGAAAAAGGGGCTGGTCAACACCATTTGCACGGCGCTCGAAATTCACGCGCAGCTCGAAGAAGAAATCTTCTACCCCGAGATGCGCAAGATCGACGACGAACGCATTACCGAGGCGATCCACGAGCACTCCGAAATGCGCAGGCTCATCGGCCTGCTTCGCACCATGGAGCCCGAGGCGCGCGACTATGACGAAACGCTCTCGGCACTGATGCGCGACGTGATGCATCACGTGGCCGACGAAGAAACCATCGTGCTGCCGGCGGCCGAAAAACACCTGGCCGACAAGCTGGGCGACCTGGGTGCGCAAATGACCAAGCGCCGCCTGCAGCTCGCGGGGCCGCGCACGGGCGAAATTGCGCTCGACATGGGGCGCGCCGCTTCTGGCAACACGACGGCCATTGCGATGGTGGGGCTGGCAGCCGCGGGGCTCCTGCTGGCTCGGCGGTCAGGGCACTTGCGCTGGCCTGCGCGCGCCTAGCTACAGCATGTCGCGCAGGCGGTAATACATCATCCCCAGCACGAGTGCAGGGGTGCGCAGCAGGGTGCCGCCCGGAAAGGCCAGGTGCCCGATGCGGGCGAACAGGTCGAACCGTTCGGCCTGCCCCGCAATGGCCTCGGCCGCGAGCTTGCCCGCCATGCCTGTCAGCGCCAGGCCGTGGCCCGAGAAGCCTTGCAGGTAATAGATGTTGGTGCCGATGCGCCCGAAATCGGGTGCCTTGTTCATGGTGATGTCGACGAAGCCGCCCCAGGCGTGGTCGATGCCCAGGTCGGACAGCTGCGGAAACACCGCCAGCATGCTCTTGCGGATTTTCTCGATGAGGTTGCGCGGGGTGCGGGCGCTGTAGCTGTCGCCGGAGCCGAACAGCAGTCGGTGGTCGGCGCTCAGGCGAAAGTAGTCGAGCACGAAGTTGGTGTCCGACGCGGCCGGCCTGCCGCGCATGAGCGCGTCCGCACGCGCCTTGTCCATGGGCTCGGTCGCAATCATGTAGGTGCCCACGGGCATGATGCGCGACGACACTTCGGGCGCCACGTCGTCGCCGTATTCAGCCAGGTAAACGTTGCCCGCCAGCACCACGAAGCTGCACCGCACCTCGCCCTGCGCCGTCTTTACCACCGGCCGCGTGCCGCGTTCGATGACCTGGGCCGCGGAGTTTTCATGCAGTTGCGCGCCGGCAGCACGTGCGGCGGAAGCCAGGCCCAGCGAATACTTGAGCGGATGCAGATGGCCCGAAAACGCATCGAAGGTGCCGGCGTCGAAGCGCTTGCTGTCGACCCACTGCGCGATTTCCGGGGGCCCCAGCCATTGCAGCGGGTAGCCGTAGACGCGGCCCACGTGGTCCATCCATTGGCGGAGCGCGCGCGACTTCGAAGGCTTGACTGAAAGGTTGAGATAGCCGGGTTGCCAGTCGCAGTCGATGGCATGGCGCGCCATGCGGTCGCGCAGCAGGTTGAGCCCTTCGACCGAAACGTCCCACGCGCGGCGCGCGTCTTCTGCCGTGAACTGCTTTTCGATGGCCTCTTCGCCGTCGGAGCCAAAGCCCACGATCGCCTGGCCGCCATTGCGGCCCGAGGCACCCCAGCCGACGCGCTGGGCCTCCAGCAGCACCACCGCATAGCCGCGCGAAGACAGCTCCAGCGCCGCCGAGAGCCCCGCGAGGCCGCCGCCCACCACGCAGACATCGGCGGTGGCAATGCCTTCGAGCGGACGCGCAGCCTCGAACCGCTCGGCGCGCGTCACGCTTGCTTCGTAGTAGGAGTTCTCGACAACGCCGAGTTCTTTTCGCAGAAGCAATCAGGCCACCCGGAAGTTGAGAAACTGCCAGGGGTCTTCTTCATCCTTTTCTTCGTTGAAGAGCGGGCTGCGGTCTTTGAGCGGTGTCCAGTCGCCATACACGCCCGCCACCTCGCCAAGGTAGGGCATCGCGGCTTCAAGAACAACACGGTGATCGAGATCGTCGGGCTCCACCAGGCCGGCGTCGGGGTTGCGCAGCGCCCACAGCATGCCGCCCAGGATGCCGGCCACCACCTGCAGGCTGGTAGCGCTGTTGGCAGGCGCCAGTTCGCGCGCCTGCTCGATGGTCAGGCGCGAGCCGTACCAGTAGACGCCCTTGGGGTTGCCCATCAACAGCACGCCAAGCTCGTCCATGCCTTCGACTATTTCGTCGCGGATGATTTTCTGGCGATGCTGCAGCTGCCAGTTCTTGCCGGCCACTTCATGCAGCGAGAGCACGGCGTCGTCGCAGGGGTGGTAGGCGTAGTGCACCGTGGGGCGGTACACCACTTCGCCGTTCTTGCGGAGGGTGAGGTGGTCGGCAATCGAAATCGATTCTGCGTGGGTTACCAGGAAGCCGTGGTACGGCCCTTCGAGCGGTGTCCAGCTGCGCACCCGCGTGCCGATGCCGGGGCGCTTCAGGTAAATGGCCGCATCGCTGCCAAAGCCATGACGGGCTGCGTCGGCGGGCCAATGCCGCTCGTGCGTGCCCCAGCCCAGTTCGGCCGGCTGCAGGCCCTCGTCGACGAAGCCCTGCACCGACCAGGTGTTGACGAACTCGTTGCGCTGCTTGCGCTGCCTTGCCGCCTGCGTGTCGCGCTCGGCGATGTGAATGACCTTGATCTCGAGCTGCTTCGCGAGCGCGGCCCAGTCTTCGTAACTGGTGGGCATCGATTCGACTTGCGCATGCGTGTCGGCCGCAATGTTGAGCAACGCCTGCTTGACCAGTGCGGACACGAGGCCGGGATTGGCGCCTTGCGTAATCACCGCTGTGGGGCCGCTGCGCTTGTCGAGGCGCCATGCCAGCACTTCTTCGCGCAGGCTGTAGTTGGAGCGGCGCGACGGGGGCAGGCCGGGGTCGTCGTAGCGCCCGGGCCAGGGCTCGTTGCAGGTGTCCAGGTAGAAGGCGCCGCGCTCGCGGCACAGCTTGATGAGTGCCAGGCTCGAGACATCGACCGACAGGTTGACCAGGAAGTCGCCTTTGCCCACCAGGGGCTCGAGCACGGCCGAAAAATTGCCTTCTTCGAGCCGCACGGGAATCACTTCGACGCCCAGCTCCTTGGCAAGGCCGCTGCGGTCTTCGCCCGACTTGACGATCCTGACGTCGGAGGCCTTCAGGCCGAACAGGCGCAGCAGCAGCGGCAACAGGGCCTGGCCGATGGAGCCGAAGCCGATCATCGTGATCTTTCCGTCAAACCTTGCCAGCAGTTCGTTCTTCCTTGTCATGCGCAACCTCGCCGAGTGGTTCTTCGTTTTCAGAAAAATGTGGTGCGAGCGGTTGCTTGCGCGCGTCAGCTTGCCTTTGCCGATGGTGTAGGAGGAGTCCATGAGCGGGTCATTTGGCCCGGCTCATGGTAGAAACCGGCGACCTTGCGCGCGTCGCGCATCGCATCGCTCCGATGGCAGAAAACTCCAACTCAAGAATGTCCGGAATCTTCGAAAGACCAGCTGGCAACGGCGCGCGCTTCGCGTGGCCGTTTTTGCTTGCATTCAGCATTGCCTTGTTGCTCCTGGGTGGTTGCGCGGGCCTGCCGTCGGGCGTCGAGCGCAAGACGTCCGTGGCCATTTCGAACGGCGCCGACACCACGCTCGGCCGCCTGGTTACGGCGGCTTCACCGCCGGGGCAGGGGCTGAGCGGGTTTCGCCTGCTGCCCATGCCGCAGTTCTCGCTGCATGCGCGCATCGAGCTGGCCAGGCGCGCGCAGCGCTCCATCGACGTGCAGTACTACCTGGTGCAGAACGACGAAACCGGCCGCTACCTGCTGCGCGCATTGCGCGACGCGGCCGAGCGCGGCGTGCGCGTGCGCCTGCTGGTTGACGACCTCTACACCGTAGGCGCCGATCCGCTGTTCGCAGGCTTGGCGGCGCACCCCAACGCCGAGGTGCGGATGTTCAATCCGTTCCCGAGCGGGCGCGAACGCCTTGGCACGCGCTGGGCATCGTCGCTGCTCGACTTCGACCGCGTGCACCGCCGCATGCACAACAAGCTCTTCGTGGTCGACAACGTCATGGCCGTGATGGGCGGGCGCAACATTGCCAACGAATACTTCTTGCGCGACGGCGGCTCCAACTTCATCGACATCGACACACTGGTGGCCGGCACGGTGGTGCCGCGCCTTTCGTCGCTGTTCGACATGTACTGGAACAGCCCCTACGTGTACCCCGTGGAGTCGCTGGTATCGACCGGCGGTGCCACGCCGGAGCAATTGCGCGAGCGCTTCGAGCAACTGACCGGCGGGCCGGACACACTGCACCCCGAGCCGCTGGTTTCTACCGACTTGCTGGGCAACAACCCCCTGGCCAAGGACCTGGACGAGGGCGCGCTTTCGCTCGTCTGGGCGCGTGCCGAAGCCTATGCGGATGCGCCTGCCAAGGCGCTGGGCCCGACGGAAGAAGCCCGCGGGCTACCCGCCGACGAGGCGCCCGACAGCGTGCTGTACAACGTGCGGCGCTACATAAGGAGCGCCGAGCACGAGGTGCTGCAGACCACGCCTTACCTGATTCCGGGCCGCGGCGGCATGGAGTCGATTCGCCTCGTGCGGCAAAAGGGCGTGAGCTACACCATCGTTACCAATTCGCTGGCCGCCACGGATGAGTCGCTGGTGCATATCGGATACCGCCGCTACCGGCCTGCGATGCTGCGGCTGGGCGTGTCTCTGTACGAGCTGAGCCCCAAGCGCGTGGAAGAAACCAGGCGCTTCGGCATGTACGGTTCGGCAAGCGGAAGGCTGCACGGAAAGTCGGCCGTGGTCGACGGCAACATCGTCTTCATCGGCTCGATGAACTTCGATCCGCGCTCGATGCTGCACAACACCGAGATCGGCATTTTCATTTTCAGCCCGCAAATTGCGCAGCAGCTCACCAGCCTGATCGGCTTCATACGGCTCGACGGCGCCTACCAGCTGCAGCTGGGGCCGCGCGGCGGCATCGAATGGGTGAGCCCGGCGTCGGGCGACGGCGCGGACACCATCCTGCACGTGGAGCCGGAAACGGATTTCTGGTCGCGCTGGAAGCTGGAGCTGTTTGCTCCGCTGGTGCCCGAGAGCCTGCTTTAGCGCGCTGCACCCGGGGGTGCGCGCGCCGCGGGCCTACTGCTGCAGGCGCCCGTTCAGATAGGGTTCCGGATCGACGGCGGTGCCGTTCTTGCGGATCTCGAAATGCACCTTCACGCGGTCGGTGCCGCTCTTGCCCATTTCGGCGATTTTCTGGCCCTGGCGCACCACCGCGTTTTCCTTCACGAGGATGGTTTGCGCATGGGCGTATGCGGTAAGAAAGGTGTCGTTGTGCTTGACGATGACCATGTTGCCGTAGCCGCGCAGTTCGCCGCCCACGTACACCACGCGTCCGTCGGCCGAAGCGACGACGGGGTCGCCAAGGTTGCCGGCAATGTCGAGGCCCTTGTTGCGCACGCCGTCGAAGCGGGCAATGGTGGTGCCGCTGGCGGGCCGGATGAACAGGGCCTGCGGCTGCTGCACCGGCGGTGGCACGTTCACGCCGGAGCGCGGCGGCGGTGCGGGCGTGGTGCAGGCTGCAAGGCCGGCGGCTACGAGTAGCGCGGCGCCGGTACGTAAAACAAAAGTCTGAAGGTGCTGCATGGTTCTCTGTTGGAACGAATTCGTTGCTGAGGGTTCCTTCGGCCCGGCGCGCCGGCCAGCCTCGGCCGGCATGCTAGCAAACCCGGAAGGGTCAGCCGGCCGGAAGGAACCAGGAGTTGTAAGTAACCGCCCCGCAGTTACTTGAGCGGAATGGGCGTGCCGCGGTCGATCGGCACCGCCGTGACGCTGTTCTTCGGCGAACCGTCGATCAGCAGGTCGGAATAGGTGAGGTAGATGAGCGTGTTGCGCCGAGCGTCGACCATGCGCACCACCCGCAGCCGCTTGAAGAGAATCGACAGCCGCTCGGTGTAGACCTCTTCGCGCTTGGGCAGCGGCTGGGTAATGCTGACGGGGCCGACCTGGCGGCAGGCAATGGAGGCCTCCGACTTGTCTTCGGCAACGCCGAAGGCACCGGCCAGCCCACCCGTCTTGGCGCGCGAGACATAGCAGGTCACGCCGCTGACCTTGGGGTCGTCATACGCCTCGACCACGATCTTGTGGTCCGGGCCGATGAGCTTGAAAGCGGTGTCGACGTCGCCCACAATTTCGGCCTGCGCCGCCGAAGCAAGCGCAAGGCCCAGCCCGGCGGCAACGGTGGATGCGAGCGCCGCACGGAAGAGGGCAGAGGCGCGCGGTGCCTGGTTGGTCATGTGTTTCAAACGATGCTGAGTTCGTGCACGCGGTCGAAGCTGCCGCGTCGCCGGTCTTCGAAGAAGTGTTCCAGGGCCTCGCGCACGGTGCGAAACGCAATTTCTTCCCAGGGAATTTCTTCTTCGGTAAAAAGCCGGGCCTCGATGGTTTCGTGGCCCGGGTCGAAGCGGTCGTCCAGCAGGCGGGCGCGGTAGAACAGGTGCACCTGCCCCACGCGCACCACGCTGATCACCGCGAAGAGGCCCTGCATTTCGTAGTTGGCACCGGCCTCTTCGTCGGTTTCGCGCGCGGCGCCCTGGGCGGTGGTTTCGCCAAGCTCCATGAAGCCCGCGGGCAGCGTCCATTTGCCCCAGCGCGGCTCGATGTTGCGCTTGCACAGCAGCACCTTGTCGCCGAGCACGGGAATGGTGCCCACCACGTTCAGCGGGTTCTCGTAGTGGATGGTGCTGCAGGCGGGGCAGACGGCGCGTTCCTTGGTGTCGCCGTCGTCCGGAATGCGGTAGACCACCGCTGTGCCGCAGTTCTTGCAGTGCTTGATGGGTACGCGCAGGATCATGGAGCGTGGCGCGCGGGTGTCAGACGATCTTGACCGTCAGCTTGGGCAGGCCGGCCACTTCGCCGACCAGCGTGTCGCCCGCCACCACCGCCGCCACGCCTTCGGGCGTGCCGCTGTAGATCAGGTCGCCGGGCTGCAGCTCCCAGGCGGCCGAAAGGTGCTCGATGGTTTCGGCCACGTTCCAGATCAGCTTGCTCACGGTGCTGCGCTGGCGGTCGGCGCCGTTCACTTGCAGCGAGATTTCGGCGTTCTCGGCATCGCCCGCCTGCGCCACCGGCACGATGGGGCCGATGGGTGCGCTCTGTTCGAAGCCCTTGCCGATGTCCCAGGGGCGGCCCTGCTTCTTCATTTCGCCCTGCAGGTCGCGGCGGGTCATGTCCAGGCCCACGGCGTAGCCGTAGATGTGCTTGTGCGCATCGGCGGCCTTGATGTTCTTGCCGCCGGTGCCAATGGCCACCACAAGCTCGATCTCGTGGTGCAGGTTCTTGGTGAGCGTGGGGTAGGCCATGGTGCCGGTCTGGCCCGCATCGACCACCACGAGCGCATCGGCCGGCTTCATGAAGAAGAACGGCGGCTCGCGGCCGGTAAAACCCATTTCCTTGGCGTGATCTTCATAGTTGCGGCCCACGCAGTAAATGCGGTGCACCGGAAAACGGGCGGGCTGCCCGACCACCGGAACCGAAACGGTTGCGGGCGGGGCGAAAACAAACTCGGAAGCCATTGCGTCTGTCCTTTTCAGCGAAACGGAGAAAAACGGCAGTGTGCCAGAGGCAGGCCAGGGTTGTTCGCGGGCGCTATGCTTGCGCAATGATGAAGCTGCATAACTACTTCCGCTCCTCGTCGTCCTTCCGGGTGCGCATTGCGCTGAACCTGAAAGGCCTGGACTACGACTACGTGCCGGTGCACATTGCCCGTGGCGACCATCGCACCGGCCCCTATTCGGCCATTTCGGCCGACATGCTGGTGCCGCTGCTCGAAGACGAGGGCGAGCGCTTCTCGCAGTCGATGGCCATCATCGAATACCTGGACGAAACCCACCCCGAGCCGCCGCTGCTGCCGCACGACCCGGTGGGCCGGGCGCATGTGCGCGCGCTGGCGCAGTCGATCGCCTGCGAGATCCACCCGCTGAACAACCTGCGCGTGCTCAAGTACCTGGTGAAAGAGCTCAAGCTCGATGACGAGGCCAAGAACACCTGGTATCGCCACTGGGTGCGCGACGGCATGCTGGCCTTCGAGCGCCAGTTGGCGCAGCACCCTGGCAGCACCTTCTGCTACGGCAACACGCCCACGCTGGCCGACTGCTGCCTGGTGCCGCAGATCTTCAACGGCAGGCGCTTCGACTGCGACTTCAGCGGGCTCCCGCGCACCATGGCCGCCTTCGAGGCCTGCATGGCGCTCGACGCGTTCCAGCGCGCCCAGCCTTCGCAGGCGCCCGACGCGGAAGCCTGAACGGCATGAACCCCGGCATGGACCCGCGCTGGCTCGTGCCCGACTGGCCGGCGCCGCAGAACGTGCGGGCGCTGTGCACCACGCGCAGCGGCGGCGTTTCGCAGGGGCGGTATGAAAGCCTGAACCTGGGCGACCACGTGGGCGACGACCCCGGCCACGTCGCTGCCAACCGGACCCGCCTGCGGGAGGCCATCGGCGTGCGGCCAGTCTTCTTGCAGCAGGTGCATGGCAGCGAGGTCGTGGTGCTCGAGGGCCCCGGCAGTTCGTTGCCCGACGGCGCCGCCGCCGATGCCTGCACCACGGCCGAGAGCGGCCTGGCCTGCACGATCATGGTGGCCGATTGCCTGCCCGTGCTTTTCACTGATACCGCAGGCCGCCGCGTGGCCGCTGCGCATGCGGGTTGGCGCGGCCTTGCCGGCGGAGTGCTCGAAGCGGCAGCGGGGCGTTTTGCCCCGGAGCACGGCAAGGTGCTGGCGTGGCTCGGCCCCTGCATCGGCCCCAAGGCCTTCGAGGTGGGGGCCGAAGTCAAGGCGGCGTTCGAGGCGCACTCGCCAGAGGCTGCCGGGTGTTTCAAGCCCGCTGCAACTGGCGGCAAATGGCTGGCCGACCTGCCGGCACTTGCACGCCAGCGCCTTCGCGCGGCGGGTGTAGAGGCTGTCTACGGCAACGATGGCACCGATGGCTGGTGCACCGTCGGCAACCCGTCACGGTTCTTTTCGCACCGGCGTGACGGCGTCAGCGGGCGCTTCGCCGCCCTGGTCGGGAAGGCCTGATTCCTTCTTTGCTTCGGCCTCGGCTGCGGCTGCGGCTTTGGCGGCAGCGGCGCGGCGTGCCTCTTCCTGCGCCTCGGCTTCGCGCTGCCTGATGGCGCGGCGCCGGCCAGGGGTTCCCATCAGGTAAACCACCAAGGCCACGGGCGCCAATCCGTACATGAGAAATGTGAAGATGGCGCCCAGCACGGTGCCGTTGGTGTTGGTGGCTTCGGCCACGGCCATCATCACGGCGACGTAGAGCCAGCCGATCACGATCAGGTGGATGAACACAAGAAGTTTCAGTCGGTAAGTAGGTGGGCGGCGTTATGAAGGCCTTGTGAAATGCAGCATACTCAAAACACGAGCAGCCATCCGTACCGACTCAGGCGAGGACCAGGAGACACCATGAAGCAACAAGCCACGGGGGCCGATGCGTTCGCGCCCTTCCAGCAGGCACTGTCAGAGGGATGGAACAAGGCGCTGGAATCATTCCAGCAATCCGCCGCGCAGGGGGCTTCGGCCTTCGTCGGCGGTACGCCGCTGTGGCAAATCCCGCAGGCGGCCGGAATGCCCGAGCTGCCCAAGGTCTCCGTCGACCCCGAAAAGCTTCAATCCATCCAGCAGCAATACGTTGCCGAGGCCACCGAGCTATGGCGCCAGGGCTTTGCCGCGAAGCCTGAAGGCGACAAGCGCTTTGCCTCCGACGCCTGGGGCGGCAACCCGCTGGCGGCCTTTTCGGCCGCGGTGTACCTGCTCAATGGGCGCACCATGCTGAACCTGGCCGAAGCCGTGGACGCCGACGAAAAAACCAAGGCGCGCCTGCGCTTTGCGGTCGAACAATGGATGGCCGCCTCGTCGCCGAGCAACTCGCTGGCGCTGAACGCCGAGGCGCAGAAAAAAGCCATCGAAACCCAGGGCGAGAGCATTGCCAAGGGCATTCAGAACCTGCTGCACGACATCAAGCAGGGCCACCTCAGCATGACCGACGAAAGCGCCTTCGAAGTAGGGCGCAACGTGGCAACCACCGAAGGCGCGGTCGTGTTCGAGAACGAACTGTTCCAGCTGCTCGAATACAAGCCGCTCGGCGCCAAGGTGTACGAGCGGCCCTTCTTGCTGGTGCCGCCCTGCATCAACAAGTTCTACATACTCGACCTGCAGCCTGAAAACTCGCTGATCCGCTATGCGAACGAGCAGGGCCACCGGGTGTTCGTGGTGAGCTGGCGCAACCCCGACGAATCGTTGGCCAACGCCACCTGGGACGACTACATCGAGAACGCCGCAATCAAGGCGATTCACACGGTGCAGGAGATCAGCGGCCCCACCAACAAGTCGGGGCAGATCAATGCGCTCGGCTTCTGCGTGGGCGGCACCATCCTGAGCACTGCGCTGGCCGTGCTGGCGGGGCGCGGCGAAAAGCCGGCGGCATCGGTCACGCTGCTCACCACGTTTCTCGATTTCAGCGACACCGGCATTCTCGACATCTTTGTCGACGAGCCAATGGTGCAGTACCGCGAAATGCAGCTTGGCAAGGGCGGGCTGCTGCCGGGCGGCGACCTGGCCTCGACCTTCAGCTTTTTGCGCCCCAATGACCTGGTGTGGAACTACGTCGTCGGCAACTACCTGAAGGGCGAAACCCCGCCGCCGTTCGACCTGCTTTACTGGAACAGCGACGCCACCAACCTGCCGGGCCCGTTCTACACCTGGTACCTGCGCAACACGTACCACGAGAACAAGCTCGCGAAGCCCAATGCGCTGACGGTGTGCGGCCAGAAGGTCGACTTGGGCAAGATCGATGTTCCGGTGTACATCTACGGCTCGCGCGAAGACCACATCGTGCCCATTGGCGGGGCCTATGCGTCCACGCAACTGCTGCCGGGCAAGAAGCGCTTCGTCATGGGCGCATCGGGCCACATTGCAGGCGTGATCAATCCGCCTGCCAAGAAAAAGCGCAGCCACTGGATCCGCGAGGACGGCAAGTTTCCGAAGACGCAGGCCGAATGGCTGGCGGGTGCCACCGAGCACCCCGGCAGCTGGTGGACCGACTGGGCCCAGTGGCTCAAGGGCCATGCCGGCAAGCAGATTCCGGCGCCCAAGACGTACGGCAACGGCAAGGCGTACAAGGCCATCGAGCCGGCGCCGGGGCGCTACGTCAAGGCCCGGGCCTGACCCGGCCCAACGCAGCAGCCGCGCACACAATCCCACGGACCCCGCTTCATTCAAATCACTTCAACGGAGAACCTCATGGAAGACATCGTCATCGTTTCGGCTGCACGCACGGCGGTCGGCAAGTTCGGCGGCTCGCTCGCCGGCATTGCGGCCACCGAGCTGGGCGCCCTCGTGATCAAGGAAGTGATTGCACGCGCGAACCTCACGGCCGAGCAGGTCGGCGAGGCCATCATGGGCCAGGTGCTGGCGGCCGGCGCCGGCCAGAACCCCGCGCGGCAGGCGTGGCTCAAGAGCGGCGGCGCCAAGGAAACCCCCGCGCTCACCATCAACGCGGTGTGCGGCTCGGGCCTGAAGGCCGTCATGCTCGCGGCGCAGGCCGTGGCCACGGGCGACAGCGAAATCGTGATTGCCGGCGGCCAGGAGAACATGAGCATGGCGCCGCACGTGCTGCCCAACTCGCGCAACGGGCAGCGCATGGGCGACTGGAAAATGGTCGACACCATGATCGTCGACGGCCTGTGGGACGTGTACAACCAGTACCACATGGGCATCACGGCCGAGAACGTGGCCAAGAAGTTCGGCATTGACCGCTCGGCGCAAGATGAACTCGCCCTCGGCAGCCAGACCAAGGCCGCGGCTGCGCAAGATGCCGGCAAGTTCAAGGACGAGATCGTGCCGGTGAGCATTCCGCAGAAGAAGGGCGACCCGCTCGTCTTCGACAAGGACGAGTTCATCAACCGCAAGACGAGCGCCGAGGGCCTGGCGGGCCTGCGCCCCGCGTTCGACAAGGCGGGCGGCGTGACTGCGGGCAATGCCTCGGGCCTGAACGACGGCGCTGCCGCGGTGATGGTCATGACGGCCAAGAAGGCCGCCGCCCTGGGCCTGAAGCCGCTGGGCCGCATTGCAAGCTACGCCACGGCGGGCCTCGACCCGGCCATCATGGGCATGGGGCCTGTGCCGGCGTCGACCAAGGCGCTGCAGCGCGCCGGCTGGAAGGCGGCCGATCTCGATCTGCTCGAGATCAACGAAGCCTTTGCGGCGCAAGCTTGCGCCGTGAACAAGGAAATGGGCTGGGACGTGAACAAGGTGAACGTGAACGGCGGCGCCATTGCCATCGGCCACCCCATCGGTGCGTCGGGTTGCCGCATTCTTGTGACGCTGCTGCACGAAATGCAGCGGCAGAACGCCAAGAAGGGCATTGCGTCGCTGTGCATCGGCGGTGGCATGGGCGTGGCGCTGACCATCGAGCGCTGACTCTCTAGCGCTGAGTTTCCTTGGAGCGCCGCGGTCGAGCGGCGCTCCCGCTTTTTTGGCGCTGCCTGTCGTTCAGGGCGGCGCACCCGCCGACGGGGTACCTTACTCCGCGAATGTCCCCCGGCCTGCGGCCTCCTCCTTTATTTCGCTGCGCAAGGCACCCCGTCAGCGGGTGCGTTGGGCAGAGCCGTGGTTGATCAGCGGAACACCAGCAGCGTGCCCAGGTGCACAGGCCATCGGGTGCTCCCCGCAGCGAAATAAAGGAGGAGGGGCGCAGCCCCGGGGGACATTCGCGGAGGGGAGTACCCGGTGGCCTTTGCACACGCCCTGAACAGCAGCCCCCAACAGCAGCCGCCACCTTGTTCACCGCCCAAATTTTCAGCAAACTGATTATTCCCGTTATAAAACAACAACTTAAATCGCGTTTACAAGGAAGCACATTAGTTATCCCCAAAGTTGTCCACGGAAAATGGGGACGGCACCGGCTTCTTCACAATCCGCTCGCAAGTCCTTGTTTTATCGACCCCGCAGAGCCGGAATTCAGTCAGGCCGCGGCCTGCTCACCCGCATAATGCTGGCACAGCGTTTCGACCAGTGCCTGCGCATAGATCGGCAAGGCCGCGCGATCTCGCACCAGCAGGTAACGCTCCCGCACACACCATGCATCGCTCAGGTCGATGAGCGCGAGTTGCATGCTGTCCTGGTTGCGCCGTGCCGCCGACTCGGGCACCACGCCAATGCCCACGCCGCTGCCGATCATCCGGCACATTGCATCGAAGCTGCCCAGCTGGATGCGCAGCTTCTGCCGCTTGCCGAGGTTGTCGGTAATTTGCGCGAGAAAAGTCTGCAGCGTGCTGCCTTGCTGCATGCCGATCGCGTCTTCGTCCAGCGTCTCGGCAAATGAAATCTTTCGGCGCTTTGCGAAGCGGTGCTTGCGTGAGGTAACGAGCACCAGCCGATCGGTGCTGAAGTGGATGGCTTCCAGGCCCAGCGTGTCGACGCGCCCCGCGACGATGCCGATGTCGGCACGGCCGTCGAGCACGCCGCGAGGAATCTGAGCATTCGGTTTTTCCTGAAGGTCGACGTTGATGCGCGGGTTGTGCGCAAGAAAGCCGGGCAATATTTCAGGCAGGAAATCGGTCACCGCCGTGGTGTTGGCGAACACGCGCAGGTGGCCGCGCAGGCCGCCCCCGTATTCGAGCAGGTCGGCGCGCAGTTGCTCCGTTTGATGCAGCACCAGGCGGGCGTGGTGCAGAAAGGCTTCTCCCGGGGGTAGCAGGCGCACGCCGCGTGCTTCGCGCTGCAGCAGTTGCAGGCCCGCCTGGGTTTCGAGCGCCTTGATGCGCGCACTGGCCGCCGCAAGCGACAGGTGCTGCCGTTCGGCGGCGCGCGTGAGGTTGCCGAGTTCGGCGGCGGCAACGAAAAGGCGCAGGTCGGTCAGGTCGAAGAGCATGGGCTATCGTACCCAAGCCTTCGGAATTCCAGAAGGCTGGGTTCCGAAATCGCAGATTGCGCGCAGGGGTAGGGCGGAACACCATCCGGGCATGGAGACACAACACCAACCAGCGACCAACGGATTAAAAGTCCGCTGCTCTACCAATCTCGCAAACGTGGGGTTTCGCGCACTCGCGGCCCTGGCGTTTGCTACCGCAGCCTTGCTGATTCACGCCGGCCCGGCAAAGGCGCAGCCTTACCCCTCGCGCCCCATCACGCTCATCGTGCCGCAGGCCGCCGGCGGCACCAACGACATCGTGGGCCGCCTCGTGGGCCAGAAGATCGGCGAGGTGATGAACGCGAGCGTGGTGGTCGACAACCGGCCCGGAGCGGGCGGCAACATCGGCACGCAACTTGTCGCCAAGGGTCCGAAGGACGGCTACACGCTGCTCATGACCATCAGCAGCAGCCAGGCCATCAACCCGGCGCTCTACAAGAACGCGGGCTTCGACCCGGTGAAAGACTTCAAGCCCGTGGGCCTGGTGGGCGCGGTGCCCAACGTGCTGCTGGTCAACCCGTCTTTTCCGGCCAAGGATTTCAACGAGTTCCTGAAGCTCGCGCGGGCGAAGGGCGCCAACTACCAATACGCCTCGGCTGGCAACGGAACGCTCAACCACCTGCTTGGCGAAATGCTCAACAGCATGGCCGGCATTTCTTTGCAGCACGTGCCCTACAAGGGCGTGGCACCGGCGCTGAACGACGTGCTCGGCGGGCAACTGCCCATCGTCTTCGCGAGCTTGCCTTCGGCGCTTTCGCACATCAAGGCCGGCAAGCTGCGCGCGCTGGCCGTGAGCGGCGACAAGCGCTCGCCGGTGCTACCCGAGGTGCCCACCATTGCCGAGGCGGTGCCGGGCTACAACGGCACGCTGTGGATCGGCCTGTTTGCGCCGGCGGGCGTGCCGGCCGACGTGCTCGCCACGCTGCAAGAAGCCACGCGCAAGGCGCTGGCCGCAAAAGACCTGCGCGAGAAGCTCGACCAGCAGGGCGTCGAGATTGCAGCGCCCACCACGCCTGACCAGTTTGCAAAGCTGCTTCAGGACGACATCGCCAAATGGGCGCGCATCGTCAAGGCATCGGGCGCCGCAGTGGACTGATGGACCGATGCACTGATGACATGACAGAAGAACCATGAACAATCACGCCCCGGAAAATTCATTGCCGCTGATCGACAGCGGCACGCTTGCAAAGCTCCAGTCATGGCAAGGCCGCAGCGAAACGCTGGCCGACGACATTACCGCCGCGCCCGTGCGCGCACTCTCCGCCACGCTGGACCGTGACGACGCATTGCCCACAGCCGGCACGCGCCTGCCCGAACTCTGGCACTGGCTCTACTTTCTGCCGCACCATCGCCAATCCGAAATCGGCGAAGACGGCCATGCAAAGCGCGGCGGCTTCTTGCCGGCCGTGCCGCTGCCGCGCCGCATGTGGGCTGGCGGACGGCTGGCGTGGGAGAAGGGCAATCCGCTGCAGGTTGGCGACAAGGTCGAACGCATCTCGACCATTGCATCGGTTACGCACAAGGCCGGCCGCACCGGCGAGCTGGTGTTCGTGCTCGTGCGCCATGAGGTTCGCAACGAACGCGGGCTCGCGCTCACCGAAGAGCACGACATCGTCTACCGCGCCGCTGCCGGCCCCGATGAGAAAACCCCGCCACCCACGCCCGCGCCCAAAGACGCCGCCTTCAGCCGCGAGATCGTGCCCGACGACGTGCTGCTGTTCCGCTACTCGGCGCTTACCTTCAACGGCCACCGCATTCACTACGACCGCCGCTACGTGACGCAGGTCGAGGGCTACCCGGGACTGATCGTGCACGGCCCGCTCATTGCCACTCTGCTGGTCGACCTGCTGCGCCGCAACGTGCCGGGCGCACAGCTTGCGCGCTTCGAATTCCGGGCGGTGCGGCCGACCTTCGACATTGCTTCGTTCCGCGTGCATGGCAAGCCGGCCGAAGGCAGCACCGACGGCAAGACTTTCAGCCTGTGGGGCGAAGACGCCGACGGCTGGCTCACGATGCAGGCCACGGCCGTGCTTGCATGAACACAGGAAACACAAGCGCATGACAAGACCCCTCGACGGCATTACCGTGGTTTCGCTCGAACACGCGATTGCCGCACCGTTCTGCACCCGGCAGCTGGCCGACCTTGGCGCCCGCGTCATCAAGGTGGAGCGCCCTGGCGTGGGTGACTTTGCCCGTGCCTACGACGCCCGCGTGGGGGGCGAGGCCTCGCACTTCGTGTGGGTGAACCGCTCCAAGGAAAGCCTCACGCTCGACCTGAAGCAACCGGCCGCCTTGGCGGTGCTGCAAGAGCTGGTCGCCAGTGCCGATGTGCTGGTGCAAAACCTTGCGCCAGGCGCCGCTGCGCGCATGGGGTTGGGTGCCGAGGCACTGCAGGCCCGGCACCCGCGGCTCATCGTGTGCGACATCTCGGGCTATGGCGAAGACGGCCCCTACCGCGACAAGAAGGCGTACGACCTGCTGATTCAGAGCGAAGCAGGCTTTCTCTCGGTGACGGGCACGCCGGACGATCCGTGCAAGTCGGGCAACTCCATTGCCGACATTGCGGCGGGCATGTATGCGTACACCGGCATCCTCGCGGCGCTGCTGCAGCGCGGCAAGACGGGCAAGGGCTCGCACATCGACGTGTCGATGCTCGAATCGCTTGCGGAGTGGATGGGCTACCCGATGTACTACGCCTACGAAGGCGCAGCGCCTCCGCCGCGCAGCGCCGCATCGCACGCGACCATCTACCCCTACGGGCCGTTTCCGGCTGGCGACGGCGGCACGGTAATGCTGGGCCTGCAGAACGAACGCGAATGGCGTGCGTTCTGCGAGAAGGTTCTGCTGCAGGCGGGGCTTGCCACCGATGCGCGCTTCGACAGCAACGCCCGGCGCAACGAAAACCGCGAGGCATTGCGCGCCATCATCGTGGAGACCTTTGCCGCGCTTGGCAGTGCGCAGGTGCTCGAGCGCCTAGATGCTGCGCAGATTGCCAACGCGCGCATGAACGACATGGCGGGGCTGTGGGCGCATCCGCAATTGCAGGCGCGTGACCGCTGGCGGCAGGTGGGTTCGCCGGCTGGCGACATTCCGGCCCTGTTGCCGGCGGGCCGCCAGAGCGCGTTCGACTACCGCATGGACCCGGTGCCCGCCGTCGGTGAGCACACCGAAGCCATTCTGCGCAGCCTGGGGCGGGGCGATGCCGACATTGCCGCGCTGCGAGAGGCGGGGGCAGTGTGAGCGCAATGCATGCAGCCTCGCCGCTGGCCCTGGCGCGCACCTTCCTGTTCGTGCCCGCAGACCGGCCGGAGCGCCATGCGCGCGCGCTGGCCAGCGGCGCGGGCGGCGTGATCGTCGACCTGGAAGATGCAGTGGCGCCTGACCGCAAGGCGGAAGCGCGTGCACAGCTGAAGGCTTCTTTCGGTACCTTGGGCGCGGTGCAGCGGCAACGCCTGCTGGTGCGCATCAATGCGTGCGGCACGCCGTGGCACGGCCATGACCTTGCCGAGGTGGGCGAGCTCGCCGCACAAGGCCTGATTGCCGGCGTGATGCTGCCCAAGGCCGAGCGTGCTGCCGACTTGCAGCGGCTCGGTGCGGCCATCGGTCCGAAGGGCCTGCTCGTGCCGTTGATCGAATCGGCCGCGGGCCTGGAAGCCGCGCGCGAACTGGCGGCCGCGCCGCAGGTGCTCCGGCTCGCATTCGGCAACCTCGATTTCCAGGCCGACCTGGGGCTTGCCTGCGATGCGAACGAAGCGGAGCTGGTGCCGGTGCGCCTGGCGCTGGTTCTGGCTTCGCGCCGCGCCGGCCTTGCAGCGCCCATCGACGGCGTGACGCCCGATTGGCGCGACACGGTGCGGCTTGCCAGCGATGCGGCACGCGCACGTCGCGGCGGCTTCGGCGCCAAGCTTTGCATTCACCCGGACCAGGTCGCGCCTGTGTATGCCGCGCTCGGCCCAAACCCCGACGAGCTCGCATGGGCACGCCGCGTGATGGATGCGACCCGGGCTGCGGGCGGCGGTGTCGTCAGCCTCGACGGACGCATGGTCGACGCGCCGGTGGTGCGGCTCGCGGAGCGGCTGCTTGCGCTCGAGTCGCAAGCCCCGCCCTGAAGGCGGCGGCGCTTCGAACATTCCAAACCAATAACCTCAAGGAGACAACGAAGTGAAAGCAACAAGAAACTGGAAGACAAAGGCGGTGCTGGCCGCGTCGCTGGGCGCCTGCCTGCTGGCCGCGCAAACACCGGCCACTGCACAGGCGCCCTGGCCTGACAAGCCCATCACCATGGTCGTGCCGTATTCGGCCGGCGGCCCCACCGATGTGGTGGCGCGCATGCTGGCCATTCCCATGGGCAAATCGCTCGGGCAGACGGTCATCGTCGAGAACACAGTGGGTGCGGGCGGCACCATCGCACCCGGGCGGGTGGCCAAGGCGGCGCCCAACGGCTACACCATCCTGATCCATCACATGGGCATGGCCACAGCGCCGGCGCTTTACAAGAAGCTCAGCTACGACCCGCTGAAAGACTTCGAATACGTCGGCCAGGTGATGGACGTGCCGATGACGCTGCTCTCACGCAAGGATTTCCCGGCCAACAACTTCCAGGAATTGCTGGCCTATGTGAAGGCCAACAAGGACAAGGTCACGCTTGCCAACGCCGGCGTTGGTGCCGTGTCGCAGCTGTGCGGCATGCTCTTTGCCCACCAGATCGGCGTGCAGCTCACCACCGTTCCCTACAAGGGTGCGGGCCCCGCGCTCAACGATGTGATGGGCGGGCAGGTCGACCTGCTGTGCGACCAGACCACGCAGACCGCACCGGTCATCAAGGACGGCAACCGCGTCAAGGTGTTCGGCGTAACCACGCCCAGGCGGCTGGCCAGCATGCCCAACATTCCCACGCTCGACGAGCAGGGGCTCAAGGGCTTCGACGTGAAGGTGTGGCACGGCATCTATGCGCCCAAGGGCACCCCGCCGGCCGTCATGCAAAAGCTCAACGCTGCGCTGCGCGTGGCGCTGCAGGACGACATGGTCAAGCAGCGCTTTGCCGAGCTCAGCACCGAGGCCGTGCCCATGGAGAAGGTCACGCCCGAGGCGCTGCGCACCCACCTCGCGGCCGAGACCGAGAAGTGGGGCAAGGTGATTCGCGCAGCGGGCGTGCAGGCGGACTGAGCCTTGCCGCGCGGGCTTACGCCAGGTTGAAGGGCAGTTGGCGCAGCGGCTTGCCCGTGAGCCGTGCGAGCGCGTTGGCGAACGCCGGTGCCAGCGGCGGCAACCCGGGCTCGCCGATGCCGGTGGGCGCATCGGCGCTGGGCACCACGTGCACCTCGAACTCAGGCATGTGGGTGATGCGGGCCACGGCAAAGTCGCCGAAGTTGCTTTGCTGCACCTCGCCGTCTTTCAGTGTGATGGCGCCGCCGGGCAGGCACATCGACAGGCCCATGACCGCGGCGCCCTGCACCTGCGCCTCGACGCTGCGCGGATTGACGGCCAGGTTGCAGTGCACGCCGGCGGTGGCGCGGTGCAGCACCGGCTGGCCGTCTTTCACCGAAGCTTCGACCACATAGGCCACCACCGACTCGAACGACTCGTGCACCGCCACGCCCCAGGCCCGGCCCTGTGCCAGTTGTTTCTTGCCGTAGCCGCTCTTGTCGACCGCCATTTGCAGCGCGGCGCGATGGCGCGGGTGCTTGTCTCCGAAGAGCTGCATGCGATAGGCCACCGGGTCTTGCCTGGTGCTGTGCGCGATTTCGTCGATGAGTGTTTCCATCACGAACGCGGTGTGCGTGGAACCCACGCTGCGCCACCACAGCACCGGCACGTTCACCTTGGGGTGGTGCACGGTAAGGCGCATCGGCAGCGGATACGGCTCGCGCATGCCTTCGGTGGCCGAGGCATCGATGCCGTCCTTCACCTGGAACGATTCGAACACCGTGCCCGTAAGGATCGATTGGCCCACGATGACGTGGTCCCATGCCAGCACCTTGCCGCGCTCGTCGAAGCCGATGCGGGCGCGGTGCAGGTGCATGGGGCGGTAGTAGCCGCCCTTGATGTCGTCCTCGCGGCTCCACAGCAGGCGCACCGGTGCAGTGAGGCCCGCGGTGCGCGCGGCCTTGGCGATCTGGCAGGCCTCGACCACGTAGTCGCTGGAGCCCACGAAGCGCCGGCCGAAGCCGCCGCCTGCCATTTGCACATGCACGCTCACCTGCTCGGGCTTGAGGCCGAGTGTGCGCGCCGCGGCGGCGGCGTCCAGCCCCGCGCTCTGCGTGCCGACCCACAGTTCGGCACGGTCGGCCGACAGTTTTACCGTGCAGTTCAGCGGCTCCATGGGCGCGTGGGCCAGGTAGGGAAACACGAATTCGGCTTCCAGCTGCCGGGGCGCCTTGGCCAGCGGCGCCATGTCGGCGTCGAACTTGCGCGGGCCGGGCTTGGCGGCCAGTTCGCGGTACTGCACCAGCTGCTTCTCGCTGTCGACCTTTTCAACGGCGGAGGTGTCCCACTGCAGCTTCAGCGCGTCGCGGCCCATCTTGGCCGGCCAGTAACCGTCGGCCACCACGGCCACGCCTTCGGCACCGCGATCGAGCGGCACGCGCAGCACCGCCTTCACGCCCTTCACGGCGCGCGCCGCGCTGTCGTCCACGGACTTGAGCCGCGCACCGAACACCGGCGGATGCGCCACCACGGCGGTAAGCTGCCCGGGCTGCTTGACGTCGATGCCGAAGTCTTGCCGGCCGCTGCTCTTGGCGCGTGCGTCCAGCCGCGTGGTGGGCCGGCCGATGATGCGGAAGTCCTTCGGGTCTTTGAGCGTGACCTTCTCGGGCACCGGCAGGGCCATGGCGGCTTCGGCCAGTTCGCCGTAGCCCAGCTTGCGTCCGCCCGGGCCCAGCACCGTGCCGGCTTGCGTGCGCAGCGTGGCCACGTCCACATTCCACCTTGCGGCTGCGGCCGACAGCAGCATGGCCCGTGCACGGGCGCCAAGCTCGCGGTATTGCGTGAAGCTGTTCTTGATGGAGTTGGAGCCGCCTGTCAGGTGCATGCCGAAGACGGGGTCGTGGTAGGCCGCATCGTTGGTGCCGCTCTTGCTGCGCACCAGGCTCCAGTCGGCATCGAGCTCTTCGGCCAGGATCATCGGCAAGCCCGTTTGCACGCCTTGGCCAAATTCAAGCCGGTTGTGGGTGACGGTGACCTCGCCGTTGCGGGCAATCTGCACGAAGGCAAGCGGCTGCTGCGTGGGCTTGAGTCCGCCGGCCGCTTTGGCCGCACCGTCGGTTTGCGCCATGGCCATGTGCGGAAAGGCGCCAATCGCCAAACCGCCCACGCCCGCCAGCTTCAAGAAGCTGCGGCGGGGCAGGGCGGCGGCGCCGGCGTCAGGCTGGCTTGCGGCCAGCAGGCGTTGCAGGGCGCGCGGGAGTTCGCTCGGATCGATATGGGTGGGCAACATGTAGCGTGCTCCTTCAGGCCAGGGTCTTGGCGGCATCGGCCACCGCGGCCCGGATGCGGGCATAGGTGCCGCAGCGGCAGATGTTGCCGGCCATGGCCGAGTCGATCTCGTCCGCGCTGGGCTGCTTGCCGGGCGGCAGCGATTTGATGAATGCGGTGGCGCTCATGATCTGGCCGCTCTGGCAGTAGCCGCACTGCGCCACATCGTGCTTCACCCAAGCAGCATGCACGGCCGCGCCGACCCGGTCGCTGCCGTCGGTGGCGGCTTCGATGGTGACGATCTTCTTGCCCTCGGCCGCCGAGATGGGCGTGATGCACGAGCGGATGGCCTGGCCGTCCAGGTGCACGGTGCAGGCACCGCACAGCGCGGCGCCGCAGCCGAACTTGGTGCCGGTCATGCCCAGCGTGTCGCGCAGGGCCCAGAGGATGGGGGTGCCGGGATCGGCGTCGACCGTGTGTTCACGGCCATTGACGTGGAGCGCGCTCATGTTCTGTTCTCCGCAGGGTGGGGTGTGATGGTTTCTTTTGACTACCTGGCGCCGTCGAGCAGCCATTGCGCGAGCAACTGTGCGTCGGCCTCGGGAACCTGTGCTTGCGGGGGCATCGGCATCGAGCCTCACTTTCCGGAACTGCCGGCCTTGATGCTGGCGGCCAGTTGCGCGGCCGTTCCCTTGCCGTCGCCGTACCTTGCGCCGATGTCTTTCCAGGAGGGGCCCACGACCTTGGTGGCCGGCTGATGACACGCAACGCACGAATACTTCTGGGCCAGCGCCTGGCTGGCTGAAGCTGGTGCGGGCCAGGCAATCCCGGCGGCGATGCATGGCAGCGCCACGAGGGAAGCGAGCACCCCGCGCGAAACGGCGGTGGTGCGGCTGGGGCCGCGATGCGGATTCTGGTTTTCGGTCATTTCTTTCAGCCCCTTCTTGTTGGGTCGCTCATCGTGCGATGCGCGACTGTAGAGACCGGGGTCTGAAAGAAATAGTGGCCAATGCAGCATGCCTTTTGAAGCTGTGCTTCAAGATAAGGCGCGCGCCTCGCTGGCTATGGCGTGTAGCGTTCGGTGGAATCGAGGCTGGTGCCGTTGAACCCGCCCACTTCCAGCACGCTGCCGTCGTTCAGCAGCACGGCCGAGGCTCCGCTGCGTCCGGTGGCCATGGGGGCGGCCGTGGTCCACACATTCGAATCGGGGTTGTAGATGTCGGCCGTCGTCAGCCGAACACCGCCGCCGCCGACTCCCCCGGCCAGCAAAACCCGCCCGTCTGCGAGCGTGGTCATGGTGGGCAGCGAGCGCGTGGCGCTGAAGGTGCTCGTCGTCCAGCTCGAGGTGTCAGGATGAAAGCGCAAGGCGGTATTGCTACGGTCGCACATGGCGAGCACGCTGCCGTCGTCGAGCAGCACCGAGGTGTAGACGTTGCCACCCGGAACCGTGCCCGGCAGCACCGTGGTGCTGCCGCTGCCGTTGACGGGAAACAGTTCGGCAGTGTCCACGAACCCGGTTCTGTTGACGCCGCCGATCAGCAGCACGGCATTGCCGCCCGGCAGCAGTTGCGCCGCGTGCTGGCCGCGCGCACTCGCCAGTTGCGTGGCCATTGCAGTCCAGGTGCCGAGCGCAGGGTCGTACATTTCGGCCGTCTGTGAGAACGTGGTACTGCCGGTGCTGTCGTAGCCGCCGATGACCAGAACCTTGCCGCTCGGGAGCAGCGTGGCCGTTTGCCGGGTGCGGGCTTCGGCCATGCTGGCGGTCGCGGTCCAGGTGTTGGCTGCCGGATCGTAGATTTCGGCGGTCGCAACGGTTGAGATGACAGTCGTATTGCCTCCGGCAACCAGCACGCGGCCATCCGGCAGCACCGTTGCCGACGGATCGGAGCGCGCGGACAACATCGGTGCTGCGGGCGACCAGCTTTCGGTTGCAGGGTCGTAGATGACCACTGAATTGGTGACGCTGCCGCTCGCGAACCCGCCGATGACCAGCACCTTGCCGTCGAACAGCCGCACCATCGCAAAATAGTGCCGGGCGAGCGGAACCGCGCTTAGCGTTGTCCAGCTCCCGCGCCCCGTGACGGTGATCCGGATCTGCGTTTGCGCCGAGCCCACGCTGTTGCTTGCGGTAATGGTGTACGTCGCTTGCCGCTGCAGTGCGGTCGGCGTACCGGTGATTGCGCCGGTCAGCGTGTTCAGGCTCAGGCCCGCGGGCAGCGCCGGCGAGACCGAGAACGCGGAGGCCACGCCGCCGGTGACTTGCGGCGTGTTGGGAACGATGGGCTCGCTCGTCACGTACAGCGCATCGGGCGTGGCATAGCTCACGCTGGCGGGCGCCACCAGTGCCGGGTTGACGGCGAGCCGCAGCGTGACCATGGCCGACCCGGCCGCGTTGCTGCCGGTGACGATGTAGTCGGCCTCGGCGGCCGGCGCGGTGGGTGTTCCGCTGATGACTCCCGATTGCGCATCGAACAGCAGTCCGGCGGGGAGCGCCGGTGCGACGGCGTAGCCGGTGATCGGACCGCCGCTGCTGCTGGGTGCATTCGGCGCAATGGTCTCACCCACGGTGTAGACCGCAGACACGACGCGATAGGTCAGCCCGGCCGGCGCGGCGGGTGTGCTGCGCACTTCTATTTCCACACGGGCCGTTGTGTTGCCGCCGGCGTTCTCGGCGGTAACCACATACACGGTGGACGGTGCGACCGCGGTGGGCGTTCCGCTGATGACGCCAGTGGCGGGGTCAAGCGCCAGGCCGGCCGGCAGCGGCGGTGCAACCGAATAGCGCTCGACGGCGCCACCGCTTGCGCTGGGGCGGTTCGGCACAACCGGCTGGCCCACTTCGTAGACGGCCGAAGTCATCGCGTAGCTCAATCCCGTGGGCGGTTGCGGGCCGGCGGGAACACCGCCGACAAAGCCTACGCCGCCCGCCGAGCCGCCGCCGCACCCGGACAGCAACGCAATGACGCCCAGGAGCAGGGCAAGGAAGCAGGAGGCAAGGGATCGCGGGCGGGCAGACGGCACGCGCGCGGCTGAAAGGACAAATGAAGATGTCATGTGACCGTAAATCCGGGAGCAAGGTGGTTACCTGGAGCGCTGCGGATCGCCGCGTGAGGACGGCAATGCTGCAGAACCGCTCCGTGCGGAGGCCATCTCCCGGTCCCGCGTGCGAACGCAAGAAGGATCGCAGTCGAGTTGGCCTTTTTTACGAATTTAACATTTTGCAGCGCTTCGAGTCATCCACTCCGAAGCTCGCCATGTTCGCGCAGCCTCGCCTGTAGAAACATTAATTACATCTTGTCGCAGCGACGTGTATCCGCGCCAGGTTTCCGTCGGCGGTAGCGCGAAACGCGTGCGAGTGCTTGGCTGGTTCGGTAAGCGCCTCCCAAAAGCAGCCGAGCCGAGCCGCCTCAAACGAGGTACCTGATGGGGTATGTCACGAGTTAGTACATCTGTTTACATTGCTCTGGCGGACTGGTTCCGGGTCATCAGGGAGCAACTTTCCAACACCTGCCTGGATGCGGTCGCAATGAACTTAAGCATGAAGGAAGAGGTTGTGGACAAGACTATTCGCACATTCTGGAATCCGCAGATCGGCACACCTGATCGGGCCGACCTGCCCCTGCACGCCATCGCCCTGTCCGTGCTGCTGCTCGGCGCAGCCCTGGCCCTGCCCGCAGGCGCCGCCGGCGCCGCCGGCGGCCAGCCCACGAGCGACACCTCCCTGCACGCCGGCAGCGGCGGCAGCGATACCCAGGGCGGCAGCGGCGGGCTCAACGACACCACCGTCAACGCCCACGGCGGCGACGGCGGCGCCTCCACCGAGGCCGGCGCCAGCGCCGGCAGCAGCGCCGACATCGGCAGCTTCGCCGGCGCCACCCCCGGCGCAGGCGGCGCCGCAGGAGCTTCCACCACCCTGGTGGGCCCCGGCACCTGGCAGGGCGACGCCGGTGCGGCCGGCCAATCGCAGACCGGCGACTTCGCCAACGGCAACGGCTATGGCGGCGGCGGCGGCGGCGGCCATGTAGGCAACGCCATGGGCCCGGCCACCACCGCAGCCACCTTCTCGGCCACCGGCGGTGCGGGCGGCGCGGGCGGCAACGGCTACTGGGCCGCCGGCGGCGGCGGTGCAGGCGGCCCTGGCGCCACGCTGCTCGACCCCGCGGCCGATGTCGCCAGCAGCGGCGTGCTCACCGGCGGGGCCGGCGGTGCGGGCGGCAACGCCTTCTCGCAGGGCGGCGGCGGCGGCGCGGGCGGCG